>NZ_JBWKDK010000043.1:0-52560 GCF_056436005.1 Streptomyces sp. NPDC043854
TTGTTTGTTCTTGGGGTGGTTTGTGTTTTTTGTCGGCTACCCCCCCCCCCCCCCCCCACCACCCCCCCCCCCCCCCCCCCCCCCCCCCCCGCCCCCCCCCCCCCCCCCCCCCCCGCCAACGGAACCGAGGCCGCGGCCGACGGGACACCCGGGACCGGGGCGGCGCCCGGGGCCGGGGCCCCCGAGGCCGTGTCCGGCAGTGCGGGGCCGACGTGACCGGGCCCGCGACCGGGACACAGGCCCCGCCCGAAGCACCGCCGCTCGGCCGCAAGGTGGGCTCCGCCGCCCGGTGGAGCCTGGTCAACACCGTCGTCATGCGCCTCGGCAACTTCGCGACCGGCATCATCCTCGCCCGGTTCTTCCTCGGACCCGAGGCCTGGGGCGTCTACGGGATCGCCCAGACGGTCCTGCTGGTGCTGCTCTCCGCGAACGAGCTCGGCGTCTCGCTGGCCATCGTGCGCTGGGAGGGGGACCCCCGCCGGTTCGCCCCGACCGTCCTCACCCTGAGCGCCGTCTCCAGCTGCCTGCTGTACGCGGCCCTGTTCGCGGCGGCCCCCGCGGTGGCCCGGGTGCTCGGCTCGCCCGAGGCCTCCGGGGTGCTGCGGGTGATGTGCGTGTGCGTGGTCCTCGACGGGCTGTCGCAGGTGCCGGCCGGCTTCCTCACCCGGGAGTTCGCGCAGGGCCGGCGGATGGCCGTCGACTCCGTCAACTTCGTCCTCAGCACCGCGGTGACCCTGCTGCTGGCCGTCGAGGGCTGGGGGGCGATGAGCTTCGCCTGGGGCTCCGTCGCCGGCAACGCCGCCGCCCTCGCCGGCTGCTGCCTCGCCGCTCCCGGCACCCTGCGGTTCGGCTGGGACGCCGCCCAGGCCCGCGCCCTGCTGGGCTTCGGACTGCCGCTCGCCGGGGCCAGCATGCTCGCCCTCGGCGTCGTCAACGTCGACACCATGGTCGTCGGCTCCTCCCTGGACCAGCTGGCCCTGGGTTTCTACGTGCTCGCCTTCAACATCTCCGGCTGGCCCGTGCGGATCATCTCCGAGGCGGCCCGCCGCGTCTCCTTCGCCGGGTTCTCCCGGCTGGCCGACACCCCGGGCGCCCTGGCCGCCGGATTCGGCCGCGGCCTGGGGGTCGTGATGACCGGCACCGTCCCGCTCTGCGTACTGCTCGCCGCACTCGCCGCGCCGATCGTCGAACTCGTCTACGGCGCGCGCTGGCTGCCCGCAGCCGCCGCGCTGCCCTGGCTGATGGCGCTGGGCCTGGTACGGATCGCCTGCGAACTGTCCTACGACTGCCTGGTGGCCGTCGGACGGCGCCGGTCCCTCATCGCGGTGCAGGCCCTGTGGCTGGTCGTCCTGATCCCCGCCCTGGTGATCGGCGCCCGCGCGAACGGGATCGTGGGCGTGGCCCAAGGGCACGTCCTGGTCGCCGGCGCCGTCGTCGTGCCGGTGTTCCTCGCCACCCTGCACCGCGCCGGGATCCGCCTGGGCACCGTGGCCCGGGCCTGCGCCTGGCCCTTCCTCGGCGGCGCCGTCATGGCGGCCGTGGTCCTGGGCCTGGAGCGGCTCCTCGGCGACGGCATCGTGGCGCTGCTCGCCACCGGGACCGCCGGCACCCTGTGCTACGTGCTGTGCGTGCTGCCCAGCCTGGGCTTCCTGCGCGGTCCCAGGGCCGTCGGCGCGACCGCGACGGTCAAGGGGTAGCGGCCGTGGCACACCACAGGAAGCGCCTCGCGGCCTGGCTGCTGGCCGGGCTCGTGCTGGTCGTCGCCCTCACCTTGTACCAGGCACAGCGGACCGGGATGGGCGAGCCCGCAGCCGGCCCGTGTCCGGACGGCGCCCCCGACTGCCCCGGCCCCGGCAACCCCACCCCGCCCGCGGCCACGCCCTCCCCGGACCCGAGCGCCGGCGAGACGGCGAGCTCGACCGCGGCCCCGCCCTCCGCCACTGCCCCGCCCGGCAGCAGCGGCCCGCCCACCCCGGCCCCTGCCTGCTCCTCCCCCGGTGCCTGCGGTTTCCCCGACGGGACCACCACCGGCCCGCGGATCGAGCTGGAGCGGCACGACACGGGCAACATGTCCGTGAAGACCGACGGCACGGTCATCAAGGGCTGGGACATCCACGGCTCCCTGGACGTCTACGCCAACAACGTCACCGTCATCGACAGCAGGATCACCTCCACCAACTGGTGGGGGATCAACCTGCGCCCCGGCTTCAGCGGTCTGAAGGTCCTGTACACCACCATCACCGCGATTCCGGGCAAGGGCCCCGACAACGGGGGCGTCAACTACGCGGTGTCCAACATGGGCGGCAGCTCGATCGAGGTCGGCTGGTGCGACATCTCGGTGTTCGGCAACGCCCTGTCCATGGGCCAGGGCGACCTGCACGACAACTACGTGCACGACATCGTCGCCTTCCGCAACAAGACCGGCGAGTGGCAGCACACCGACGCCGTCATCAGCGGCGGCGGCAACAAGGGCCGCCTCACCGTCCGCCACAACACCCTGCTGAACCCGGTCCGGGTGGACCAGGGCGCCACCGCCGCCGTGGGGCTCTTCGCCGACACCGGTGTCGTCTCCTCCGTGGTCGTCGAGCGCAACTGGCTGGCGGGCGGGGCCTACACCCTCTACGGCGGCGGTCCCGGCGCCACCGGCATCAAGGTCACCGACAACGTGTTCTCCACCGAATACCACGCCGCGGCCGGGGCGTACGGCACAGCCACCGCCTGGAACGCGGGCGGCGCCGGAAACGTGTGGAGCGGCAACCGCATGGCCGACGGGAAGCCCGTCCCGCCCCCGGCCTCCCCCTGACGACCGAGAGGACATGATGCGGCGCATCGCCCGGGCCCCCTGGGAGCTGCTGAAGCGGGCCTTCGGCTGGCTGGTGCTCTTCGAGGCCAGGAACAAGGTCCTGCTGGCCCCCTCCGCCGTGCGGCTGCGCCGCTTCGAGGACGCCGAGACCCGCCGGCTCGCCGCCCTGCTGGGCCGGCCCCCGACCGCCCTGGTCGCCACCGTGATCGCCACCCACCGGCGGCCGGAGGCACTGCGCGCGGCGGTCCGCTCGGCCCTCGGGCAGACGGTGGCCGACCAGGTGGTGATCGTCGTCGACGACGGCGCAGGCCTGCCCGAACTCCCGCCGGACCCACGGCTGTTCGCGGTGTCCCTGGCCCGCAACACGGGCACGGCCGGGGTCGTGCGCAACGTGGGGATCCGGCTGACCCGCTCGCGGTACGTGGCCTTCCTGGACGACGACAACCTGTGGGAGCCCGACCACCTGGAGCAGGCCCTGGCGGTGCTGGAGCCGCCCGGCGGGCCGGACGCCGTGTACACCGCCCTGCGCCGGGTGCTCCCCGACGGCTCCCAGCGGGACGTGCTGTCGGTGCCGTTCGACCGGCGCCGGGCCGCCCGTGAGGCCTTCCTCGACACCAACGCGTTCGTGGCCCGCCGCACCCGGTCCCTGCACTTCAGCCGTCTGCGGCGGACGCCCGAGGTCCTGCCGCGGGAGGACTGGGAGCTCGTACGCCGCTACGGGCGCCGCCACGAGGTCCGGCACCTGCCCCGCCCCACCGTCCGCTACCTGGTCAACCCGGGGAGCTTCTACACCGCCTGGGACGGGCCGGCGCCCTCCGGGTGACCCGGCCGGGTCACGGCCCGGGCACGGCCCGCAGCGCGGACGGGCCGGCCAGGGCCCGGGCCGCGGCGAGGCTCGCCGGCCGGCCGAGGGCCGCCCTCGAGGTCTCCCGCAGCAGGACGGCCGCGCGGAACGCGGCGGTCGCGGCCGCGCCGTGGCGGCGCCGGTAGAGCCTGACGCGGTTGAGGGTCAGGAGGGTCCACAGGCGCGGCGAGACCCGGGAGTCCCCGCCGAGGTGGACGGCCGAGGCGGCGGGCTGCAGGCGGGTGGCGAAGCCGTGGTCGCGGGCCCGCAGGCAGTACTCGGTCTCCTCCGAGTACAGGAAGAACGACTCGTCCCAGGGCCCGCAGGCGTCCAGGCAGGGGCGGGAGAGGGCCATCAGCGCGCCGGTCGCCCAGTCCGCGACGGTGGCCCGCCGGTACGCGGCCGGGTCGGTGACCAGTTCGCTGAGCAGCGGGAACCGGCCGGCGCGGCGGTTGCCGATCACGGCCTCGCCCAGGGCGCGGGTCACGCGCGGCTCCCGGCGCAGCGAGTGGTGGAGGGTGCCGTCCTCCTCGTACAGCAGCGGGACGCTGATCCCGACCCGGCGGCCGCCGGACAGGGGGGCGTCGAGGGCGTCGACGAGGCGGGCGGCGCAGCCGGTCCGCATCCGGACGTCCGGATTGCACACCAGGGCGGCGCGGAAGCCGCCGTGCCGGCCGGCGGCGGCCTCCAGGGCGGCGTTCACCCCGGCCGCGTAGCCGGCGTTGCGGCCGGTCTGGACGACGGTGGCGTCCGGGGCGAGGGAGCGGACCAGGTCCGCGGTGCCGTCGGCGGAGTCGTTGTCGGCGACGACGAGGTGCCAGTCGAGCCCGGCCATGCCCTCGGGCAGGGAGGCGAGGAACGCGGGCAGCACCCGGGCGCTGTTCCAGGTGACGACGAGGACGGCTACGGGACCGGGACCCGGTCCGGGGTGACGGGAGGACATGGGGACTCCGCGGTTCGGGGCTTCGGCGCGGCGCGCCGGATGAAGCCGAGGTAACTGCCTCCGGCGGCGATCGTCAGGAAGAACATCCCGGCGAACATCGGGAAGCTGAGGCTGTCGAAGGTGGCGCTGATGACCAGGGAGACCACGGCCGAGGCGAAGAACGCCTGCCCGAGCTCCCGGTCGGATTCGGTACGGGCCAGGCGGCGGATGGCGCCGCCCTGGTGGATGCCGGTGAAGAACAGCACCAGCAGGACGGCGAGTCCCACCAGGCCCATTTCCGCGAGGGTGAGCATGTACTGGTTGTCGGTGAAGAAGTACAGGTTCGGGGTGAACGTGCCGAAGCCCCGGCCGAACAGCGGGCGCTGTTCCAGGTAGGGGACGATGGCGCCGTACTTGACGGTGCGTGCCTGGGTGCTGCTGTCTCCGTTGGAGAGGAACGAGGCGAACAGGGCCGTGATGGTGCCGATCAGGCCGGGAATGATCACCTTGAACGCGGCGACCGCCCCGCACAGCAGGCCGATCGCCGCCCACCGCCGCTCCGGCTTCCAGCGCGGCACCATCACCAGCACCACCAGCAGGGCCCCGATGATGGAGGTCCGCGACACGGTGAGCGGCAGTGCGCCGCCCATGAGCACGACGGGCGCCCAGCGCCGCCAGCGGGCCAGGTGCCGGCGGACCGGGTCGAAGGCCTGCTGGACGGCGAAGGGCAGCAGGATGGCGAGCATCCCGCCGAACTCCAGCGGCTGGGCGGTGGTGGAGCGGGGCCGGGTGAACGAGCCGCGGTCCAGGGTGGCGATCTGCGGGACGCTGGACTGCAGGCCCGGGATGCTGATCTTGTCGGCGATGTTCGTCGCGGTGAAGAAGTCGTAGTAGCCGATCGCGGCCACCACCGCCCCCATCACCACCATCCGGCGCAGCAGCACGTCCAGCCGGGGCCGGTCGTGGATGCCGGCGGTCACCAGCACCACCAGCGACACCCACACCAGGAGCCCGATCAGGCCCCGGTCGGCGCCGAGGACCTCCTTGTGCGAGCTGCCGCGGGTCGCGTTGGCGAGGTACGAGCCCAGCACCGCGAGCGCGAGGACGAGCATCACGACCCGGGGCAGCCGGGTCCCGGCGGCCGGCCGGATCCGGCCGGTCAGCCAGGCCGCCAGGTACCAGAACAGGCAGAGCAGGGCGTAGGCGTTGGCCGGGGTGCCCACCCCGCCGAGGCCGGGCAGGGTCAGGTTCGACGGGATGAAGAAGGCCAGCGCCAGGTAGCCGGTGAGCAGTGCGGCGGCGTCCGGGCTGCGGCCCCGGCGGCGCCCGGGGAGGCGCTCGCGGGCCGCGCGCAGGGCGGCCCGCCGGGACCTTCGGGGGGCGGGGGTGGCCGCGGCCGGGCCGTCGGCCGCTCCGGCCGCAGCCGCTGCCTCGGCGGCGGCCCGGGCTGCCTCGGCGGCGGCGCGCCTGCGGCGCCGGGCCGCGAGCGCGCCGTCCGCGACGAAGGACAGCGTGAACCCGGCCGTGGTGCCCAGGATCACCACGCCGAGCACCTGCTGGTAGCGGCTCTTGAGCAGCGGCACCGGGGTCTGCGGCAGCACCACCGGGGCGGTCTGCACGAAGTAGGCGGGCTGTACGCCGGCGGCCGTCTGGAGGGCGCCCAGCTGTTCCCCGGCGAAGGAGGTCAGGATGTTGGTCTCCTGGAGGACCTTCGCCCGGTCGGTGCCGGTGACCGACAGCGTGAGCATCGGCCCGGAGGTGTTCGCGGCGAAGCCGACCGCGTACGGGTCGGTGACGCCGAGGCCGTGGAGGGCCCGCGCGGCGTCCGCCCCCGACAGGGTGCGGATCAGCACGTCCGCGGTCACCACCAGCGAACCGCCGGCGTTCGAGATCGGGTTGCCGAAGGTCGGGGCGAGCTCGGCGACCGCGGCGGAGTCCAGCAGGGCCACCGAGCTCTGCGACTGGTACTCGACCGGAACCGAGCGGTGCAGGTGCAGTCCGGCGAGCAGGCCGAGCAGGGTCAGGGAGGCCATCACGTACCAGCGGCGGCGCAGCACGGCGCCCATTTCACGGATGCTCATCCGCGCCCCTGCGGGCTGCCGGTTTCGATGGCGGGCCGCCGCATGTCCTGGAAGGATCGTGCAGGACGGAAGGAATCCCCGTGTCGCCTGGTGAGTTGGTCCGTGCGCTGCGTCGGCGCTGGTACGTCCTGGTGGTGGCGGCGGTGCTCGCCGCGGCCGGAGCGGTGCAGGTGCTCCGCCCGACCCCGGTCCACGTGAGTTCGGCGATCGTCGTGCTCAAGCCCCCGGTCACCGGGAGACACCCGAACCAGCTGGCCAACCTCCAACCGCCGCTGGCCGCCGTCTCGTACGCCGTGGTGCAGCAGCTGGAATCGCCCGAGGGCCGGGCCGAGCTGCGTGCGGCGGGGGTGTCCGGCGACTACCGGCTGCTGCCGCGGAACAGCGGTACCAGTGTCACCCCGCGCTATCTGATCCCCTCGCTCCAGGTGCAGGCCGAGCACACCGACCCGGCGGCCGCGAACGCCGCGGTCCGCGCGGTGATCGAGGCGTACACCCGGCGCGTGACCGCGCTCCAGGACGCGGAGGGCATCCCCGCCGCGTCGCGGATGAGCGTGGACCAGCTGGTGCCTCCGGCCGCGGTCGCCCAGCAGGGCACCAGGAGCCGGGCGCTGGCCGGCGTCGCCCTGCTGGCCGCGGTCGCCGGGGTGCCGGCGGCCCTGTGGACCGACCGGCTGCTGGTACGCCGGAACCCGCGCCGGCGCGAGAGCGCCGACGCCGGAACGGGCAGCGGTGCGGGAACCCCCGCCGGGACACTCGCCGGACCCGGCGCCGGGGCCGGTGCCGGGTCGGGCGGCCGGCACCCGGGCGGGGAGCGGGTGGTGAGCGCCGCAGCGGCCGGCTGAGCCTTCGACGTACCGCGGGCGGGACCGCCGCGAAGGGCGGCGGTCCCGGTCGTGCGGATGGTGCGGATGGTGCGGGTGGTGCGGGTCGTGCGGGTCGTGCCGGTGGTCCATCAGATCCCTCGCCGCTTCCACGACTGCCACCACAGCCACTCGCGTCCCCGGTCGGCGACCGCCGACAGCACCAGCGGCTGGAGGTACGGCATGGTGCGCGCCCCGATCCGCCGCCGCCGGACCAGCGCCCGGTACTCGGGCAGTGCCGTGTACCGGGGCACGCATTCGGCGGCGAAGGCCTCCAGCTCCTCCACCGGGACCACCCCGGTCCGGCCCCGGTCGTACGCCCGGTAGGCGCGCCGCAGCGCGTACCGGGCGAGCCGGGTCCGGGCGGCCCTGGACAGCCGGTCCCCGTCCGGCAGCAGGTCCCCGCACTTGTCGAGCACCGAGTCGAAGGCGACGAGGCGCTGGCGGAGGTCGTCGAGCTGGCCGCCGAAGTCGGTGGTGGACATGTTGTTGCCGTGGACCCGGTAGAAGGCCTGGTCGGCGCCGCGGACGTAGCCCACGTCGGCGTGCGCCGCGAGCCGCATCCACATCTCGATGTCGCCGGCGTGCGGCAGCTTCGGGTCGTAGCCGCCGACCTTGCGCTGGAGGCCGGTGCGGACGACCACCTCGGGCGAGGTGATGCACCCGGTGCCCTCCCGGAAGCGGCGCTCCAGCCACCAGTGGCCGGGGTAGACCACCGACCCGGTGCTCCGGGTCCGGGCCTGCGGGAGCGGGCCGCCGTGCCGGAAGCGCAGCGGCCGCCCGTACGCGAACCCGGCCTCGGGGTGGGCGTCGAGCAGGGCCGCCGCCCGTACCAGGGCACCGGGGACCAGCCGGTCGTCCGCCGAGAGCAGGGCGACGTAGTCCCCGTCGGCCCACTCCAGCAGGCCCTCGTTGTAGGTGGCGATGTGGCCCCGGTTCTGCTCGTGCACGCGGACCTCGATCCGCGGGTCGCCGGCCGCCAGGGCCCGGGCGACCTCCCCGGACCCGTCGGGCGAGGCGTCGTCGATGATCAGGACCCGGACGTCGACCCCCTGCTGCTCGTCCAGGACGCTGTGGACGCAGTCGGCCAGGAAGTGGCCGTAGTTGTAGCAGGGGATCACCACGCTGACCGTGCTCACTGGCCGCTCCCTTCCGAGGACAGCCCGGCCTGCGGGGCGGGCGGCGGGGTCGTGGTGAAGACCGGGCCGACCCAGTAGTTCACCGATCCGAAGGTGTTCGTCGGGAAGACGGTGGAGGCACCGTACTTGTAGAGGCCGTTGGCGCCGCCGCTCCCGTCGGCCGGGGCGACCAGCGGGTACGAGCGGTGTGCGGCGGCGAAGTAGCCGCCGTCGACGGAGTAGTTGCCGTTCGGTGCGTGGTAGGAGACCACGTACGTGGCGCCGGCCGTGATGGGCACCGGGGTGGCGAAGTTCAGCTGCTGCCAGCCGGACAGGGTCTCACTGCCGAAGGTGCCGGTGGCGAGCAGTTGTCCGGAGGCGGACCACAGGCTGCCGGTGTGCGTGCCGGTGTTCTTCGGCCCCTTGTAGAAGGTGACGCCGGTGACGTAGCCGTTCACCGCGGTCTGGAATCTGGTGCCCAGCTCCACCGAGTTGGTGTCGCCGACCGCGTTGGCGGTGCTCGGTGTGGTGGTGGCGCTGTTCCACAGGGTGCAGGGGCAGTTGACCTGGGGTGGGTTGGGGCTGGTCGTGAAGGTCCAGGTGACCGGTTCGGGCATGGTGTTGCCCCACAGGTCGGAGGCCTTCACGGAGGCCGTGTAGGCGGTGTTGAGGGCCAGTTCGCCGGCCGGGGTGAAGGTGACGCTGTTGGAGGCGCCGAAGACCTTGCTGCCGGGTACGGACGCCCCGCCCGCGTCCTTGACGGTGAACTCCAGTCCCTCGGAGTCCACGGCAGTGCTGAAGGTGGCCGTGACCCCGGCGGTGATCGCCGTGCCGGTGGCCGCGGACTGCGGTGAGGTGGCGGTGACCGCGGGCGGGGTGGTGCTGGCCGTGGAGGTGTCCAGGACCGCGTCCACCCAGTAGTTGCTGCCGCTCGCGGCGGTGGACGGGAATCCGCCGGACGCGCTGTAGCGGTAGACGCCGTTGCCTCCGTCGGTGCCGCTGCGCAGCGCGGTCAGCGGGGCCAGGCCGGCTTCGGCGCCCGCGAAGGTGTTGTCGAAGGAGTAGCCGCCCTTCGGGGCGAAGTAGGAGGCGATGTAGGTGGTGTTGGGTTTGATCGGTACCGGGGTGGCGAAGTTGAGCTGCTGCCATCCGGAGGCCGTCTCGTTGCTGAAGGTGCCGGTGGCCAGGCGCTGCCCGGAGGCGCTCCACAGGCTGCCGGTGTGGGTGCCGGTGTTGGCCGGGGACTTGTAGAAGCGGATGCCGGTGATGGAGCCGGGGACGGAGGAGCGGATCTTCACGCCGAGTTCGACGGCGCTGCCGTCCCCGGCATTGGGGGTGCCGGGCACGGCCGCGGCCGGCCAGACGGTGCAGGGGCACTGCTGGGGTCCCACGGTCAGCGGCACGGTGGTGGTGGCGCCGATGTTGACGCTGTCGTCGACCGCGCGGACCTTGATCTGCACCGATCCGGGGGCGGTCGGGGTCCAGGTGTGGCTCCAGGACCCGATGCCGGTGGTCGCCTTCCAGGTGGTTCCGCCGTCGGTGGAGACCTCCACGCGGGCCACCACTCCGCCTCCGCTGTCGGCGGCGGTGCCGGTGACGGTCACGGGCCGCAGGGCGGGCACGGTGGCGCCCGCTGCCGGGCTGGTGACCGTGACGGTCGGGCCGGTGGTGTCCGTGGAGGCGGTGGCCGGGACCAGGTCGGACTGGAGGCTCTTGGGCTGGACGCCCATGTCGGCGAACACGTTCACCGTGGCCTGCTGCATCCGCTTGTCCTCGGTGACCACGACGGCGTCCGGGTCGGACGTCGGCATGTTGGTCAGGCCCCAGGACCACTGGACGGTGCCCGCGCCGAAGACGAGCGCGCGGGAGGCCGGGTCGCGGAAGGCGACGAGGCTGTGCGTGGCGGTTCCGTTGCCGTAGGTGTTGCCGTAGTCGAGGAGGAGCTTGCCGTCCTCGATGTCGACGGTGGTGGAGGACAGCTGGATCTGGCCGGGCGGGCGGTGGGCGTTCTCCACGTCGCTGTCCCACTCGTAGCCGAGGGTGCCGGTCGGGAAGGTGGCGGTCTGGGAGGGGGTCAGGTTCGCGACGGTGGTGTTGCGCCACAGGCGCATCTTGGCGAACCGGCCCGGCACGGTGATCGCGTCGCTGCGGTAGCCGTTGACGCTGAACAGCGAGCCGGTCAGCTGGTTCTGCGGCTGGTAGGGCCGCCCGCCCGCGGCGCTGGCCGGGTCCATGAAGGTGCCCGTCCAGCTCCCGCTCGGGTCGGGGATGCCGTTCGGCTGCGGGAAGGAGAGCTTGGTCTCCTTGTAGCAGACCAGGGTCCGGTCGGCGGTGTTGGTGCCGTCGATGCTGGGGGCGAGCCGGGTCTTCCAGAAAATCTCGTTGCCGCTGAAGTACGTCTGGTGCTGGCCTGCCTTCCGGGCGTCCAGGGCGTTGGTGAACTGCTCCTGGGTCCAGTACTCGTCGTGTCCGGAGGACAGGAAGACCTTGTGGTTGCGGAGCAGGGTCGCGCCGCGCTTCGACATGTCGATGCCGGACATATAGCTGACGTCGTAGCCGTTGCGCTCCAGCCAGGAGATCATCTGGAACTCGGATCCGTAGATCCCGTTGTCCCCGCCGATGTCCATGGGCCGGTTGTAGCTGACCTCGTAGGCCCGGCCGTCGGGTGCGGGGCCCGCGCCGTCGTACAGGTCCTGGCCGCCGTAGTTGTTGTACGCCTGCCAGGTCTGGTCGCTGGTCTGGACGACGATGTCGGAGTGGCCGGCGTCGTTGCGGACGACGAACGGGTACGGCATGACGCCGTTGCCGTCCGCCTGGTCGAAGTTGGCGATGTACACGCCGGAGACCGCGTCGGCGGGCACCGTCCACGTGGCCGTGGTGGGCCAGTTGCCGCAGTCGACCAGGCCGGTGGAGGCCTTGGTGGTGCAGCTCTGCGGCTGGCCGCCCGGGGCGACGTTCGCCGGGTGGGTCTGGGCCGCCTGCGCCGCGCTCGACATCAGGCGGGCGCCGTTGCCCCCGTAGTGGCCCAGCCGGTAGACCGAGATCCGGTACGGGGTCGGCGACTGGACCTTGAACTGCACCGTGTCGCCGGCCTGGACGCTCATCTGGGCGCTGAAGCCCTTGATGTCGCCGTAGGCGCTGGGCGAGAACCAGTCGGACATCGGTGTGCCCGGCTTGGAGTTCTCGCACACGATCGCGTTCGTGGTGGGACCGCAGGGGTCCGCCGCCCCCGCCACCGCGGACGGCGGCAGTACCGTGGCCATCAGGGCCGCGACCACGGTGAAGAGGCTGTACCGGAGCCGCCTTGTCCGTCGTCTTTTCATCTGTACCTCTTCTTTTGCGTCAGCGCAGGGCGTTGGTGAACGCTTCCACGACCCGCTGCTGTTGGGCGGCGGTGATCTGCGGGAAGAGCGGGAGCGAGAGCATCCGGTCCGCGGCCTGCTCGGCGTGCGGGAAGTCCCCGCGGCCGTGGCCGAGGTGGGCGAAGGCCGGGGTGAGGTGGACGGGGGCCGGGTAGTGCACGCCGGCGCCGATGCCCTCGGCGTTGAGCTTGCCGACGAGCTCGTCCCGGTCGGTTCCGCTGATGCGGACGACGTACAGGTGCCAGACGTGGACGTTGCCCTCCGCGGTGGCGGGGAGGGTCACGCGGCCGGCGGCGGCCAGGTCGCCCAGCAGCTCGTCGTAGCGGTCGGCGGCGGCGCGGCGGGCGGCGTTCCCGTCGGCCAGCCGGGCCAGCTTGGCCCGCAGGACCACGGCCTGGAGGCCGTCGAGGCGGCTGTTGAACCCGGCGACGTCATGCCGGTACTTGGCGGTGCCGCCGTGGTTGGCCAGTGCCCGGACCAGGCCGGCCGTCTCCTCGTCGTCGGTGACGACCGCGCCCGCGTCCCCGTACGCGCCGAGGTTCTTGCCCGGGTAGAAGCTGGTCGCGGCGATCGTTCCGCTGCCGGGCGGGCGGCCGCCCCGGGTTGCGCCCTGGCTCTGCGCGGCGTCCTCGACGATGCGGGCCTGCGCGGGCAGCCGTTCGGCGAGTTCTGCGGCGGGGGCGCACTGTCCGTACAGGTGGACGGGTACCACGGCGCGGGTTCTCGGGCCGACGGCGTCGAGTGCGGCCTGCGGGTCGATCAGCAGGGTGTCGGGGAGGCAGTCCACGAGGACGGGACGGGCGCCGATCCGGTTGACGGCGCCGGCGGTGGCGATGAACGTGTTGGCGGGCAGCACCACCTCGTCCCCGACGCCCACGCCGACGGCCCGCAGGGCGAGTTCGAGGGCGTCGGTGCCGTTGGCGACGCCGACGCAGTGGCCGACCCCGGCGAAGTCGGCGTACTCGCGCTCGAAGGTGCGGACCTCCTCGCCGCCGATGAAGGCGGTGTCGGCGAGCACGCGGTCGAACCCGGCGCGTAACTCCTCCGCGATCTCGGCGTGCGCGGCCTTCAGGTCGACGAGCGGAATCTGGTTCATCCGGCTGTGCTCCCCATCCGTGTCTCCGGCCGGTGGCCGGTCTCCTTGCCTTCGGCCCGTGCCCGCTCGGCCCGCGCCTCGTCGGCCCGCAGTTCGTCGAGGGCCGGGGCGTCCGCCTCGCGCAGCCTGCGGGCCGGGCTGCCGGCCCAGACCTCGCCGGGCGGCACATCGGCCAGGACCGTGCTCCCCATGCCGGTCAGCGACCAGGCGCCGACCGTGGTGTACTCGCGGACCAGGGCGCCCGCACCGACGTAGGCCCCCCGCCCCAGCCACACGCCGCCGCCGAGGCGGGCCCCGGAGGCCAGCGTGGCGAAGTCCCCGACCGTGTCGTCGTGGGTGAGGACCACGTGCGGCATGACCGCCACGTGCGCGCCCACGCGTACGGCGGCGGTCAGCGCGCAGTGCGCGAGCAGCACCGTGCCGGGGCCCAGCTCCGAGGACGCCGAGACCGCGGCCGTGGGGTGGACCACGGTCGCGTAGCGGCTCTCGGGCAGGGCCAGGCGGCGCACCAGGCGGGCCCGGACCCCGTAGTCGCGCGGGCTGCCCGCGCAGACCACGACCCGGGCGGTGGCGGGCAGCCGGTGCACCAGGTCGCAGTCCCCCAGGACGGGCACGCCGTCGACGTCTCGTCCGTGCAGCGCCGGGTCGTCGTCGAGGTGCCCGGCCAGCCGCCAGCGGGGGGCGCGGCCGCACGCCAGGTCGGCGGCGGCCGCGTCCCGTACGGCCTGGGCGGTCTCGCGGGCGAAGCCGCCCGCGCCGACGATCAGCAGGTCCTCGGTGGCCTGCCCGCTCATCCGCCGGCCTGCCCGCGCAGTACGGCCACGACCCGGTCCTGCTGCTGCTGCGTCATCGTGTGGAACAGCGGCAGGATCAGCGAGTCCCGGGTGATCCGCTCGGTGACCGGCAGCGGCGCCGCGCCGTGTCCGGCGTACGCCGGCTCCAGGTGTGCGGCCATGATCCCGCGCCGGGCCGAGATCCCTGATTCGGCGAGCACGGCGAGCAGCTGGTCCCGGCCGACGGGGAAGTCCTCGCCGAGCAGGACCCAGTACGACTGGAAGTTGCCCTCGCCGTATGCGGGGTCGCGGACCGGGTGCAGGCCGGGGATGCCGGCCAGGAGGTCCGCGTACCGGGCGGCGAGGGCCCGCCGGCGGGCCACGATCTCGTCGAGCCTGCCCAGTTGCACCAGGCCGACCGCGGCCTGGATGTCGGTCATCCGGTAGTTGTAGCCGACTTCGAGGTAGCTCTCGGCGATCGGTTTGCTGCTGGCGTGCCGCTGGGCGGCGGAGACGTTCATGCCGTGCTCGCGCAGCCGCCGCAGCCGCTCGGCCCATTCGGCGTCGTCCGTGGTGACCATGCCGCCCTCGCCGGTGGTGATCACCTTGCGGGGGTGGAAGGACCAGGCGGCGATCAGGGCGCCGTGGCCGACGGACTTGCCGCCGACGGTCGCGCCGATGCCGCAGGCGGCGTCCTCCAGGAGGGCTGCGCCCCAGTCGGCGCAGGCGGCGCGCAGGGCGTGCACGTCGGCGGGTACGCCGCCCTGGTGGACGGCGAGGACGGCCCGGGTCCGCGGGGTGCGGACGGCGTCGACGGTGGCCGGGGTGAGGTTGCCGGTGGCCTCGTCGACGTCGGCGAAGACCGGTTGTGCTCCGACGTAGCGGACGGCGTTGGCGGTGGCGATGAACGACAGGGAGGGTACGACCACCTCGTCGCCGGGGCCGAGGCCGAGCGCGATCAGGGCCAGGTGGAGGGCGGTGGTGCACGAGCTGACGGCGATGCCGTGCTCGGCGCCGACGCGTTCGGCGAAGGCCCGCTCGAACTCGGCGACGCGGGGGCCCTGGGCGACCCAGCCGGAGCGCACGGCGTCGGCGGCGGCCCGTGCCTCCTCCTCGCCGAGCCAGGGGACCATGACGGGGATGCGGGCGGGGGTGTCGGGGGCGCTCATCGGGCGGCCTCCTCGGCCGCTGCGGAGGCCGTGGCGGTGTCGGCGGCGCGCTCGGCCCGCCACCAGTCCACGAGGTCCCTCAGCCCGCGGGGCAGGTCGATGCGGGCGGTGAAGCCGAGGCGTTCGGCGGCCTGCACGGTGTCGGCGAGCCGGCGGGTGACGCCGTTGACGGCGCGGGCCGGGCCGTGCTCGGGCTCCAGGCCGTCGGCGTCCATGGCCTCGAGCAGGCCGAGGGCCAGCTGGCGCAGGCTGGTCTCGGTGCCGCTCGCCACGTTGAACACCTCGTCGGTCAGGTCCGATTCGGCGGCCAGCAGGTTGGCCCGGGCGATGTCCCGGACGTGGACGAAGTCCATGGTCTGGGTGCCGTCGCCGAGGATGAGCGGCGGTTCGCCCGCGGCGATCCGCTCCATCCACCGGATGAGGACCTCGGTGTACAGCCCGTGGATGTCCATCCGGGGCCCGTACACGTTGAAGTACCGCAGGGCCACGTAGTCCAGGCCGTACATGGCGTGGAAGCTGCGCAGCATGCCCTCGTTGAAGGCCTTCGCCGCCCCGTAGAAGGTGTCGTTGTTGTACGGGTGGTGGCGTTCGGTGGTGGGGAAGGACTCGGCCAGCCCGTACACCGAGGCCGAGGAGGAGGCGATCACCTTGCTCGCTCCGGCGGCGACGGCCGCTTCCAGCACGTTGAACGTGCCGTCGACCATGACCTCGTTGGCCAGGCGCGGCTCCTCCGCGCACTGGGTGATGCGGATGGCGGCCAGGTGGAACACCAGGTCGGTGCCCTCGGTCGCCTTGCGCACCGCGGCCGTGTCGCGGATGTCCCCTTCTACGACGTCCACCACGCCGCTCTGCAGGGCGCGGGCCAGGTTGGCCCTGCGTCCCCGTACGAAGTTGTCGAGGACGACGACCTCGCGGGCGCCGCCCTCCACCAGCAGGTCGACGACGTGCGAGCCGATGGTGCCCGCTCCGCCGGTGACCAGGATCCTCTTGTCTCGAACCTTGCTCAACGCCTTGCCCCCACTGAGTCTGTCGTGTTGCTGCGTGCCGGGCCCGCCGCGGTGTGCGTCGCGGCGGGCGGTGGCGTGACGGTGCGGTCGAACGGTCAGCGTCCGGTGCGCAGGCCGACGACCGCGCCGCGGAACTCCAGGCTGCGGGAAGCCGCCTCCAGGATGTCGAGCACCTGGAGGCCGGAGCGGCCGTCGGTGAGCGGCGCGCGGCCCGTTCTGACAGC
Organism: Streptomyces sp. NPDC043854; assembly: GCF_056436005.1. Lineage (NCBI taxonomy): Bacteria > Bacillati > Actinomycetota > Actinomycetes > Kitasatosporales > Streptomycetaceae > Streptomyces > Streptomyces sp. NPDC043854. The sequence continues at coordinate 16,260 of NZ_JBWKDK010000043.1, forward strand.
GGCGGCGAACTCCTCGACCATGCTGCGCAGGGCCTCCTTCTCGCCGAGCGCGGGCGCCACCATGTCGCCGCTGCGGTAGGAGACGAGCATGTCGCGGCGCTGGGCCTCGCCGATCTCCTGCGGGGCGGTGAGCTCCACTCCGCGGTCGAACACGGAGATGCGCTGGGTGGGGTTGAGGTCGTCCCAGACCAGGGTGCGCTTGGAGCCGCCGACCATGGTGGTGCGGACCTTCACCGGGGACAGCCAGTTGACGTGGACGTGGGCTATGGCGCCGGTGTTGAGCTGGAGGGTCAGGTAGGAGACGCAGGACTGGCCGGCGCCGATCGGGTCGGCGCCGTGCGCGGCGACGGCGACGGGCCGGACCGTGTCGGGGAGGATGAAGTCGAGGACGGAGAGGTCGTGCGGGGCCAGGTCCCACAGGACGTCCACGTCCTTCTGGACCAGTCCCAGGTTGATCCTGACCGAGTCGAAGAACTGGATCTCGCCGAGTTCGCCGGAGCGGACCATCTCGCGGATGCGGGCGGCCGCCGGGGTGTAGCAGTAGGTGTGGTCGCACATGAGGGTGAGGTCGCGCTTCTCGGCCTCGGTCACCAGCCGCAGGCCGTCCTCGTAGGTGGCGGCGAGGGGCTTCTCCACGAGGACGTGCTTGCCGGCGCGCAGGGCGGCCAGGGCGACGTCGAGGTGGGTGCCGGCCGGGGTGGCCACGGCGACCGCGTCGACGGCCGGGTCGGCGAGGACCGACCGGAGGTCCGAGGTGGCCTGGACCGTGGAGTACCCGCCGAGGACCTGGTGGGCCCGGTCGAGGTTCAGGTCGCACAGCCAGCGGAGCCGGAATTCGGGGCTGGACTGGAAGTTGCGGACGAGGTTGGGGCCCCAGTAGCCCGCGCCGACGACGGCGACACCCAACGGCTTCACCGGCCCCGCGCCTGCTGCTGCGGTGTCCTGCCCCGCGTCCTTCGCGGTGTCTTTCACAGTGTTCCCCTTCTCCGTTCCGCGCGCACGCCCTCGGGCGTGACGACAACCCATGGCGGGGACGCGTGCGAAGGAAGGGGGTGCCGTCGGCGGCGGGCCGGGCGCCTGCGCGACCCGTCCATGACCCGCCGGGCGGTGATGGCCCCCCACGACCGATGCCCTACGTGTTCCACGTACTTCCGCCCCCCGGCCGGCCCCGGCACCCCACGCGCCGCTCCGGCCCACGGATGGGCAGCCAGTTTCCCCCCGGCCGCCGCACCCGCCTCTTCCCCAACTGCCCTGCTCCGGCGGAACATCAGCGCTGCCGAAGCACGCCGAATCCGGTCGGCTCCGTTCAATCTAGACCACCAGCCCTACGGCCGGGGCGAGTTGGGGGAAACAGCCGGCAGGGAGGTTCGGCGCGTGCATACTTCCCGGGTGACCAGCATCGTGATACCGGCCCACAACGAGGGCCGGGTCATCGGCCGCCTGCTCGACGCGCTCCTGGCCGAGGGCCCGGAGCCGGGCCGCCCGGGGCCCGACATCGTCGTGGTGTGCAACGGCTGTACGGACGACACCGCCGCGGTGGCGGGCGCGCGGGGCGACCGCGTACGGGTGGTGGAGATCCCGACCCCTTCCAAGCACGCAGCACTTCGGGCCGGGGACGCGCACGCGCGGGGCTTCCCCCGCCTGTACGTGGACGCCGACGTCGTCCTCGGCGCGGCCGGCGCGCGGGCCTTGGCCGAGGTCTTCACCGCCGGCCCGGAACTCCTGGCCGCGGCCCCCGGCCGGGACGTCCCGCTGTCCGGCTGCGCCTGGCCGGTCCGGGCGTACTACCGGGTCTGGCAGCGGCTTCCGGCCGTCCGCGAGGGACTGTTCGGGCGCGGGGTGATCGCGGTGTCGGAACAGGGGCACGCCCGGCTCGCCGCCCTGCCGCCGCTGATGGCCGACGACCTGGCCGCCTCGCTCGCCTTCGGGCCCGGGGAGCGGCGGGTGGTCGAGGAGGTGCGGGTCGTGGTGCGGCCGCCGCGCACCTGGGCCGACCTGATCAGGCGGAAGGTGCGGGCGTCGACCTCGTCCGCCGAACTGGAGCGGTTCCAGGCGGAGTCGGAGTCCGGGTCGGCGTCGGGGACGGGGCCGGGCGCGGGGTCGCCGGCGGCGTCCGCCCGTACGGGTGCCGGCGACCTGCGGGCCCTGCTGCTGGCTCAACCGCGGCTGCTCCCCGCGGTCGTGGTCTTCGTCGTGGCGGCCCTCGCCGCCCGCCGGGGGTCCCGCAAGGCCATCCGGACCGGGGACTTCTCCACCTGGCTGCGCGACGAGAGCAGCCGGCAGGACTGACGCCCGCCGGGCCGATCACGGCCGAATCCCGCCGTACGCCGCCCGGTTGGCCGGTACACCCACTAGGGTTCCCCTCGCGCGTACGAACGTACCCACCGCGCACGGCCGCGTCCGCGCGGCCCGGACCGTCGGCATCGGGAGCTGCAAGCGCATGTACCTGGCGGACCGCTCCGCGCCCGGCGGCACCAAGGGCGTACCGGGCGGCGGGCCCGTCCGGTCCCGCGCCGTCGCCGTCGCCCCGGCCGTCCTCGCGCTGGGCACGGTCAGCCTGATCACCGACGTCTCCTCCGAGATGGTCAGCGCGGTCCTGCCCCTGTACCTGGTCGCCGGGCTCGGCCTCAGCCCGCTCGGCTTCGGCGCGCTCGACGGCCTGTACAACGGGGTCAGCGCCCTGGTGCAGTTATTGGGCGGGCACCTCGCCGACCGGGTCCGCAACCACAAGCTGATCGCCGGCATCGGCTACGGCCTGTCCGCCCTGTGCAAACCGCTGCTGCTGCTCGCCCACAGCCTCGGCCCGGTGGGTGTGGTCCTCGCCCTGGAACGTACCGGGAAGGGGCTGCGCACCGCTCCGCGCGACGCACTGATCTCCCTGTCCGCCCCGCCCGAGGCACAGGGCCGGGCCTTCGGCGTGCACCGCGCCATGGACACCGCCGGGGCCCTGCTCGGCCCCCTCGCGGCCTTCCTCATCCTGGGCGCGGCGGTCGACGGGTACGACGCCGTGTTCGGGGTCAGCGGCTGCGTGGCCGTGCTCGGGGTGGTGGTGCTCGTCCTGTTCGTCCCGTCCGGCGGAGGGCCCGGGACCGGACGGACGAGGTCCGGATCCGCCGGAGCGAACGCGCCCGCCGACACGCCCGCCGACACGCCCGTCGGCGCGTCCGCCGACACATCCGCCGGCGCGTCCGCGAAGCCGGCGGCGGTCGGCCTGCGGGAGGCGCTGTCCCTGCTGCGCCTGCCCCGACTGCGCGCCCTGGCCGCCTGCGCCGCCCTGCTGGGGCTGACCACCGTCAGCGACGCCTTCCTGTACCTGCTGCTCCAGGACCGCACCGGGATCGGCGAGCGGTGGTTCCCGCTGCTCCCCCTCGGCACCGCCGCGGTGTTCCTGCTGCTGGCCGTCCCGGCCGGCGTCCTCGCCGACCGGATCGGGCGCCGCGCGGTGTTCCTCACCGGGCACGCGCTCCTGCTGGCCGGGTACGGGCTGCTGCTGTGGGCCCCGGACCGGCCGGCCCTGCCGTTCGTGGTCCTCGCGCTGCACGGCATGTTCTACGCCGCCACCGACGGGGTGCTGCCCGCCGCCGTCGGCGCTGCCGTACCCGCCCGGCTGCGGGCCACCGGGCTCGCCGTCGTCGGCACCGGCCAGGCGCTGGCCCGCTTCGGCTGCTCGCTCGCCTTCGGCGGCGCGTGGACCCTGTGGGGTCCCGGCCCCGCGCTCGCCGCCGCCGCGGCCGGCCTGTGCTGCTGCGCGGCCGTCGCCGGACGCGTACTCCGCCCGACGGGACCGGACGGAGCTCCGGCCCCGGCCCGACGCTCCCGAGGAAACCGATGACGCGCTCCCGCCGCCTGCTCGTACTCGCCCTGGCCGTGCTGCTCCTCGGGGGGCTCGCCGCCGTGCTGGTGGTGCGCGCCGCCGCCCGCACCGAGCAGACCCGGGAGGGCGACCCCGCGGTCGCGGAGGGCCGGGTCACCCTGGACCGGGCGGACGGACTGGCCTTCCTCAACGGCGCGCAGGGCCCGCACCGCGGGTCCCTCGTCTCGGTCCCGGCCAGGGCGCCCAAGGGCGAGCGCACCGCCTCGGGCCTGAACTGCAAGCGCTTCCACGCGGCCGCCGGCACCGGGGTGTGCCTGGTCTCCACGCCGGGCGCGCTCGCCCAGGACAACCGGGCCGTGATCGTCGACTCGGAGCTGCGCACGGTGCGCAGCTTCCCGCTCGCGGGCACGCCGTCCCGGGCCCGGGTCTCCCCGAGCGGCCGGTTCGCCGCGTGGACCGTCTTCGTGTCCGGGGAGTCGTACGGCTCGGCGTTCTTCTCCACCCGTACGGCGATCGCCGACACCCGCAGCGGGGTGCTCGAAGCAGACCTGGAGAAGTTCTCCGTCGTGCTGGACGGCAAGCCCTACAGCGCGGCCGACGTGAACTTCTGGGGCGTCACCTTCGCCAAGGACGACGACACCTTCTACGCCACGCTCGGCACGGCCGGCCAGACGTACCTGGTGAAGGGCTCGATCGCGCAGCGCAGTGTCACCACCCTGGCCCGGAACGTCGAGTGCCCGTCGCTGTCCCCCGACGAGACGCGGATCGTGTACAAGAAGCGGGTGCAGCGCGGGGCCCAGCTGTGGCGCGAGCACGTCATGGACCTGCGGACGCTGCGCGAGCAGCCGCTCGCGGAGAAGCACAGCGTGGACGACCAGGCCCTGTGGCTCGACGACCACACGGTGGCCTACGCCCTGCCCGCCGCCGGCGCGCCGGACACCTCGGACCTGTGGACGGTCCCGGCGGACGGCTCGGGCGCGCCGCGCCTGCTGGCGTCGGCCGCCTCCTCACCGACCCGCCTCGGCTGACGGCCCTGCCCGTCGGGCCGGGCCGCCGCCGACCCCGAGACCGGTCGGCGGCGTGCCCCTCGGGCGAGGGTCCCGGCCGGGGGTCAGCGGCGGCGGCCGCGCCGTACCTTCAGCTCCCCGAACCGGGGCGCATCGCCCTCACGGACCCGCTGCCAGGCCCGCTGGTAGAGCGCTGCCACCGGTTCGGCCGGCACCAGCACGCCGAGGAGCGGGATCCGCCCGGCGAGCAGGTCGTACATCGGCGTCTTCCACTCCTCCAGCGGCAGCCAGGGCGAGACCGGCTCCACCCAGCCGCCGGGGAGGAACAGCGAGCGCCCCGCGCGGGTGCGGCTGGCCGTCACCACCAGGTCGGTGGCGGCCAGTTCGGCGCGGGCGGCCTTCAGCCGGGCCGGCTTCCAGCCCGTCCAGCGGGCCGTGTTCCGGTCGGTGGGGTCGGGCATGGCCAGCAGCATCAGGTACAGCACCGCCGCATCCGCCCCCAGGCCGTACGCGGACTGCGCCTCGGCCACCAGCTCCGGCACCGACCGGCCCGGGTCCTGCGGCCACCACGTCCCGTCCTTGTCCACCGCGCCCGCCGCCGGGGCGCCCGGGTCGGCGAGGAGCGCCGCGAACCGCGGGTCGTGGGCGCAGCGCAGCGCGGTCTCCACGGGGTACGGACGCTGGTTGGTGCCGCGCAGCAGCGGGAGGTAGGGGTCGGCGCCGGTGGAGTCGAGCAGGGTGGGGCGCAGTGCCAGCGGGGAGACCTCGTCTGCGAGCGGCAGGACCACCGCTCCGTACTCCTCGAAGTGCTCGGCCGTACGGGTCGGCGCGCCGGCAGCCTTGCGGAACTCCGCCAGGTTGATGTAGACGCCGAGCCTCAGCAGGAGCTGCGGTGCGGCGAGCCGCTGCCGTACGGCGGTGAGCGCCGACGGCAGGAGGGCCCGGAGCGGGTCGCCGGCCGGCAGCCGGTGGGCCAGCCAGGCGGCCATGCCCACCACGCCGGTCAGCACGTCCGGGCAGAACACCGGCCCGGCGTCAGGCGCCTGGGGCGCCGCCTGGCCTTCCCTGACCTCCCACGGCACGTCGGTGTTCAGCTGGGGTGCGGCCGCCGGGTCGAGCACTGCGGGCAGGGAGCGCACGGCGGGCCAGCAGGCGCTGACGCCCCGCTGTGCCTCGGCGGTCAGCCATTCCGGGACCGGGACGCGGCGGCCGACCCGCCGGTTCCACACCTCGGCGGCCGCGGCCGCGTCCGGGCCGTCGGTCCACAGCCGGGCCGGGTCGGCCGGCAGCAGCGCCGCGACGAGGGCCCGGCGCACGTCGGCGTCCAGGCCCCGGAGGTCGTCGCGGGCCACGGCGGCGTCGCCGGCCTTGACGCCGATCGCCTCCCGCTGCCCGGCGGTCAGGAAGCTGCGCTCGGTCCTGTCCACGGCCGGCAGGCCGGCGACCACCAGCCGGGCCAGGGTCTCGGATACGCCGGTGAGCCGGGCGAATTCCTCCGCCGCCGCGGGCAGCCAGGGCGCGGCGCCGCGCTCTGCGGCGGCGTCGAGGAAGCGGGCCAGCCAGCCGGGCCCGCGCTCGGGGTCGCCGAGGGGTCTGTGCCGGCGCAGGGTGTAGGGCTCGGGCACGGTGAACCGGCCCGCGGGGTCGTACTGGACGGCCCCGAGCTCGAAGCCGTCGACCGTCGACTTGCAGTCCCGGCCGGTGGCGAGGAAGGCCCCGCCGCCGAGGGGCAGGACGCCGGCGCGGTAGGGGTGGCGCGCGGTGTCCGGCTTGTTCAGGAGCTCCTGATGGGCCAGGTGGATCCGGACCATCCGCCACCGGCCGGTGGCGGCGGAGGCCAGGCCCAGGCCGTCGATCTCCCGCAGCAGGGCCAGCAGGGCCTCGCGCTGCTCGTCGGCGATGCCTGCGGCGACCGCCCGGTAGGCGAGCGCGGCCGGCTGCTCCAGCAGCTCGTGCCACGCCAGCACGGTGAACGGCAGGCAGGGCATCTCGGTGTGCAGCCGGCCGGGCTCGGCGGCGGCACTGGTGTCCGCACCGGCAGCGGCGAAGGCGGACAGGATGCGGAAGACGTTGTCTTCCCGACCGCCGCCCCAGCCGTAGTGGACGACTCCGGTCAGTCCGGACAGCGCCTGGTCCAGCACGTAGTCCGAGGGGCGCGGCGGGGTCTGCCCGTCCGCCTCGCCCGGTGTCCCGGAGGTGAGGCGCGCGCGGACGGCTTCCAGGGTGGCCCGCTGGTCGAGGGCGAAGCCGACCCAGTCGGCGACGCCCTGGACGAGCACCGGGTCGGTGACCTGCGGCAGCGCGTCCCGCACCAGGGCGGACAGGGCGTCGGTGCCTTCGGCTCCCTCCGCCGTGCCCGCGTCCGCCTGGACCGCGGCGAGCAGCGCAGCCGCGACAGCCCGGTCCGCCGCGCGCAGCGCCGCCGAGCCCTGCGGGTCGCGCGGACGCAGGCAGAACCAGTGCCCGACGGGCGGCATGTGGTTCTCGCTGACGCCGCGGGCAGTGTGCGAGGTGCGGTAGCGCGAGTAGGCGGTGACCACCCCGTCCGGGTCGGTGAGCTGGAAGTACTGCCAGTACGCGGACAGCGCGCGCGGGCGCTCGTCGCCGGGGAAGGTGACCGCCGCGAGCGGGAACCCGCCACCCTCGGGAACGGTGACGCTGCGTCCGGCGGTGTCACAGGCCCGGTAACCCTGCCCGGGCACGTCCACCACCCGCCAGCCGAGGACGCCGTCCACGGGCGCGCCGAGCACCGAGCCCTCGACGGCGGGCGCCGGCCGCAGCCAGCTGCTGTCGGCGCACAGGGTACTGCCCTCGGGGAGGCCCTGAACGGCGTCGGCGAGGAAGCCGGGCAGGGAGCGGCGGCCCACGGCCTCCCGGGCCGGGTCGTACTCGGCCCAGCCGGCGGGCTCGTCCGTGCCGTCCCAGACCCAGTACGAGACTCCGTCGGACAGGGTAAGCCGTTCGTCCGGCAGCGCGGTGTCGCCGCGGTGCAGGGTGCCCGCGCCGGTGGTGAGACCGCCGTCGGCGAGCGGCAGGGCGGTGTGCTCGAGGCTCAGCCGCCAGGGGTGCTCACCGGTGTCCACGGTGAAGATCCGGTCGGGCTCGGGGTGCCAGTACCCCCGGACCCCGCCGCTGCCGTACACGGGCAGCCAGCAGACCAGCAGGGCGCCGTTGACGTAGTGGAAGCCGAGGAAGCGTTGGGCGCTGCCGGGGATGCGCAGGTCGTGGACGAGGACGGTGGAGTGGGCGTCGATCACCCGGACCTGCCGTTCGTTGGCCACGATCAGGTGCGGCCAGGCGCTGACCACGGTCAGGTCCTGGTGTGTCTGTCGCGGCGCCAGCTCGGCGACCGCTTCCTCCCAGGCCGGCCAGGTCAGCTCCTCGAACAGGCCGCCGTTCAGGGTGCGTGCCAGCAGCGCCCCGACGTCGATGGCGACGGCGGCGGCCACCTCATCCTCGGCGAGGGCCAGTGCCTCGACGGGCAGCCAGGTGAGGCGATCGACCGCCTCCGGTATCCCGGGCAGCCCGGTGTCCGCGCAGGCCCGGGCCACCTCGCGCACCCATGCGGCGAGCATCGGGCGGCCGCCGGGCGACTCGGCCAGTCGCCGGACGACGTCATGGCTGGTGCTGTTGTCGTGGCAGGTGGCGTACAGGGAGCTGGTGAAGGCGGGCCGGAACCGCTCGTCGGCGGCGATCCCCAGCAGGTCGGAGCGCTCCTCTGCCGCGGCCCAGCCGGCCAGGTCGAGCCGATCGTTCTCCCCCGGGGCGGCGACGGGGATGCCGAGGGAGAGCAGCCGGTCGAGCAGGGCGACGTCCTGGGCGCCGATCTTCAGCGCGGCGTCCTTGCGGCCCGGCGCGGCGAGTTCGGTGCGCAGCCGGCCCGCGGCGCGCTCCACCAGGTCGAGCAGGAGCGGCGGCGCGGGCCGGGTGCCCCAGGAGGAGTGGCGGGCGGCGTGGAACCGTTCCAGCCAGCCGGCGGTGCCGTCCGCGCAGCCCTCCTCGGCGGTGGGCGCCTCGGAGACGAGCGCGGCGGTGGCGCCCGACTCCTCCAGGATCTCCAGCCACAGGGCGGACAGTTCGCCGGTTCCGTCCTCGCCGCAGGCCGGCATGAGGGACAGCAGGGTGCCGCGCACGGCGGGTTCCCGGCGGGCGAGGGCGATCAGCGCGGCCCTGTGGGCCTTCCACCAGGCCGTGTTCGCGCGGGGGACGGCGGGGAGCGGCAGCAGTTCGGCGAGGTAGTCCTGCTCGGCCACCGCGGGGTCGAGGCCGGCTGCGCGGGCCAGTCGGCGCAGGGTGGCGTCCGCCTGGGCGGAAGGCGTCATGCCGGCGGCGGTGCGGCGCACGCACAGGCGGCGGAAGCGCTCGTACGCCTCCGGTGCGGGCACCCGTCCCTCCAGGTCCTTGCCGTAGGCAGTGAGCGCCCGTACCGGCAGGGCGCCGGCCAGTGCGAACTCCAGGAAGACTGCGTCGAGGCGGTCCTCGTCGACGGCCAGGCCGTGGTTGACCTCGCTCTTGCGGGCCAGCGCGAACAACTGCGCGGCGAACGTGCGGTTGTCGGAGGCGAGGAAGAGGCGTGCGGCCTGCTCGCAGACGACGGGCAGGAAGTGCGGCAGGGAGCCGGCCAGCCGCTCGGCCAGCTCGTGGCAGGCTGCCAGGGCTGCCTTCGGCTTGGTCCTCGCCTGACGGGCGATCCGCTCCAGTTCGGGCACGAGGGCCAGGGCGTGGTGGCCGTCCTCGGGGTGGTGGACGAGCAGCCACTCCGGGAAGCCGAGGGTCCGGCGGCGGCCGAGGCCGACCACGGCCGGCTCGCCATCGGGCTCCAGACCGAGGAAGCCGACGGCACGGTCCTCGGCGGCGCCCTGATCGGCGGCGGCGAGGCGGACCACGACGCGGCCGTCGTCGGCCAGGCCCGGGTGGCGGTAGGCGCGGGCGGTGAGCTCCACGGCCTCGGGCCCGGCGTCCTCGGTGCCGTACGGCAGCACCGCGCCGGCCCTGAGCAGCAGTTCGGCCTCGTTCGCGCCCTCCGGCGCGCCGGCCGAGCCGCTGCCCGCGGTGTCGGTGGTGCCAATGGTGTTGCCGGTCATGTGCTCCCGCCCCTTCGGTCGTTGTGGCCGAAGTACGGTGCGGCGGCCCTCCGCGTCCCGAGCATCACCCCTTGAGCTGCGGTACGACGGGGACCTTAGCGTCCCCTACTGACAACCCGGCGCCGGGATCACATCCGAGGGGGTCCGACCGAGCGGGGGCACGGAGCCCGGCGGCGGCATGCCGGTCGTCGACGCCCGGTCAGATCCGCGGCCCCCAGTCCGGGTGCAGCGCGGGGCGCAGCTGTGGCGCGAGCACGTCATGGACCTGTGGGCGGTCCCGGCGGACGGCTCGGGCGTGCCGCGCCTGCTGGCGTCGGCCACCTCCTCACCGACCCCGCCTCGGCTGACGGCCGTCCCGACAGCGCCGCCGGCCACCACCCCGTGTCCGGCGGCCCGGGCTCAGCGGCGGCGGCCGCGCCGTACCTTCAGCTCCCCGAATCGGGGCGCGTCGCCCTCACGGACCCGCTGCCAGGCCCGTCGGTAGAGCGCGGCGACGGGTTCGTCCGGCACCAGTACACCGAGGAGCGGCACCCGTCCGGCGAGCAAGCCGAACATCGGCGCCTTCCACTCCTCCAGCGGCAGCCAGGACGAGGCCGGCTCCACCCAGCCGCCGGGGAGGAACAGGGTGCGCCCGGCCCGGGTGCGGCTGGCCGTCACCACCAGGTCGGTGGCGGCCAGTTCGGCGCGGGCCGCCTTCAGCCGGGCCGGCTTCCAGCCCGTCCACCGGGCCGTGTTCCGGTCGGTGGGGTCGGGCATGGCCAGCAGCATCAGGTACAGCACCGCCGCATCCGCCCCCACGCCGTACGCGGACTGCGCCTCGGCCACCAGCTCCGGCACCGACCGGCCCGGGTCCTGCGGCCACCACGTCCCGTCCGTGTCCACCGTGCCGGCGGCCGGGGCGCCCGGGTCGGCGAGGAGCGCCGCGAACCGCGGGTCGTGGGCGCAGCGCAGCGCGGTCTCCACGGGGTACGGCCGCTGGTCGGCACGGCGCAGCAGCGGCAGGTACGGGTCGGAGCCGGTGGAGTCCAGCAGGGTCGGGCGCAGAGCGGGCAGGGACGCGTCCTCGGTGCGGGGCAGGACGACCGCTCCGTACTCCTCGTAGTGCTCGGCCGTACGGGTCGGAGCCCCGGCGGCCTTCCGGAACTCGGCCGGGTTCGTGTACGCACCGAGCTCCAGCAGCAGTTGCGGTGCGGCGAGACGCTGCCGTACGGCGGTGAGCGCCGACGGCAGGAGGGCCCGGAGCGGGTCGCCGGCCGGCAGCCGGTGGGCCAGCCAGGCGGCCATGCCCACCACGCCGGTCAGCACGTCCGAGGAGAACGCCTCGGCATTCGGCGTCTGCGGCACCGCCTGGCCGTCCCGCACCTCCCACGGCGCGTCGGTGCTCAGCGGCGGGGCGGTGGCCGGGTCGAGCACCGCGGGCAGGGAACGCACGGCGGACCAGTCGGTGCGGACGTCCCGCCGGGCCTCGGTGAGGAGCCAGTCCGGGACCGGGACGCGGCGGCCCACGTGCCTGTTCCACACCTCGGCGGCCGCGGCCACGTCCGGGCCGTCGGTCCACAGCCGGGCCGGGTCGGCGGGCAGTAGCGCCGCAACCAGGGAGCGGCGCACGTCGGCGGGCAGAACCTTGAGGTCGTCACGGGCAGCGGCGGCGTCGCCGGCCTTGACCCCGATCGCCTTGCGCTGCCCGGCGGTCAGGAAGCTGCTCTCGTAGTGGTCCACGGCGGGCAGGCCGGCGACCACCAGCCGGGCCAGGGTGCCGGTCACGCCGGTGAGCCGGGCGAATTCCTCCGCCGCCGCGGGCAGCCAGGGCGCGGCGCCCCGCTCTGCGGCGGCGTCGAGGAAGCGGGCCAGCCAGCCGGGCCCGCGCACGGCGTCGCCGAGGGGTCTGTGCCCGCGCAGGGTATAGGGCTCGGGCACGGTGAACCGGCCCGCGGGGTCGTACTGGACGACCCCGAGCTCGAAGCCGTCGACCGTCGACTCGCAGTCCCGGCCGGTGGCGAGGAAGGCTCCGCCACCAAGGGGGAGGATGCTGCTGTGGTAGGGGCGGCGCGCGGTGGCCGGCTTGTTCAGGAGGTCGCGCTGGGGCAGGTGGATCCGGGCCAGGCGCCACCGGCCGGTGGCGGCGGAGGCCAGGCCCAGCCCGTCGGCCTCCCGGAGCAGGGCCAGCAGGATCTGCCGCTGTTCGTCGGTGGTGCCCGCGGCGACCGCCCGGTAGGCGAGGGCGGCCGGCTGTTCCAGCAGCGGGGCCCACTCAACGGTGGTGAAGGGCAGAGGGGGCAGCTCGGTGTGCAGTCGGCCCGTGACGGCGGCGGCTCCGGTGTCCGCCACGGCCTCGGCGAGGGCGGACAGGAACCGGAACACGGCGTCGGCGTTGCCGCTGGCCCGGCCGTAGTGGACGGTTCCGGTCAGGCCGGACACCGCCTGCGCCAGTAGGTGGTCCGAGGGGCCCGGCGGGGTCGTGCGGTCCGGCTCGTCCTGCGCACCGGGGGCGAGACGCGCGGCGGCGGCTTCCAGGATCGGCCGCTGGTCGAGCGCGAAGCCGATCCAGTAGGCGACGCCCTGGACCAGCACCGGGTCGGTGACCTGCGGCAGCGCGTCCCGCACCAGGCCGGACAGCGTCTCGGCCCGCGCGGCGTGTTCCGCCGTGCCCTCGGCCTCCCGGGCCATGGCGGCCACTGCGAGGAGTGCGGCTGCGGCGTCCCGGTCCACGGCGCGCAGCGCCGCCGACCCCTCGGAGTCGCGGGGGCGCAGGCAGAACCAGTGCCCGGCGGGCGGCAGGGCGGTCGCGCTGACGCCGGTGGCGTGGCGCGAGACGGGGTAGCGCGACTCTGCCGTGAGCACCCCGTCCGGGTCGGTGAGCTGGTATTCCCACTGGGACGCCGTCAGCGCACGCGGGCGCTCGTCGCCGGGGAAGGTGACCGCCGCGAGCGGGAGTCCGCCGCCCTCGGGAACGGTGACGCTGCGTCCGGCGGTGTCACAGGCCCGGTAACCCTGCCCGGGCACGTCCACCACCCGCCAGCCGAGGACGCCGTCCACCGGTGCCCCGAGCACCGAGCCCTCGACGGCGGGCGCCGGCCGCAGCCAGCTGCTGTCGGCGCACAGGGTACTGCCCTCGGGGAGGCCCTGAACGGCGTCGGCGAGGAAGCCGGGCAGGGCGCGCCGGCCCACGGCCTCCCGGGCCGGGTCGTACTCGGCCCAGCCGGCGGGCTCGTCCGTGCCGTCCCAGACCCAGTACGAGACTCCGTCGGACAGCGTCGGGCGTTCGTCCGGCAGCGCGGTGTCGCCCCGGTGGAGGGCGCCCGCGCCGGTGGTGAGACCGCCGTCGGCCAGCGGCAGGGCGGTGTGCTGGAGGCTAAGCCGCCAGGGGTACTTGCCGGTGTCCACGGTGAAGATCCGGTCGGGGTCCGTGTGCCAGTAGCCCTGCACGTCCCCGCCGCCGTCCCAGGGCCACCAGCAGACCAGCAGCGCGCCGTCGACGTAGTGGAAGCCGACGGAGCGACAGGTGCCGGCCGGGACGCGCAGGTCGTGGACGAGCACGGTGGAGTGGGCGTCGATCACCCGCACCTGCCGCTCGGTGCCCACGATCAGGTACGGCCAGGCGCTGACCACGATCAGGTCCCGGCGGAAGAGGCGCGGCGCCAGCTCGGCGACCGCTTCCTCCCAGGCCGGCCAGGTCAGCTCCTCGAACAGGCCACCGTTCAGGGTGCGGGCCAGCAGTGCCCCGATGTCGATGGCGACGGCGGCGGCCACCTCCTCCTCCGCCAGGGCCAGTGCCTCGGCGGGCAGCCCGCTGAGGCGCCCGATCGCCTCCGGTACCCCCGGCAGGCCCACCTCCCCACAGGCCCGGGCCACTTCGCGCACCCACTCGCCGAGCATCGGGCGTCCGCCGGGCGACTCGGCCAGGCGCGGGATCACCTCGTGGGCGAGCGTGCTGTCGTCGTAGCCGTACAGGGCCTGCCGGAAGGCGGGCCGGAACCGCTCGTCGGCGGCGATCCCCAGCAGGTCGGAGCGCTCTTCCGGAACGGCCCAGGCGGCCAGGTCGAGCGCGACCCCGACCTTCGGGGCGGCAACGGGGACGCCCAGGCAGAGCAGCCGGTCGAGCAGGGCGACGTCCTCGAGACCGATCTTCAACGCGGCGTCCTTGCGGCCCGGCGCGGCGAGTTCGGTGCGCAGCCGGCCCGCGGCGCGCTCCACCAGGTCGAGCAGGAGCGGCGGCGTGATCCGGGTGCCCCAGGAGGAGTGGCGGGCGGCGTGGAACCGTTCCAGCCAGCCGGCGGTGCCGTCCGCGCAGCCCTCCTCGGCGGTGGGCGCCTCGGAGGCCAGGGCGGCGGTGGCGCCCCCTTCCTCCAGGATCTCCAGCCACAGGGCGGACATCTCGCCGTCCCGGTCCTCGCCGCACGCCGGCATCAGGGACAGCAGGGTGCCGCGCACGGCGGGTTCCCGGCGGGCGAGGGCGACCAGTGCGGCCCTGTGGGCCTTCCACCAGGCGAGGCTCGCACGCAGGACGGCGGGGAGCGGCAGCAGTTCGGCCATGTAGTCCTGCTCGGCTGCGGCCGGGTCGAGGCCGGCTGCGCGGGCCAGCCGCCGCAGGGTGGCGTCCGTCTGGACGGACGGCGTCATGCCGGCGGCGGTGCGGCGCACGCACAGGCGGCGGAAGCGCTCGTACGCCTCCGACGCGTGCACGCGGCCCTCCATGGCCTTGCCGTGGCTGGTGAGCACCCGTACCGGCAGGGCGCCGGCCAGCGCGAATTCGAGGAAGACGGCGTCGAGGCGGTCTTCGTCGACGGCCAGGCCGTGGGTGGCCTCGCTCTTGCGGGCCAGGGCGAACAACTGCGCGGCGAAAGCGGGGTTCTCGGCCGACAGGAAGAGGCGCGCGGCTTCTTCGCAGACGACGGGCAGGAAGTGCGGCAGGGAGCCGGCCAGCCGCTCGGCCAGCTCGTGGCAGGCTGCCAGGGCTGCCTTGGGCTTGGTCCTCGCCTGGCGGGCGATCCGCTCCAGTTCGGGTACGAGGGCCAGGGCGTGGTGGCCGTCCTCGGGGTGGTGGACGAGCAGCCACTCCGGGAAGCCGAGGGTCCGGCGGTGGCCGAGGCCGACCACGGCCAGCTCGCCGTCGGGCTCCAGGCCGAGGAAGCCGACGGCACGGTCCTCGGCGGCGCCCTGATCGGCGACGGCAATACGGACGACGACGCGGCCGTCGTCGGCCAGGCCCGGGTGGCGGTAGGCGCGGGCGGTGAGCTCCACGGCCTCGGGCCCGGCGTCCTCGGTGCCGTACGGCAGCACCGCGCCGGCCTTGAGCAGCAGTTCGGCCTCGCTCGGACGCTCGGGCGCGCCGGCCGAGCCGCTGCCCGCGGTGTCGGTGGTGCCAATGGTATTGCCGGTCATGTGCTCCCGCCCCTTCGGTCGTTGTGGCCGAAGTACGGTGCGGCGGCCCTCCGCGTCCCGAGCATCACCCCTTGAGCTGCGGTACGACGGGGACCTTAGCGTCCCCTACCGACAACCCGGCGCCGGGGTCACACCCGAGGGCGGGCCCAGCCGAGCGGGGGCACGGAGCCCGCCGGCGGAATGCCGGTCGTCGACGCCCGGTCAGATCCGCGGCCCCCAGTCCGCGTCGTTCCAGAAGCGCAGCTGGCGCTGCTTGGGGAGGTCGGCGAGGCGTGTCACGTCGGGGCCGCCGAGGATCAGGGCGGTGGGGCGGCCGGGGGCGAAGGGGGGCAGTGCGGACGTGCGGCCGGTCGACGGGACGCCGGTGCGGGCGAACGAGGCGACGAGGTCGATGAAGGCGTCCGACACGGTCCGTTCGAGGTCGGTGTCGCCGAAGACCGGGGCCTGGGAGGGCAGCCGGTGGGTGCCGAACAGGAACGTGGACGTGGCCTCGTGCGGGGTGCCGAAGTGCGGGGCGCGGACCGGGTGGGCGAACTCGGTGACGTACACGGGGCTGGAGCCGGTGCGGGCGTGGCGTTCGGCGAAGCGGATCACCGGGTGGCGGAACAGGCTGTCGCCCCAGACCTCGGTCCACAGCGACAGCGGATCGTGCGGCAGCCCCTCCGCGAGCGCGGCGGCCCGGTAGTCGGCCACGCACCAGGCGGTCAGCTCGGGCGGCACCTCGGGCATCCCCTTGAGCAGGCAGGCGCGTACGGCCGCGTGCAGCTGCTCCTCGTCGGCCGGGGCCGGTACGGGGAAGGGGGCGCCGGGGCCGGTGAAGAAGGATCCCTCGGTGGCGGTGTGGACGGAGAGCACGGGCACCCGGGGCGTGGGCAGTTCGTGGTCGTGGCCGCGCATCCACCGGCCGTCGACGACGGGGCCGCGGTAGGAGCGGCCGCTGCCGAGGGGGCGCAGCTCAGGGCTGCCCGCGAAGAGCCGGTTCCAGGCGGTGCCGAGCCGGACGGCGTCGGCGGCGCGCAGTCCCGCGACGGTGGTGCCGAGGGCCGCGGCCACCCTTTCGTAGGCGCGGACGGAGTCCTCGGGGGTGAGGGCCATGGCGGGCGCCCATACGTGCGCGGCGCTGATCGGCACAATCCGGCGGATCACGGACCGCAGTTCGGGCAGCAGGGCCAGCTGCCAGGTGCTGGAGCCGCCGGCCGAGGTGCCGGCCAGGGTGATGTTGTCCGGGTCGCCGCCGAAGGCGCGGGCGTTGGCCCTGACCCAGTGCAGCAGCGCGGCCTGGTCCTGGAGGCCCCAGTTGGCGTGGTGTCCGGTGTCGGGGTCGGCGAGGTCGGGGTGCGATCCCCAGCCGAGCGCGCCGAGCCGGTAGTTGAAGGTGACGACGACCAGGTCGCCGCGGTCGGCGAGGCGCCGGCCGTCGTACACCTCCTCGCTGCCGGCGCCGAGGAACCAACCGCCGCCGTGGACGTAGACGAGGACGGGCCGGCGGCCCGTGGTGTCGGGGGTCCAGACGTTGGCGCAGAGGGAGTTCTCGCTGCTGCCGGGCAGCACGGTCTGGAAGGAGGGGCTGGAGAAGGCCGTCGCCTCCCGGATGCCGCGCCAGGGGCGGGGCGGCCGGGGCGAGGCGAAGCGCAGCGGGCCCACGGGCGGTGCGGCATAGGGCACTCCGCGGAACACGGCGGTGCGGCCCTCGAGGGTGCCGGCGACGGGTCCGGCGGTGGTGCGCGCGACCGGGCGGTCTGCGGTGCCGGTGCTGCCGGCGCGGGGGCGGGGGTGGCCGGGTGCGGCGGCGCGGGCAGCCGGCGCGGTCGTCGCGACGGCGGCGACGGCGACGGCGACGGCCGCTGCGGCACCGGTGAGCAGCGTGCGGCGGGACGGCAGGGCGGCGGTGGACATCCGGTCCCCTCTCGGCGGGTGGCTGGCGGGCGGGACGAGCCTGCACACCGGCCGCGAGCAGGGGCAATCCACTGCCGGGCACTTGATCAGGTACGGAACCCGGCCGCCGCCGACGGGGTCACGGCCGCCCGGCCCGCCCGTGCTCGTACGGCAGCGGGCCGGAACGGGTGAGGGGCGGTACGGGCGGCGGGGTACGCCGGCCGTACCGCCCCTCGTGGGGACCGTCGGGGTCAGCTCGGGTCAGCTCGGGCCAGGTGGGTCGGTTCGGGTCAGCTTGCGGTGCGGCCCGAGGCCAGCGGCCACTCGCGGTTGAGGGATCCCAGCGGGATCTTGCGCTCGAACAGCGGGGTGCCGAACAGGGACAGCTGGAGCTGGAGGTTGCCGCTCAGGTCGAAGCCGCCGTACAGGGCCCAGGCGCCGCTGACGGAGGTCTTGCCGTCGGTCGAGGCGGACGCCTTGGCCTCGGCCTCGCCGCGCAGGTACGGGGCGAAGTCCGCGGAGACGCCGACGGCCCCGTACAGGCCGATCGCGGCCTCGGCGCCGAGGGCGCCCTTGACCTTGCCGGAGGCGGTGACCTCGGCCTTCACCGGGGTGCTCTTGACGGCCGAGGTGCTGACCGGGGTCCAGCCCTTGCCGGTGGCGTAGCTGCCGCCGACGCGGAAGTCGCCCTTGACGTCCTGGCTGACCTCGAGCGTGACGCGGCCGTCGGCCTCCACCTGGACGTAGCAGGTCAGGTCGAGGTTGACGACGACGGGGACCGGGCCCACCTGGATGACGGGCGCGGCGTGCAGCTTCGCGAACGGGATCCGCTTGGGCGATCCGGTGCTCGCGGCGACGTGCCCCTTGAGGCTCCACTGCGAGGACCAGTCACCGCTCATGCCGAGGAAGGCGGTGCGCGGGCCGACGCCGCCCGAGCCGTCGTAGGCGAACTCGACCGTCGGGGCGAGCTGGACGAATCCGGAGACCGAGGCGCCGGCCGATACGGGGGCGCCCGGGGCGGTCTCGATCGGGGCGTTCACGTCGAGCCGCAGGTTGCCGAGGGGCAGCTTGGCGCCCTCGGGGCCGAACTTCATGCCGCCGGTCTTGGCCCAGGAGAAGGTGACGCCCTTCATCAGGGGCTCGACGGTGACCGCGGACGGGTCGACGGGGACCTTGCCGTCGGCCTTGTCGTCGTTCAGGACCGAGGCCAGCGTCGTGGGGGCCGTCTTGACCTCGGTGCCGCGGTCGCTCTTCCCGACGACCTCGGTGACCTTCGCGAGCAGGCCGTTGGGGGCGCCGGGCGCGGGGGCGCTGGCGATGACGTCGCCCACGGCGACGGGCTTGTCGGCCGCCGGGGACGGGCTCTGGCTCTGGTTGGGCGAGGCCGACGAACCGGGCGCGTTCTGCGGGCCCTTGGAGCTCGGCGGGTTCTTCGAGGGGGCCGGGCCCTGCGGGGCCGAGGCTATGACGGCCCGGCCGGTCTTCTGGTCGAAGGAGGCGACCTTCAGCGCGGACTTCTCCGGGGTGCCCTTGCCGGCGCCGACACGGGCGATCTCGACCGGTGCGGGCGCGCCCTGCGGGGCCGCGGCCACCTCGAGCTGCTGCGTTCCGTCGGCCACGGGGGTGGGGTTGGCCGGGTCGGCGGGGGCTGCGGCACCGGTGTGCGTGGCCGAGGAGCAGCCTGTGACGGTGAGCGCCAGTGTGGTGATGCCGGGCAGCAGGAAGCGTCTGGCGAGCATGCGCACGTACGTAAGACCTTCTGGTTGGGGGGAAGTTACGCTACCGACAAGTAACGTGAGAAGCGATCATGCCAGGCATGTCCACCCCAACTCACCACTACGGCGATATCCGGCCACTGCGACCGGAGCGCCACGATCGACAGCCTGTGTGCCCGGCCGTCGCCGTACGTAACGGATCAGCCGGTTCCGGCCGGAGGGCTGGCGGAGACCCCGCCTGCGCACCCCCGGCCCGACGCCCCGCGCCCGCCGCGGAAGTCGGCGAAATCCACCGCGTGTTGCCGCCCGAACGGCCGCGGGGCCTGACGTCTACTCCGGCCCGGCCGGCTCCAGTGCGGCGGCGAGTGCCTCGTGGGACGTGAACACATGTCCCTGGAGGCCGAGTTCAAGCGCTGCCCGGACGTTCTCGGCGCGGTCGTCGACGAACAGGACCTCCTCGGCGGGCAACCCGAGTTCGCGAACGCACCACAGGTACGCGGCCGGTTCGGGCTTCGCACTGCCGATCCGGCAGGAGAGGCCGACGACCGCGAACCGGTCCAGCCAGGGCTGGGTGGCCTCGTACCGGGCGGCGAGCTCCTCGGGAATGTTGGAGAGGAGCCCGAGGACGATCCCGCGGCCGGCGAGCGCGCCCAGCAGGTCCACGCTGCGCTGGTCGACCTCGCTCCAGCTGGCGAGGTCGGCGGCGATCAACTCCTCGGCGAGGCCGTCGTCGAACGGGACGCCCAGCTCCGCGCAGACGCCCTCCCAGTAGGCCGGGCCGATCACCTCGCCGCGGTCGTAGGGGGCGCGCCGGGACCAGTACGCCTCCCAGAATCGGTCGGGGTCGGCGCCGGCCGTGCGCTCCAGCACGGCCCGGGACTCGGGCGACTGGAGGCGGGCGATGACACCGAACATGTCGAAGAGAACGGCTTTCACTTTTCGGCTTCCCATCGTTGCGGGGTTCCTCGCCTTCCTTGGGTTCTTTGGGCGCCTTGGGTTCCTTGGGCGCCTTGGTTCGGGACGTTCGTGCGCAGCCACAGGCTCAGGGCGGCGCATGCGACGGCGAGTCCGAACAGCACCAGGGGTACCGCCTCCACCTCCATCACTCCGATCACCGCGCCGAGCAGCGGCGGAAAGGCCACGCCGCCGATCATCGAGGCGGCGATCACGTAGGCCCCGGCCGCCGCCACCCCGGGCACGGCGCGATTCAGCCAGGGCAGGCAGGTCGGGAAGACGGGCCCGATCGCGAGGCCGACGCCGGCGTACGCGTACGGGGCGAGCGCCGGAACCGTGGCCAGCAGCAGGAATCCGGCCATGCCCGTGCAGCAGACGGCCAGGATCGACGGCGCGGAGCACCGGAGGCTGAGCGGCGCGACGAGGAACCGGCCCGCCGTCATGGCCGCCCAGTAGGCGGAGGTGGCGGTCGCCGCGGTGGCGGCTCCGTACCCGACGGCTTCGAGGTGGGTGGGCTCCCAGCCGCCGACGCCCGTCTCGATGGCGACGTGCAGCACGTAGACGCCGATGAACCCGGCGATGACCGGCAGCACCCGGACACCGCCCGCGGACGAGCCCTCCGCCGCGGCCGGTTCGGGCTCACGCCGCGCCACACCGCCCAGGGTGAGCAGGACGAGCAGGCCGGCCACACCCAGGCCGAGGAAGATCCCCGGGTAGTCGTCCGCTCCGAGCCGGCCGATCAGGGCCGGGCCGGCGATGGCGCCGATGCCGAAGTGCCCGTTGAGCAGGTTGAGCATGGCGGTGCTGCGGTGGCCGAAGCCGACGGCGAAGAGGCGGTTGAGGCCGTAGTCGATGCCGCCGAAGCCGAGGCCGATCACGAAGGCGCCGGTCAGGGCCAGGGGCCAGGTCGGCGAGAACGCGAAGGCCGCCGCGCCCGCGGCCATGAGCACGCAGGAGCCGCCGAGCAGCGCCCGGTTGTCCAGCCGCCCCCGCAGCAGGTGGTAGGCGAGCACGCCGAGGAGCGCGCCGGCGAAGTGGGCGCTGAGGCCGAGCCCGGCCACGGCGGGGCTGATGCCGTACTCCTCACGCAGCGCCGGGATCGCAGGGCCGTAGAGCGCCTGGAGGGCGCCGATCACGACGAACGCGACGCACGAGGCGGCGATCGCGACCGGCGTGAGGACGCGGCTTCCCGCCGCCTGCGGCAGGTCGGCCTCGGTGGTGTCGGACATCGCCCTCCCAATCGTTTCTGGCGTTGCGAACACTCTTGGCGTTCAACACAGCGCCAATTGCACGTCGAAGCGCACACTATAAACATCGAGGATGTTCGTTTCAACAGCCTTGCTGTTCGAAACCCCCTCCACGGCCCCACCCGGCGCGCCTGTGCTAAAAGCAGACACATGAACGTGATGGAGAGGCACGAGTTCGTCGTGGGACTGCTCGTGCAGCAGAACCGCGCGACGGTGGCCGAACTGGCCCAGGCCACCGGTGCGTCCGAGATGACCATCCGCCGGGACCTGGAGGTCCTGGAGTCCCGGGGCGCGCTGCGCCGGGTGCGCGGCGGCGCCGTGAGCAGCCTGCCCGGCGGCGTCGAACCGCCGTACGCGGTCCGCGCCGTGTCCGGAGCCGAGGCCAAGGAGCGGCTGGCCCGCACGGTGGTCGGACTGCTCACGGACGGCGAGACCGTGGCCCTGGACACCGGCACCACCGCCGTGGCGGTCGCCAAGGCCATGGCCGGCCGCCGGCTCACCGTCGCCCCGCTCTCCCTGCACGCCGCGTTCGCCCTCTCCGGCCAGCCCGGCATCCAGTTGGTGATGCCGGGTGGGCAGGTGCGCGCCGAAGAGCTCTCCTTCTACGGACACACCCCCGTCCAGACCTTCAAGGAGCTCTGCTTCGACACGTTCGTCCTGGGCTGCTGCGGCATCGACCCGGTCCAGGGCGCCACCGCCTACAACCTCGACGACGTCCAGGTGAAGCGGGCCGCCGTCGCCGCCGCCCAGCGGGTGATCCTCGTGGCGACCGCCGACAAGCTCGGCCGTACGGCGCTGGGCCGCATCTGCCCGATCGAGCAGGTCACCCTCGTCGTCACCGACGCCCCCGCCGACTCACCGGCGATCGACGCACTGCGGGACCGGGGCATGGACGTATTGCACCCGGCACCGAACGAAGAGTGAGTGCGGCCGGGGCACCCTGGCATGATGCCGGGATGATCGTTTCCATCCCCGATGTCGTGCCCGCGGGCCGCCTGGCCGGTGCCGGGCATCCGGTCTTCTCCCTGCCCTGCGGCCTCGAGCTGCGCCCGTGGACGCGTGCCGACGCGCCGGTCCTCGCGGAGTCGTGCCACGACCCGGACGTCCGGCACTGGAACCGGCCCGAACCCCTGACCCCGGACGCGGCGCGCGACAGGATCGCCCGGTGGGAGGAGCGCCGGCAGGCCGAGCAGGCGGTGATCTGGGCGGTCGCCGAGCCGCACGGCGGCCGCCCCGTCGGCCTCGCCGGCCTGGCCGACGTCGACCTCCGCGGCGGCAGCGCGGAGTTCCTGTACTGGCTCCTTCCCGCGGGCCGCGGCCGCGGGGCGATGACCGACGCCGTCGTCCGCGTCAGCCGGTGGGCGCTGGAGGACCTGGGCCTGCACCGGCTCCGCATCACCCACTCCGTCGCCAACACCGCCTCCTGCGCGGTGGCGGCCCGTGCGGGCTTCGCCCTCGAAGGCACCCTGCGCAGCGCCCTGCTGCACGCGGACGGCTGGCACGACGAGCATCTGCACGCCCGCGTCCAGGGGGATCCCCCGCCCTCGGAGCGGTCCGGGCGGCAGGCGAATTGACCGGTGATCCCGGGCCGTCTTTGCACCCTGCCGGAGGCCGCCCGGCGCCATAGGGTGCGCAGTGTGCGCGAGCGGGCCCGGCACGGCCGGCTCGCCCGGCACATGACGGACCGTGGGGTGTGCGCCCACGGCACGATCGCTCGACACCAGACGGGAGGACTCGGGACATGTTCGCTGTGATCTACCGATGGCGGCTCCGCGAGGGCATGGAGGAGCAGTTCGCCGACGGATGGCACCGGGTGACGGCCGCGATCCACGCCACGTGCGGGAGCTACGGGTCGCGGCTGCACCAGGCCGACGACGGGACGTGGGTGGCGTACGCGCGCTGGCCCGACGAGGAGACGCGCGCGCAGTGCGGGGAACCCGACCCGGACGGCCTGGCCATGATGCGGGAGGCCATCGCCGAGGGCTTCCCGGAGACGCGGATGCTCATCGTGGACGACATGCTCGCGGAACCGGACGCCGCAGTCGCACACTGACCGCAGCCGCAGCCGCAGCCGCAGGCAGGTCGGCACGGCCCGGAACACCCGTCTCGCGCCCCTCGTTGAACCCCGCATGAAGGCATCTGTCACACCGGGGACCCCCGAGACACTGGACCGCAGGGAAGGCCCGTTCGGCGAGGTCGTGCTGCGGCGCCGGGGCGCCACGTACGAGATCATCGCGAACGGCTGCTTCCTGATGGACACCTCCGACGGCCGTTCGGAGCGGCTGCTGATCGACGCCGCCTACCTCGCCCTCGACCCGCCGCCGGGCGGCCCGGCACCGTCCCTGCTGATCGGCGGACTCGGCGTCGGCTTCTCGCTCGCGCATGCCGCCGCGCGCAGAGGCTGGGGACGGATCGCCGTCGTGGAGCGCGAGGCGGCGATCATCGAATGGCACCGGACGGGCCCGCTCGGCGCGGTGTCCTCCGCGGCCCGCGCCGATCCGCGGACCACGATCCTGCACACCGACCTGGTGGCCTATCTGGCGGATTCCGCCGACCGCTACGACGCGCTCTGCCTCGACATCGACAACGGCCCCGACTGGACGGTGGACGAGGACAACCGGGGCCTGTACTCCCCCGCCGGTCTCGCCTCGTGCCGGGACCGGCTCCACCCGGGCGGGGTCCTCGCCGTCTGGTCGGCGCAGCCCTCCCCGGCCTTCGAACAGGCCCTGCGCGACGCAGGGTTCGGCTCCGTGCGGACGCAGGAGGTCCCGGTGGCCCGCGGGGTGCCCGACGTGGTCCACCTGGCCCGGAAGCCGGCGGCCGACGGCCGGGTGGGTTCGACAAACGTGACCGACTGACTCAGGGGGAGCTCATGGCTCTGCCCGCTGGCCAACACCATGCCCGTACGGCGCCACGGTCTGCACCCGGCCGGTGCGGCGGGTCCCGGCCGGCAGTTCCCCATGGCCTGGGTGTCCGCGCCCGACCTGGCCGGGGTGCCGTGGGCAGGTCTTCCCTGCCGGAGCGGAGTACGTGATCATGGTCTTCCTTCAGGCCGACTCGGGGGACGGGACCGTGGATTTCGTACTGCTGTTGGACGATGCCGAGGCGACGCTGGACCACGTCGGGGGCAAGGGCGCGGCGCTGGCCGAACTCGCCCGCGCCGGGCTGCCCGTGCCCGGCGGGTTCCATGTGACGACCGCCGCCTACCGGGAGTTCGTCACCGCGACGGGCATCGCCGGACACCTCCGCGCGGATCTCGCCGCCGGGGACGCGGGGACCCGGATCCGGGCGCGGTTCGCGGGGTCCCCGCTGCCGGACCCGCTGCGGCAGGCCGTCGGGAAGGCGTACGCGCAGCTCGGCGACGGTGCGCGGACGGTCGCCGTGCGCTCGTCCGCCACCGCGGAGGACCTGCCCGACCTGTCTTTCGCCGGCCAGCAGGACACGTACCTGAACATCCGCGGGGAGGAGGACCTGCTGGCGGCGGTCCGCAACTGCTGGGCCTCGCTGTGGACCGACCGTGCCGTCGCCTACCGCGAGCGGGCCGGGATCGCCCACGAGGAGGTCTCCCTCGCCGTCGTCGTGCAGGAACTGGTCTCCGCCGACGCCGCCGGGGTGATGTTCACCGTCGACCCGCTCGGCGGCGGCGTCGCCGGCGCCGAGCGGGTCGTCGTCAACGCGGCCTGGGGCCTGGGCGAGGCCGTCGTCAGCGGGCTGGTCACCCCCGACACCGTGGCCGTCGACCGTACGAGCCTGGCCGTGGTCGAGGAGCGGATCGCCACCAAGGAGGTCATGACCGTCCCCGCCACGGCGGGGACGCGGGAGGAGCCCGTCCCCGCCGACCGGCGCGAGGCCCCCGTGCTCAGCGCCGCGGAGGCCGCCGACCTCGCCCGGCTCGGCCTGAGGATCGAGCAGCTGTACGGCGACCCGCGCGATGTCGAATGGGCCCGCGAAAACGGGGAGTTCCGCATCCTCCAGGCCCGCCCGATCACCGCCCGGGCGGCCGCGCAGCCCGAGGTGTGGAACGACAGCCTCGGCACCGACTCCCTGTGGACGAGCGCCAACCTGGGCGAGGCCGTACCGGATGTGATGACCCCCGCCACCTGGTCGTTCATCAAGGACTTCATGGGCGACGTCATGGTCGGGGCCACCCTGGAGGGCCGGCCGATGTACGGCAACATCGGCGGCCGTTTCTACATGAACCTCAGCGTCACGGCCACCCTCGCCGCCGCGTTCGGTCAGGGTGCCAAGTTCGCGCGCGCCAACGAGCTGGTCTTCGGCCGTCTGCCGGAGGGGGTACGGATCCCGCTGCTGCCCGCCTCCAGGATGCGGGTGTGGCGGGACACCATCGGCGAGGCGTTCTCCGTCGTCAGCCGGATCCGGGCCAACGGCAAGCGGCTGCCGGAGTTCCTCGAGCGGGCACCGGCCCGCTGCGAGGAGCTCCGGACCCGCGTCGCGGGCGCGGCCGACGCGCAGGAGCTGCGGGCCCTGTGGGAGTCGGAGGTATCCGCCTGGTTCCGGCTGTGCTGCCACATGCTGCAGGCCGCCACCCGGCAGGACGGCGACGCGCTGGTCAAGGTACGCGGCACCCTGCGCGCCCTGGTGGGCGAGGAGGACGCCGACCTGATGACCACGGGTCTCGGCGACGAGGGCCAACTCGCCAGCATGGGGCCGCTGCTGGGGCTGGAGCGGCTGGCCCGCGGCGAGATCGACCGGGCCGGGTACACGCGCGCGTACGGCCACCGGGGCCCGCACGAGTTCGAGGTGTCCCTCCCCCGGCCGGCAGAGGACCCGGAGTGGATCGACCGGCAGCTCGCCGCGCTCGGCACCGTCGAGGAGGACGCCGGGCTGCGCCTGGGCCGGCAGACCGCGGCGCGGGCGGCGGCCTGGGAGCGGTGCGCCGCACGCCACCCGCGCCGGGTGGCCGGGCTGCACCGCGCGGTGGACCGGTGGGCGGCCTCGGCCCGGCTGCGCGAGGCCGCCCGAACCGAGGTGGCCCGGGTGTTCTGGCTGCTGCGCACGTTCGTGCTGCGGGCGGGCGAGGTGTCCGGGGCCGGGGAGGACCTGTTCTTCCTGTTCCGCGAGGAGATCCTCGCCGTGCTCGGCGGGGACCGGGGGCCGCTGGCCGCGGTGCCGGCGCGGCGCGCCGCGTACGAGGGCTACCGGGCGCTGCCCGCCTATCCGACGCTGATCCGGGGCGAGTTCGATCCGGCCGCGTGGGCGGCGGACCCGGACCGGCGCGCCGACCTGTACGACGCGCACGCCGCGGTGCCGGTCACGGACGCCGTCTCCGGTTCCCCGGCGTCCGGCGGTGTGGTGGAGGGCATCGCCCGGGTCGTGGCCACCGTCGAGGAAGGGGCGGACATCCGGCCGGGCGAGATCCTGGTGACCACGGTGACCAACATCGGGTGGACCCCGCTGTTCACCCGGATATCGGCCATCGTCACCGATGTCGGCGCGAACCTCTCGCACGCCTCCATCGTGGCCCGGGAACTGGGCATTCCGGCCGTGGTCGGCTGCGGGAACGCGACGACGCGGATCCGCACCGGGGACCGGATCCGGGTGGACGGCGGCCGCGGCACGGTGTCCGTGGTCCAGCCGTACGGGACGGCATGACCGACGCGGCCGGCCCGGTCGGCCAAGGGGGGCCGGTCCGCCATTCGGTGGGGCTCCGTCGGCCGCGCGGTGTGGGGCCGCGGGGGCCCGGGGCAGCGGACTGATCCTGCGGGGAGTGCCCCTCGTGCTCCCCGTCCGAAAGGCCTCCCCCATGCCCCTGACGCGTCGCAAGGACCTCGGGCTGCTCGCCCTGCGCCTCGGAGCGGGCGGGGTGCTGATCGCGCACGGCACGCAGAAGCTGTTCGGCTGGTTCGGCGGAGGCGGCCTCGACGGCACCGCCAAGGCCATGGAGCACATGGGCTTCACCCCCGGACGCCCGAGTGCCATGGCAGCCGGGCTCGGCGAGGCGGGCGGCGGCGCCCTCCTCGCCCTGGGGTTCGCGACCCCGGCGGCGGGCGCCGCCGCCGCGGGCGCCATGGCCGGGGCCGTTTCGGTGCATGCGCCGGCGGGGTTCTTCGCGCAGGCCGGCGGCTTCGAGTACCCGGCGTTCCTCGGCTTCGTCGCCGCCGCGCTCGGGATCTCGGGACCGGGATGCTTCTCGGTCGACCGCCTGACCCGGCACAGGCTGGACCGGCCCGCGGTCCTGCTGGCGGCGTTCACCTTCAGCGCGGCCGCCGCCACGGTGGTGGTCAGGCGGCGCATCGCGGCCATGGAGTCCGCGGAGGCCTCCACCGCCCGGCAGAACGGGCGCCCCGACGACGGCGCATGACGCCCACCGGCCGTGCCCCCGTGCGGCCGGTGCCGCGCGGCTCCCGCCTGGTTGCGAGGGGCGGTGACGGGCGCGACGATCTGCGGGTGATCGAACTGCTGCCCGGGACCGGTGTCGTCCTGCCGGACGCTGCCGGCGTGCTCCGCTTCGGTGTGGACGGGGACGCCGTCCGGGAGGTCCTGGCCGTCCTGGGCCCGGTCGGGGAGGATGCCGCGCCGGGCGCCGGGTGGGGGTACTCCGTCCGCTGGTGCGACCTCGAACTGACGGCCCGTACGGATGCCCCGGCGCCGGAGCCAGAGCCGATGGCGGGGCCGGTGGCGGGACCGGCTGCTTCCGGACCGGGCGGCCTGACGCTGGACGAGGTCACGGTCCGGCGGAGCGGCCACCGGACGTCGTCGTGGCGCGGCCCGGCGGCGGTCCCCGTCGTCCTCGACGGCATCGACCTGTTCGGCTACCCCGCCGACGAGGTCCTGGAGGCGCTGGGCGAGGACCGGTGCCCCGGGCTCCTGCTGCCGCCGGCCGGACCGGGCGGCGACCATCTGCCCGCAGTGACGTTCCGGGCCGCACCGCCGCCGCCCGGATCCGGCGACCGAAACCGCACCGCAGCGCACGCCGCCGAGCCGGACCTCGCCCCGTACGCCGACATGTGGACCACACGGCGGCACGAGTGGCGGCTGGAGGACACGGGCAGCGGCTACACGATCGTCACGAAGGGCGAACGCCCGATGGAGCTCCTGATCTGCCACGACGTGCTCGCCGAGCAGATCATCGCCCGGATGCTCGCCGCCGGCGTCGAGGTCGTGGACGGGTGAACCGGGGCGGCCCACCGGACGTCCCCGCGTGAAAACCTCGCGGGTTCAGGTCGCCATGGCCGGAAATATTTGGCCAATTTGGCGGTAACCGAAATGATGTTCCATCATCGTGACTGCACGTCAGTTATCGGCGTGCGTCGAGGAGGCGGGGGTGCGGGGGTTCCCCCGTACCCACCATCGGCCATTGCGCAGGGGGCTCGTGGTCCTGTCGCGCCCCGAGGTGGCTCCCGCCCCTGTTCCCGTTCACCTAGGCAAAGGCCGCATGTCCGCCCAGCAGCTCTCGGACCTCATACGTTTCGCCCGCCACAACTCGCCCTTCTACCGGGACCTCTACGCGTCCCTGCCGCCGGACGCCGACCGCCTCACCGACCTGCCGGTCGTGGACCAGCGGGAGTTCTGGGCGGCCAACACCCTCCACGACAACCGGGTGCTGACCGGCCCGCTCAGCGAGGCCACGGTCTACAAGACCGGCGGCACCACCGGGTCCCCCAAGTTCTCCGTCTACACCCGCGACGAATGGCGCACCTTCGTGAGCGCCTTCGGCCAGGGGCTCGTGGACACGGGCCTGCGCCCGGGGCACCGGGTGGCCGACCTCTTCTACGCCGGGGAGCTGTACGCCAGCTTCCTGTTCATCCTGGACTCCCTCGCCCACGCGCCCGTGGACAACGTCCGCCTGCCCATCGGCGGCGCCGCTCCGCTGGAGTCGACGGTTCCCACGCTGCGCGACCTCGCGGCCCAGGTGCTGGCCGGCACGCCGACCACCCTGTGCCGGCTGGCCGAGCACGTGATCGCCGCCGGTGTCCGGCTCGACTCGGTGGAGTTGCTGCTCTTCGGCGGCGAGGCCCTCTTCGCCGACCAGCGGCGGCTGCTGGCCACCGCGTTCCCCCGCGCCGAGGCCCGTTCCGTCGGATACGCGAGCGTGGACGCCGGACTGCTCGGCCGCCCGGTGCCCGGCCCCGACTCCCGCGTGCACCGGGCCTTCACCCCGCATTCGGTCGTCGAGATCCTCGACGACACCACCGGTGAGCCCGTCACCGAACCGGGGCGGCCCGGCCGGGTCGTGGTCACCAGCCTGTTCCGGCGCCTGATGCCGGTCATCCGCTACCCGGCGGGCGACCGGGCCGAGTGGACCGGCACCGGGGACGGCCACTTCCGGATCCTCGGGCGGGCCGAGGAGGGCGTACGGGTCGGGCCGGTCTCCCTCTACACGCAGGACGCCCAGCAGGCCGTGGCCGCGGCGGACACCGCCGGGCGGATCGTCGGCATGCAGCTGGTCGTGCGCCGCTGGGAGGGCCGTGACGGGCTCGTGCTGCGGCTGGCGACGGCGCCCGGGGACGGCGGCCGCGGTGACGGCGGGCCGGGCGGGCTGGAGGCGCTGGCCGACGCGGTCGTCACGGAGCTGGAGACCGTGCGGCCGCTGTACCCGGACAGCGTGCGCGCCGGGTTCGTGCACCCGCTGTCCGTGGAGTGGGCCCGCCACCGGGACCTCGCCGTGAACCCGCGCTCGGGCAAGCTCGTCCGGGTCCTGGACGAGAGGCCGACCGCATGACCGCCGTGACCGAGGCCCAGGCCGAGGGCCGCCCGCCTCAGACCGATGCCGACGCCGGCGCCGGGGCCGGTACTCCGCCCGGCGGCCGACGCCTGCCGCTCGTCCTGCGCAACCGCGCCTTCGGGGCCGTCTGGCTGGGGCAGGTCCTGACCCAGGGGGCCGTGCGCATGTTCCAGGTCGGCGTGTCCTGGTGGCTCGTCGCCTACGCCGTCCAGGACGCCGGCGGCCTGGCCTCCGGGCTGTTCATGGCGGTCTGCACGCTGCCCGCCGTGGCCCTGGCGCCGGTCGTGGCCGGGGCCGTCGCCCGGTTCGCGCACCGCTCGGTGCTGCGGACCGCCGCCGCCGTGGCCGGAGTCGTCGCGGCCGGCCTCGCCCTGTGGGCGCAGGGCAGCGGCCTGCCGGTGGCCGCCGTGTACGCCGCCGCCCTTGCCCTGGCCACCTGCCAGGCCTTCTTCGACCCGTGCCTGACCACGTCGGTGCCCGAGCTCGTCGACGACGCCGACATCGAGACCGCCACCGGCTTCGAGCTGTCCACCCAGTCCCTGGCCGGCCTGGGCGGGGCCCTGCTCGGGGCCCTGGCCGTCGACCGGGCCGGCGTGGCCGGGCTGGCCGCCGGCTGCGCCGCCGCCTACCTGGGCGCCGCCCTCCTCGTCGCGACCGCGCGGTTCCGCACCGGCGCGGCGGCCCCCGGACCGGCACCCGCCGACGGCGGCGCCGGCACCGGCGGGCCGGCCGCGGTGTCCGGGCAGCGCCGTACGCTGCGCGGCATCCTCGGCGAACTGCCCTACGTACGAAGCATCCTGATCTGCTTCACCGCGGCGAACCTCTTCACCGCCGCCGTCTTCGTCGTCATCCCCCTCTACACCCGGTCCGTCCTCCAGGGCGGCGGGGGCACCGTGGCACTGCTGGAGGCCTCTCTCGGCACCGGCGCGCTCATCGGCGCCTTCACCGGCACCCGGGTCCCGGGCCGGCCCTCCGTCGCCGGCGCGTACTGCCTGGGCCTGATGGCGGTCGCGCTGGCCCTGCCCGGCCTCACCGCGCTCCGCCCGGTGTTCGCCGGCTGCCTGGTCGTCGCCGGCTGGTGCGCCGGGGCGGTCAGCGTCCGCTTCGTCGCCCTGTTCCAGCGGCTGGTGCCCGCCGCCGACAAGCCCGGCTTCTTCGCCGTGATGCAGGCCGTGCTCGGTGCCTCCCTGCCGGTGGCCTCGCTGCTGTTCGGCTCCGCCGGCGACCACCTCTCGCCGCAGACGCTGTGCCTGGTGCAGGGCATCGGCCTGCTGCCCGCCGCCTGTGCCCTGGCCGTGCTCGGCCGCCGCCACCCCGAACCCGCGGACGCGGACGCGGACGCGGAACCGGACGCGGAGGCGGAGGCGCACGCGGAGGCGGAGGCGGAGGCGCACGCGGAGGCGGACCCGGAACCGGAGGCGGATGCCGTCGGCGACGAGGCCGCCCGGCCGGCGGGAGGCGAGCGGTGAACCCCGTCATCACCCCGGCCGCCTGCGCCGACATCGCCGAACTGCGCCAGCTCTACTACGCCGTCTACGGACCCCACTACCCCGTGGCCCTCGGCACCGATCCCGCCGAGATGGCCCGGCTCATCGCCGACCCGCACTCCCTGTGGCTCGTCGGCCGCTGCCCCGGCACCGGGGCGCTGACCGCCTCGGCCGCGATCCGGAGCGAGGCCGGCAGCCGCATCGGCCGCCTCGAGGGCATCGCCGTGCACCCCGAGCACCGCTCGGGCGGCCTGGCCGCCGCGCTGACCGAGGCGCTGTGCGCCCGGATGCTGGACACCGGGCGGCTGGACTCGGTGTACGCCACCGTCCGTACGGTCAGCGCCGGCCCGCAGCGGGTCGTCGCCCGCAACGGCTTCCGCCCGCTGGGCATCCTGCCCAACGCGGTGGATCTCAGCAGCCGCGAGAGCCTCGCGCTCTACGCGCGTCACTCGGCGGGTGTGCTCGACCGCCGGATGCCCGTCGCCGAGGTGCCCGCCCCGCTGCTGCCGCTGCTGCGGACCGCCGAATCCGTGCTGGGCATCGGCTTCTCCGGGGTCCGGGCCGCCGCCGCGGCCCCGCCCGCCGCACCGGTACCGGCCCCGCCGGCGCCGGAGGCCGCCACGCGGCTGGAGGTGATCGAGGCTCCGGCCTTCGTCCGCCGCCGGTTCCGCGACCACTTCCCCGGCGCCGAGGGCTGGTTCTACCCGCTGCACACCCCGAACGTGCTGCTCACCCCCGAGGACGGCCGGTTCGAGGTCTACGCCTACCTCAACCGGGCCGGGGGCTACTGCTCCCTGCTGACCGCCCACCCCGACCCGGCCGCGGCGGCCGCCCACCTCGGACCCGTCACCCGGGCCCTGGCCCGCGCGGGCGCCGGATACGTGGAGGCCCTGGTGCCGCTGGCGCACGGGGAGGCCCTCGCGGCCTTCCTGGCCCAGGGGTTCGTCGCCGGTGCGCTGTACCCGGCGATGCGCGCGGACGGCGACGGCTTCCACGACTACGTGGTGCTGTCCCGCTCCACCGAGCGGATCGACTTCCGCGGGGTCGCCGTCGAACCGCCCCTCCAGCCCTATCTGGACTGCTACGTGTCGGCCTGGGCGTCGACGCATCTGCCCACATCACCCGAGGTTGCCCGATGAACCCCCATCTCGCCCCGGTCGGCGTGCCCGACCCCGCCCTCCTGCCGCACGTGCAGCAACTGTGCGACCTGGCCGACCCGTACGCCTGCGGGCCCGCCGAGGACGAGCTGTTCGCCGCCGCCATGGCGGAGATCAACGCCTGGCACACCGAACGGTCCCCGTTCTTCCGCTCCTTGTACGAGGCCACGCCCGCCGCGGAGGGAGAGCCGTACCGCACGCCGCTGGTCCACGCGAACTTCTTCAAGCGGCACGAGGTGCTGTCCATCCCCCGGGAGGACGTCGAGCTGCACCTGACCTCCTCCGGCACCACCGGCCAGAAGTCGCAGATGTTCTTCGACCACTGGACGATCCGCTCCGCCCAGCGCATGGTCGCCCGGATCTTCGAGCGCAACGGCTGGATCACCCCGGAGCAGGAGGTCAACTACCTGCTCTACAGCTATGAACCGGCCCCGTCCCTGAACCTCGGCACCGCCTTCACCGACAACTACCTCTGCGACTTCGCCCCCGCGCGCAGCGTCGAGTACGCCCTCCGCAACACCGGCGGCGGCGCCGGCGGCGACCACGAGTTCGACCCCTTCGGCTGCATCGCCGCGCTGCGCCGCTTCGAGCGGGACGACGCGCCGGTCCGCATCCTCGGCTTCCCCGCCTTCCTGTGGTTCACCCTGGAGCGGATGCGGGCCATGGGCGTGCCGCCGCTGCGCCTGCCCGAGGGCTCCCTCGTCGTCCTCGGCGGCGGCTGGAAGGGGCACGCCGACCGGCAGATCGGCAAGGAGGAGCTGTACGCCCGGGTCACCGAGCAGCTCGGCATCCCCGGCGAGCGGATCCGGGACACCTTCGGCTCGGTCGAGCACTGCATCCCGTACATCGAGTGCGAGCGGCACCGGCTGCACGCGCCCGTCTGGTCGCGGGTGACGATCCGCTCCACCCGCACCCTGGAGCCGCTGCCGTACGGGGAGCGGGGCTACCTCCACCTGGTGTCGCCGTACATCACGTCCGTGCCCGCCCAGAGCGTGGTCATGGGCGACCTGGCCTCCCTCCAGCCGGGGGACGCCTGCGGGTGCGGGCTTCAGACCCCCTGGTTCACCGTCCACGGCCGTGCCGGGGTGAGCCGCAACCGGAGCTGCGCGGTGGCCGCCGCGGAACTGATGAAGGGAATGGCGTGACCGTGACCACGACCGGCAGCATGAGCATGAACGTGAGCGTGACCGCGCACGGGACCGGTGGCGGGCCGACCGCCGCCGCACCGCACTTCTGGCAGGGCGCCTTCATCGGCGACGAGGAGGCCGGGCGCAGGCTCGCCGGGCTCCCGGCCGCGGTCGAGGCCGCGCTGGGCTCCGTACTGGAGACCGAGACCGTGCTGGCCGCCTGCGACGCCCTGGCCTGCGCCCTCCTCGACCCGGAGCACCCCGTGCACGCCCGGCTGGGCGTGCACCTGCCCGAGGACGAGGACCCGGCGGCGCTCCTGGCCGAGCTCGGCCACCACCTCGGCCGCCGGGAGCTGACCCGCAAGCTGCGCCGGGAGCTGGGCACCGCCGCGCCCGGCCGGCTGAACCGGCCCGACCCGCGCGAGGCGGTGTACGAGGCGTGGGCGCCGGTGGGCATGGTCGCGCACATCGCCCCCGGCAACGCGGCCACCGTCGCCCCGCTGAGCATCGTGGAGGGCCTGCTCGCCGGCAACGTCAACGTCCTCAAGACCAGCAGCGCCGACACCCTCTTCACGCAGGCCCTGATGGCCGAGCTGACCGCCCTGGACCCCGGCGGGGCACTGGCCGCGCGGATCGTCGTCCTGCGCTTCGGATCCTCCCGGCAGGAGTGGCTGCGCCTGATGTGCGCGCCCGCGGACGCCGTCGCCGTCTGGGGCGGGGAGGCCGCCGTCGCAGGGGTGGCCTCCCATGTGCCGGCCGGCTGCCGGCTGGTGGAGTGGGGGCACCGGATCTCCTTCGCCTACCTCACCGGCGACGCCTGGTCGGACCCGGGCACGCTCGACGCCCTCGCCGAGGACGTGTGCCGCCACGAGCAGCAGGCCTGCGCCAGCCCGCAGGTGGTCTACCTGGACACCGAGGACGAGGACGAGGTCTTCGCGTTCGCGGAGCGCTTCGCCGGCGTCCTCGCGGCCCGGTCCGCGGCCGCCCCGCCGCCCGGCGCACGGGACGGTGCCCCGGGCGGTGACCGGGACCCGGCCGAGGAGGCCGAGCTGACCACCACGGAGCTGGTGGCCCGGCTGGAGGAGCACCTCGGCCTGACCCGGGTGTTCGCAGCGGCCGACGGCTCGTGGCGGGTCATGGCCGACACCCGGTCCCCGCTGACGGCGTCCCCGCTGTACCGCAGCGTGTGGGTCAAGCCGCTGCCCCGCAAGCGGGTGATCGCGACCCTGCGTCCGATGCGCCGCTACCTCCAGACCGCGGGCATCGCCGGCAGCCGGACCGACATCGCCGAGCTGTCGCGCACCGCCCTGGCGGCCGGTGTCACCCGTGTCACGCCCGTCGGCGCGATGCTCGAGAGCTACGCGGGCGAGCCGCACGACGGGGTGTACGCGCTCCAGCGCTACAGCCGCCGTGTCGCCGTCCAGGCCGACCCGGCCCGGTTCGCCACCACCGCCTGCCTGGACGACCTGGCCCGGCCCGTGGTCCTGCCGGCGCCCGCCGGCCCGCTGCTGGGCAAGGAGGAGGTGCAGGAGCGCAACGGCCGGGTGGGCCGCGCCGACGCGGAGCTGTACTTCCACAGCGGCGGCAGCACGGGCGCCCCGGCGCTGTCGCTGTTCAGCTACGACGACTACGACACGCAGATGCACGCCGCGGCCCGCGGCCTGCTCGCCGCCGGCTACGACCCGGTCGGGGACCGTACGGCCAACCTCTTCTACTGCGGCGGCATGTACGGCAGCTTCATCAGCTTCTTCTCCATCCTGGAGCGGCTCGGCGGGGTCCAGCTCCCGCTGGCCGCCGGACCCGACCACCGCGCGACGGCCCGGGCCCTGATCGACCACGGGGCGAACACCCTCTTCGGCATGCCGTCCTACCTGTGGCAGCTGCTGCACGCGGAGGCGGACGCGCTGCGCGCCTACGGGGGCCTGCGCAAGGTGTTCTACGGCGGCGAGCACTTCACGCCGGAGCAGCAGCGCGTGCTGAAGGAAGAGTTCGGCATCGAGGTGGTCCGCTCCCTCACCTACGGCAGCACCGACCTCGGCCCGCTGGGCTACCAGTGCACCGAGAGCTCGGGCGGCGTCCACCACCTCCACGCCGACCTGCACACGATGGAGATCCTCGACCCGGAGGAGGACCGGCCGGTCGTGCCGGGCGAGACGGGCCGGCTGGTGTTCACCACGCACGCCCGGCGCGGCCAGCAGCTGGGCCGGTACGCCATCGGCGACCTGGGGCGGGCCGTGCCCGGCCGCTGCCCGTGCGGCAGCCACGCCCCGCGCTTCGAGCTCCAGGGCCGCACCGGCGACGTGATGCGGGTGGCGACGTACTTCCTCAACCACCGCCGCTTCGTGTCCCTGGCGGAGGAGCAGGGCGGCCACCGCGGCGAGCTCCAGATCCTGCTCGGCGGCGAGGAGGAGCGCGAGCGGCTGACGGTGCGGGTGGAGCGGTCCGCCGGGACGGACCCGGAGCGGCTGCGCGAGGTGTTCCTGGCCGGCTACCCCGAGCTCCGCGCGGCGGTGGCGGAGCGGCTGCTGGACCTGGTGGTCGAGGCGGTCGACGGCGCGTCGCTGGACCGCAGTCCCACCAGCGGCAAGCTCCGCTCCGTGGTGGACACCCGCCGCCAGTAGGCGTTGTCCCGCCGGTCCGGTGACGGACCGGCCGACCGGGGTGGGGGCCGTTCTGGGCCCCACCAGGTCTCGGTTGGACGGCGGGAACCCCTTCTACAGAAGTGTCCCCCCCCCCGCCCCCCCCTCCCGACGAAACCCCCCAAGG
>NZ_JBWKDK010000044.1:0-47848 GCF_056436005.1 Streptomyces sp. NPDC043854
GGGAAGGGCGAGAAAGGGAAGACCCCCAAGAAGACAACTTTAAAGGGACGTGGGCCCCTCCCCTGAAAACGGGGGGGCCGCCCCCCCCCCCCCCCCCCCCCCCCCCCCCCCCCCCCCCCCCCCCGGTGGCGCGGTGCTCAGGCGCGGACCAGGGCGAGGACCTCGTCGCGGACCCGGGCGAGGGTCTCGGGGTCGCGGGCTTCGACGTTGAGGCGCAGCAGCGGCTCGGTGTTGGAGGCGCGCAGGTTGAACCACCAGTCGGCGGAGGTGGCGGTGAGGCCGTCCAGCTCGTCGAGGGTGACGCCGTCGGCGGTGCCGTAGGCGGCCTTGACGGCGGCGATGCGGGCCGCCTGGTCGGCGACGGTGGAGTTGATCTCGCCGGAGCCGGCGTAGCGGTTGTAGGAGGCGACGAGGGCGGAGAGGGGGCCCTCCTGGCCGCCCAGGGCGGCGAGGACGTGGAGCGCGGCGAGCATGCCGGTGTCGGCGTTCCAGAAGTCCTTGAAGTAGTAGTGCGCGGAGTGCTCGCCGCCGAAGATGGCGCCGGCCCTGGCCATCTCCTCCTTGATGAAGGAGTGGCCGACGCGGGTGCGGACGGGGGTGCCGCCGTTCTCGCGGACCACCTCGGGGACGGACCAGGAGGTGATCAGGTTGTGGATCACGGTGCCGGTGCCGCCGTTGCGGGCGAGCTCGCGGGCCGCGACGAGCGCGGTGATCGCGGACGGGGAGACGCCCTCGCCGCGCTCGTCGACGACGAAGCAGCGGTCGGCGTCGCCGTCGAAGGCGAGGCCGAGGTCGGCGCTCTCGGCGCGCACGCGGGCCTGGAGGTCGACGATGTTCTTCGGGTCGAGGGGGTTGGCCT
The DNA here is from genome assembly GCF_056436005.1 of Streptomyces sp. NPDC043854. Lineage (NCBI taxonomy): Bacteria > Bacillati > Actinomycetota > Actinomycetes > Kitasatosporales > Streptomycetaceae > Streptomyces > Streptomyces sp. NPDC043854. The sequence continues at coordinate 860 of NZ_JBWKDK010000044.1, forward strand.
CGTGGTTCGGGAAGGTGCCGTCGAGCTCGAAGTACATCGGTACGAGCTCCAGCGGCAGGCCGTCGAAGACGGTCGGGACGGTGTGGCCGCCCATGCCGTTGCCCGCGTCCACGACGACCTTCAGGGGGCGGATCCCGCCGAGGTCGACGAGCGACTTGAGGTGTTCGGCGTAGCCGAGGAGGGTGTCCTGTTCGGTGACGGTGCCGGGGGTGGTGCCCTCGGGAGCCGCGGGGAGGCCTTCGTCGGACCACGTCTCGACGAGCTCCCGGATGGCCGCCAGGCCGGTGTCCCGGCCGACGGGGGCGGCGCCGGCACGGCAGAGCTTGATGCCGTTGTACCGGGCCGGGTTGTGGGAGGCGGTGAACATCGCGCCGGGCAGGTCGAGCTTGCCGGAGGCGTAGTAGAGCTGGTCGGTGGAGCACAGCCCGATCAGGGTGACGTCGGTGCCGCGGGCGGCGGCGCCGCGCGCGAAGGCCGCCGACAGGCCGGGCGAGGAGGGCCGCATGTCGTGGCCGACGACGATCGCGGTGGCGCCGGTGACCTCGACGAAGGCGGCACCGAACAGCTCGGCCAGCGATTCGTCCCACTCGTCGGGCACGACGCCGCGTACGTCGTACGCCTTGACGATGTTCGAGAAATCTGCGGCCACTGCCTGCCCTCCTGAAAGGTCCTGTGCGGTGGGCCCAACCTACCGTGAGGGAGATCGGCCGAACGGGCCGCGGTGCTCACGGAACGCCGTCGCACGCGGACGCCGTCGGGGCGGCTGCCGTCAGGAGTCGGGGGAGCGCAGCACGCGCAGGTGCCCGCGGCGGGTCTCCCCGCCGGACCCCGGGCCGCCCTGGGCGGGTCCCCGGCCGGCCTCGGCGGCGCGTTCCTGGGGGCGGGCGGCCTCGCGGACGGCGTTGGCCAGCGCTTCGAGGTCGTCGCCGCTCGGACGGGACGGGCCCGACCCGTCGGTCAGGCGTACGACGTCCCAGCCGCGGGGCGCGGTCAGGCGCTCGGAGTGCTCGGCGCACAGGTCGTAACAGTGGGGTTCGGCATACGTGGCGAGCGGGCCGAGAACTGCGGTCGAGTCGGCGTAGACGTACGTCAGGGTCGCGACGGCAGGGCGGCCGCACGCGGTGCGCGAACAGCGACGTACAAGGCTCACGACGTTGGACGGTACCGCACTCTTGACCGGGCCGCGACGACTCTCCCGCCGGTCACTCCCCCGTGTCGCCTCCGCGCCGGGGCCCGGCGGGCCCCGAAACGCCCCGGTCGGGGCCCGTTTCGGGGCTACGCTGCGGGGGTGACCGACAGCCCTGTGCCGCCCCGCGCACCGCATCCCGCTGAACCCCCTGCCGAGCCGCGCGTCCGTCGCCGCGACCGGCACGGTCGGGGGATGCGCGGTCCGGTGGCCCCGCCCCAGGTGCCGCTGGCCGCGAGCCGGGCCGAGCTCTTCGCCGACCTCGTGCGGGAGTCGGTCGAGCGGCTGGAGCGGCGCTGGCCGCAGCTGGCGGACGTGGAGTTCCTGGTCGCGGACGTGCCGGGGCCGCCGGGCGGGCCGGACGCCGGCTGGAACGACGAGGCGGTGCCGCTGGGCGCGCTGTCGGAGCCGTCGGGCCCGGGGCGGCCGGCGCGGATCATGGTGTTCCGGCGGCCGGTGGAGATCCGGTCGAAGACGCGGGACGACCGGGCGATGCTGGTGCACGAGGTCGTGGTGGAGCAGGTGGCGGAGCTGCTGGGGCTGTCCCCCGAGACGGTGGACCCGCGGTACGGCCAGGACTGACGCCGGGACCGGCGCCCCGCTGCCGCACCGCACTCGGCGGACAACCCCCGATCAGCCGCGTCACCAACCCTGCGGGTCGATGCAGCTAGCGGTTGAGCACCGACAGGTCCTGCACGGCCTTGGGCACCGGGACCATCCCGCGGTCGTCGGACAGGGTCTGGACGGTGAACATCACGATGCCCTCGTGGGGCAGCGTCAGGGTGCGGGCCGCGTGGACGGGGCCGCCGGAGAGGGTCTCGACCGTCAGCGCGTAGGCGCCCTTCGCCCCGCCCGGGGCCAGGGAGACGGTCTGCGTGGTGCCCGCCTTGACGGTGACCTCCTTCGAGGCCGGCTCGCCCGCCTCGGTCCCCGGCGAGGCCGTGACCTTCACCTTCGCATCGGCCCCGACCGCGGTCAGCGACAGCACGGTCGCGTTCTCGTCGGCCCGGTCGTCGGCGACGGTGGCCCGCGCCCCCACCGGCCCGGCGGCCGGTACGAAGGCCAGCTCCTGCTTGGCGCCGCTGCCGCGGACCACGCGCAGCGCCGCGACCACCGGTACGGCCTTCTTCGGGTCGGCCGGGGCCAGCAGCAGCGAGCCCGCCTCACCGCGGGTGACGTCCTTGAGGTCGATGCTCGCCGTCATGCCGGCCTTGACGTGCAGCTGCTCGTTGCCGGCCGGGCTGATCGAGCCGTTCGGGCCGGCCAGCCTCACGGTGAGGTCGGCGTCCTCCTCACCGGGTGCGAAGGCGATCAGCTTCACGGAGGCGGCGTCCGCCGGGATCCCGGGCAGCACCTGCGCCGGGGCCGGATCGGCGGAGGCCGGCAGCCAGTCCGCCCCGACGCCCTCCTCGCCGGCCTGGAGCGAGGCGCCGACGCGGCCGGCGCGGGTGGTCGCGTGGACGGTGACGTCGGCGAGCTCCTTGCCGGGGGCGAGGGAGGCCAGCGAGACCGCCTTGGTGGAGCGGGGGTCGATGCGGATGTTCTCGCTGACCCCGGTCTCGTCCTTGACCGCGCCGTCGGGGCCGAACAGCTTGATGTCGATCACGGCCGCGGTGTCGTCCGGGTTGGTGAGGTGCACGTAGTCCTCGCGCCCCTTGGCGGTGCTCGCGCCGGGGAACCAGAAGTCGGTGCCGGGGGCGGTGCAGCCGACGCCGAGCAGGCCGCGGAACCGGCCCGCCGAGACCTTGGTGGTCTGCTGCGCCGTCCAGCCGGGGGCGAGGATGCCGTCGGCGGTGCCGGCCAGGCCGGGGGCCTCGGCGCCGGAGGCGGCCGCCCCGGCCGGCTTGCCGCGCTCCTTCAGCTCCAGGACGGGCTTGGCCTCCTTGGTGGCGCCGAGCAGGCGCGCCGAGCCCTTGCCGCCGCCGGCCGCGCCGGGGGTGATCGCCGTGTACGTGGTCTCGGCGATGTCGGAGGAGCTGGGCGCCGGGCAGACCAGCGCGGACCGCTCGACCGGCATACGGGCCGCGGCCGTCTTGTGGCCGTCGGCGGCCGGGGCCGCGGGTGCGGTGAGGTGGGCGAGGCCGGCGAAGGCGGCGAGGGCCGCGGCGGCGGCCGCCAGCGTCAGGGGTGCGCGCTGCTTCACTGCTGGTGGCTCCCGTCGGGACGCTGGCCGTGCTGTCCGTAGGCGTCGTACGGCTGCTGCTCGTACGGGTGCGGGTACGGCTGGGTGTGGGGCTGTTGTGGCTGTTGGGGCTGCTGGGGGTAGGTCGAGTGGGGGTCGTAGCCCTGGGGGTCGTAGCCCTGCCCGGGGTCGTAGCCCTGCCCGGGGTACGGGTACTGCTCGTAGTCCGCAGCCTGGGCGGGTACGTACGGCTGCTGCGGCGGGGCCGGCTGCCCGTAGGCGTAGCCCTGGTCGCCGTGACCCTGGCTGCCGTACGACTGGTCGCCGTACGACTGGTCGTCGTACGCCTGGTAGGCGTAGCTCTCCTCCCCGTACACGGGCTGGGCGGGGATCCCTGCGTACGGGTCTGCGACGGCTCCGGCGGGCTCGGCGGCGGCTGCCGGGGCGCCGGCCCCGTCGGACTCGGCGCGCAGTCGGCGGGCGCGGCGGCCCTCGCCGGACTCGCCGGGGGCAGGACGGTCGGCGGCGGCGTCCTCGTCCGGCAGGTCGTCGTCCAGGCTCACCCGGCGGCCGGGCAGGGCCATCACGAGCAGCAGCAGGGCGAGCGCGCCCTGGGCCCAGTGCCAGGCGGTCCGGGGGAAGGAGTCCTCGTGGACGAGGTCGAGGCGGCCGCCGGCGGCGGGCAGTTCGAAGCCCTGGGCCCAGCCGTCGAGGGTCTTCGCCGTGAGCGGCTTGCCGTCGAGGGTGGCCCGCCAGCCGGGGGCGGCGCGGTCGGCGATGCGCAGGACGCGGCCCGCCTCGCCCGCCGGGATCCTGGTGTGGGCCTCGACGGGGCCGGAGGCCACCGGGATGGGGGCCTCGCCCGGCTTGCCGGAGACGATGACGGCGCGGGCGACCTGGCGGTCCACCCGCCACAGGGCGCTGCCGTCCAGCTGGCTGAGCCGGCTCAGGCCGGGGGTGGTGTCGAGGACCTTGCGCATCTGCTGCGGGGCGCCGTCGCGGACCAGGACGTAGCGGATGCCGTACCCGCTGAGCTGGTCGCTCTGGTCGGCGCCGGAGCCGGCGACGAGGCTGGAGACGACCTTGTCGAGGGCGGGGGTGCTGCCGGCCGCGGCGGCGAGTTCGGCGTCGCCGAGGCTGCCGCCGGAGCCGCGTACGAGGGTGTAGGAGACGGTGGCGGGCGAGGTGCCGCCGAGGACGAGGGTGCGGGCCTGGTCGCGGGTGCCGCCCTCCTCGGCGACGAAGGCGGGGACCTGGACCGGGTTGCGCCGCTCCAGCGGGCCGGCGGCGCCGGAGACCATCCAGCCGGCCGCGCCGAGGAGCGGGCCGGCGGCGGCCGCGAGGGCGATCAGGGCGGCTGCGGGCTGGCGCCAGCCGAAGTTGCTGGCGGCGACGCGCTCCTTGGCCCCGTCCGCGCCGACGGCGGCGGCGGCGATCAGGGCGAGCCCGTACACGAGGACGGCTGGGCCGGCCCAGCCGGTCCGGTTGAGGAGGACGGCGAGGGCCAGGGCGGCCAGGGCGGCGACCCAGGCGGCGCGGACGGCGAGGCGCCGCTCCGCGCGCAGCAGGGCGGCGAGGACGATGCCGAGGAGCAGCAGGCCGCCGGCGGTGCGGGGGCCGCCGGGGCTGAGGCCGAGGAGGTCCAGGGCGGTGGCCCGGCCGGCGGCGCCGGGCAGGCCGGCCTCGTCCAGGAGGCGGCCCGGGTGCAGGAGCAGGCCCAGGGACCAGGGGGCGAGGACGAGGAGCGGGACGCCGAGGGCGGCGAGCAGCCGCAGCCCGTACGCCTTCCACTCGGCGCGGCGCCGGACCACCGCGGCGGTGCCGAGGAGGGCGGCCAGCGGCCAGGCGACGGGGGTGAAGGCGGTGGCGAGGGTCAGCAGGAGGGTGTACGTCCACACCGCGCGCCGTCCGCCGCGCTGCTCGGGGGCCGGGGCGCCGGCGGCGCCCGGGCCGGCCGCGGGGTCGGCGAGGCCGAAGGCGGAGACGGCGGAGCGGGCGATGAGCGGCAGCAGGATCGCGAGGACGGCGGTGCCGAGGCGGCCGCCGGCGAGGGCGCCGGTGACGGCGGGCAGGAAGGCGTAGGCGACGGCGGCCCAGGCGCGCAGCAGCCGGGAGTCGACGAGCGGCCGGGAGGCGAAGTAGGCGGTGAGTCCGGCGAGCGGGACCGAGCAGACGAGCAGCAGGGTCAGGGCGGCGTCGGTGGAGCCGAGGAGCAGGGTGGAGAGGGCTCCGAGGACGGCGAGGTAGGGGGGTGCGCCGGCGGTGGATCCGGTGCCGACGGGCTGCCAGTCGCGGGTGTAGCGGTGCCAGAGGTCGAGGCCGCTGTCGGGGGCGGGCAGCAGGGCGCCGCCCATGAGGGAGCCGCTGCCGAGGAGACCGCGGCAGGCGAGGACGGAGACCAGCAGGAGGAGGGCGAAGAGGACGGGCGCGGGGTTGCGGGCGATCCGTTTCAGGCGCGCGAACTGTTCGACGTGGAGGTAGTCGGCGTCCTCGCCGCCGGGGCCGGACTCGACGGCTCCGCCGTGCCGGCCGGCGGCGGCGCCGTCGGTGTCGCGGCCGCTGCCGAGGTATCCGGCGAGCTGTTCGGCGCCGGCCCGTACGGTGGCGCCGGGCGGCGGGAACAGGGGGCGCAGTTCCTTGGCGGGGACGGCGGGGCGGCCGCGCCGGCGGCGGGCGCCGATGATGCGGCCGGGGCGGAGCAAGGTGGCGAGGAGGCCGGTGAACTCGTCGACGGCCTGGCCGGGGGCCTTGCCGACGAGGTAGGCGAGGGTGCGCAGCACCGTGCCGGTGAGCAGGCGCAGCAGGACGTACGGCAGGGCCCGGCCGGAGCTGTTGGCGAGCATCGTGTAGACGGCGCCGGCCTTGTCGACGCGGTGCGGGCTGACGGCGCTGCGGCCGGCGCAGTCGACGGTGCGGCGCTCGCGGGCGGCGGCCTCGGCGTGCCGCAGGACGGCGTCGGGGGCGACGAGGACGGTGTGGCCGGCGCTCTGGGCGCGCCAGCACAGGTCGGTGTCGTCGCGCATGAGGGGCAGGCGGCGGTCGAAGCCGCCGAGGGCGTCGTAGACGTCGCGGCGTACGAGCATGCCGGCGGTGGAGACGGACAGGACGTGGCGGACCTGGTCGTGCTGTCCCTGGTCCTGTTCGCGGCGGTCGAGGCCGGTCCAGCGGCGGCCGCTGCGGGCGATGGTGACCCCGGCTTCGAGGAGCTGCTTGTTGTCGTACCAGCCGCGCAGCTTGGGGCCGATGACGGCGGCGTCGGGGTTCTCCTCGGCGACGCGCAGCAGTTCCGTGAGGGCGTCGGGCTCGGGGGCACTGTCGTCGTGGAGCAGCCAGAGCCACTGGACGGGTTCGCCGTGGGGGAGTTCGGGGAGGTCGTAGGTGTCGTCGCGCCAGGTGCGGCTGACGGGGTCCCAGCCGCTGGGGCGCTTGAGGTAGGGGAGGTCCTCGGGGGTGAGGGTGCCGGCGCTGCGGGCGGCCTCGTCGACGGCGGCGCCGAATCCGGTGCGGCGGGCGAGGTGGAGGACGCGGTCGTCGCCGAGGGCCTCGGCGAGCAGGCGGGCGGAGTCGTCGGCGCTGCCGGTGTCGGCGGCGACGTGGTTCTGGGCGGGGCGTTCCTGGCCGAGGAGCCCGGCGAGCGTCTTGGGGAGCCAGCGCGCCCCGTCGTGCGCGACGAGGACCGCGGTGACGATGTGCCGGGGGAATTGGGGGGTGGCGTCAGCCTGGTAGGAGGCCGTCGACTGGCTGTGCAGGGACATCGCTCTACTGGCCCTCCGGCCTGGGGGTCCCCCCGGGCGGCCGGGAGGAGGGTCCGGGGGTGGTGTGCCCTCGGAGGCTGCTGGACAGCGCCCCACACTAACGGCTGGGAACACGCCGGTCCGCCTCCTGCGGGGAAGGTGCAGGAGGCGGACCGTGTGGTGTGTCTGTGGAGTTGTTTTCCGTACGGCGGGAGGGGTCAGACGGCGGCCTTTTTCAGGCGGCGGCGCTCACGCTCGGACAGGCCGCCCCAGATGCCGAACCGCTCGTCGTTGGCGAGGGCGTACTCAAGGCATTCGGAGCGGACCTCGCAGGCGAGGCAGACCTTCTTGGCCTCGCGGGTGGAGCCGCCCTTCTCGGGAAAGAAGGACTCGGGGTCGGTCTGAGCGCACAGGGCGCGCTCCTGCCATCCGAGCTCTTCGTCCGCTTCCTCGACCAGCAGTTCCTGAAACAGCTCGGTCATGTGCGCCCCTCGCTCTGTATGTGCATCCCCGTGGTGGCGTCGTCACTCATCGCTACGTAACGACACGAGTGAAATTACAAGTGGGGGGCTCCAGCCCAGTCAAGCTGGGATCTGCTATTGGGGCCCTTATTCACTCTGCGGAACCAAGGCTATGCAGAAAGTGATCAAATCGCCAAAAATCGTGACACATGCCACTGGCGTCCGACTGCGCCCACTTCACCCGCAATCGACGCGACACCCTGCGGACCGGTTGCAATCCGGCCAAGGAAGCGGCGCAGATCACATTCCGATCACGAGTTGGCATCGCACGTTTGAACGGGGTGGAAGCGGGACTTGGAGCGCCATCTCCCCGGCCGCGAGGTGCACAAACCTTTCTCCGGCCGCGTTAACCGGATCAGATGAACCTTTTCCATCAAACCGGTCATTGGGTTGACAGTCCGACTCTGCACCGGGTCTCCTTGTCCCCATGTCAGCGACCGCAGCCGCCAACCGGACCCCCGTTCGTGGGTTCCTGCGTGCTGCCCAGGTCTGCTGTTGCTGTTGCAGCTGTTGATGCCTTCGGAGCCCCGGCTCCCCTGAGCTCAGGCCACCCCCACAGCAACCGCCGGCACCCCTGACATCTCTCGAGGACCCCGCAATGCGCAGCACCGCACCCACTGCTTCCGTTTCCGCCTCCGCTTCCGCTGCTTCCGTTTCCGCCGTTCCTGCTCCCGCCGCTCCCGCTTCCGCCGCTTCTGTCTCGACGGCCGCGCCGGCCGCCGACCGCCCCGCGGTCACGGAGAGCGACCTCCAGATCGCCGGCGACATCCTCGCCGTCCAGCACCTCCTCCAGCCCGCCCGCGAACACCCCGCCACCGTCGCCGAGTTCGCCGGCCTCGCCCGCTCCATCGCCGAGGACCGCGCGAGCTGGCAGCACCTCGTCCGCTACGACGCCACCACCCGCTGGTACCACCGCCTGCGCACCGGCCCCGGCTACGAGGTGTGGCTCCTCAGCTGGGTCCCCGGCCAGGGCAGCGGCCGCCACGACCACGGCGCCTCCTCCGGCGTCCTGACCGTCCTCGACGGCGCGCTCACCGAGCACAGCACCCGCGGCGCGCTCACCCTCCGGGCCGGCGCCCAGCGCGTCTTCGCCCCCGGCTACGCCCACGAGGTCGTCAACGACAGCCTCGACGGAGCGGTCAGCCTGCACGTCTACTTCCCCGGCCTGACCGAGATGCCCATGCACAACTGCTCCCCCGCCCGGCCCGAGGCCCTCTCCGTCTGAGCGGCCGCGCCTGACGGTCCCGCCCGTCGCCCGACCACCACCCCTCAGGGGGCGGCCTGCGGCTGACAGACTGTCTGCATGCGCATTGTTGTTCTGGCCGGCGGCATCGGCGGCGCCCGTTTCCTCCGCGGACTGAAGTCGGCGGTCCCCGACGCGGACATCACGGTCATCGGCAACACCGGTGACGACATCCACCTGTTCGGGCTCAAGGTGTGCCCCGACCTCGACACGGTCATGTACACCCTCGGCGGCGGCATCAACGAGGAGCAGGGCTGGGGCCGCGCCGACGAGTCCTTCACCGTCAAGGAGGAACTCGCCGCCTACGGGGTCGGACCCTCCTGGTTCGGCCTCGGAGACCGCGACTTCGCCACCCACATCGTCCGCACCCAGATGATCAGCGCCGGCTACCCGCTGAGCGCCGTCACCGAAGCCCTCTGCGACCGCTGGCAGCCCGGCGTCCGGCTGCTGCCCATGTCCGACGACCGCGTCGAAACCCATGTCGCCGTCACCGACGCCGGCACCGGCGAGCGCCGCGTCATCCACTTCCAGGAGTACTGGGTCCGGCTGCGCGCCTCCGTCGACGCCGAGGCCGTCGTACCCGTCGGCGCCGAACAGGCCAAGCCGGCGCCCGGCGTGCTCGAAGCCGTCGCCGCCGCCGACGTGATCCTCTTCCCGCCGTCCAACCCGGTGGTCTCCGTCGGCACGATCCTCGCCGTGCCCGGCATCCGCGAGGCCGTCGCCGCCGCCGCGGCGCCCGTCGTCGGCCTCTCCCCCATCGTCGGCGGCGCCCCCGTCCGCGGCATGGCCGACAAGGTGCTGGCCGCCGTCGGTGTCGAGGCCACCGCCGCCGCCGTCGCCCGCCACTACGGCGCTGACCTCCTCGACGGCTGGCTCGTCGACACCGCGGACGCGGACGCCGTCGCCGAGGTGGAAGCCGCCGGGATCGCCTGCCGGGCCGTGCCGCTCATGATGACCGACCTCGACGCGACCGCCGAGATGGCCCGCGCCGCACTCGCCCTGGCGGAGGCCTCCCGGTGAGCCTGCCCCCGCCTTCGGCCGCGCCCTCGCCCTCGGCCGCGCCGTCGTACGAGGTGTGGGCCGTCGCCGGGATACCGGAGGTCCGGCCCGGCGACGACCTGGCCCGGCTCGTCGCGGACGCGGCGCCCGGACTCCGGAACGGCGACGTCCTCCTCGTCACCTCGAAGATCGTCTCCAAGGCGGAGGGCCGCATCGTCCGGGCCGACTCCCGCGAGGAGGCCATAGACGCCGAGACCGTACGGGTCGTCGCGCGCCGCGGCCCGCTGCGGATCGTCGAGAACCGGCAGGGCCTGGTCATGGCCGCCGCAGGCGTCGACGCCTCCAACACCGAGCCCGGCACCGTCCTGCTGCTGCCCGAGGACCCCGACGCCTCCGCCGCCGCCATCCGCGCGGGGCTGCGGGAGCTGCTCTCCGTCGACGTGGGCGTCATCGTCACCGACACCTTCGGGCGGCCCTGGCGGGCCGGACTGACCGACGTGGCGATCGGCGCCGCCGGCGTACGCGTCCTCGACGACCTGCGCGGCGGCACCGACGCACACGGCAACCCGCTCAGCGCGACCGTCGTCGCCACCGCCGACGAACTCGCCGCCGCCGGCGACCTCGTCAAGGGCAAGGCCGCCGGGCTGCCGGTGGCCGTCGTCCGCGGGCTCGGGCACGTGCTCGGCGACGGCGCCACCGCCGCCCGGCTGATACGGCCCGCCGCCGACGACATGTTCCGCCTCGGCACCTCCGAAGCGGTACGGGAAGCGGTGACGCAACGCCGCACGGTACGGGCCTTCACCGCCGAGCCGGTGGACCCCGCCGCGGTCCGGCGGGCGGTCGCGGCCGCCGTGACCGCCCCGGCACCGCACCACACGACGCCGTGGCGGTTCGTCCTGCTGGAATCCGAGACGGCACGGCGCGAGCTGCTCGACGCGATGCGGGACGCCTGGATCGAAGACCTGCGGCGCGACGGCAAGACCGAGGAATCCATCGCCAAGCGGATCCGGCGCGGGGAGGTGCTGCGGAACGCGCCGTACCTGGCGGTGCCGTGCATGGTGATGGACGGCGCACACGCGTACGGGCACGCCCGGCGGGACGCCGCCGAGCGGGAGATGTTCGTCGTGGCGACCGGCGCCGGCGTGCAGAACTTCCTGGTCGCGCTGGCCGGGGAGCGGCTGGGATCGGCGTGGGTGTCGTCGACGATGTTCTGCCGGGATGTGGTGCGCAAGGTGCTGGGCCTGCCGGAGGACTGGGAGCCGATGGGTGCCGTCGCCATCGGGCATCCGGCGGAGGCGCCGCGCGAGCGGGTGGCTCGGCCCGCGGACCACTTCATCACGGTCCGCTGACCCACCCCGGCCCGGCGGGCCGCCGGCCCCGCCTGCGTGGCACGCGCCCGCCAGCCTGCCGGCCGCGAGTGGCTGAGCGCGCAGTTCCCCGCGCCCCTGGGCGCCCCGCCCGCACGGCACACGGGTGCGGCTCCGGGCCGTAGGCCCGGGGGGTGGGTGAGTGCCCGGGTCAGAGGTGGGCGATGTCGTTGCGGTACATCCTGGGGGCGCGGCGGGGTGGGGTGCGGCCGGCCAGGAGGATCAAGCGGGCCGCGCGGTGGCGCTGGCCCGCGTACGGGGCGAGCAGTTCGAGCATGGCGGCGTCGTCGGCGTCCCGGTCGCCCACGAGGGCGTAGCCGATGATGCCGGGCAGGTGCAGGTCGCCGGTGGTGACGGCGTCCGGGTCGCCGTTGCTGCGCTGGAGGGTCTCGGCGGAGGTCCACGGGCCGATCCCGGGGACGGCCTCCAGCCGGGCCGCGGCCCGCCCCGGCGGCATGGCGGCGGCCTCCTCCATCCGGGCCGCCACCCGGACCGCCCGGACGATGGTCCCGGAGCGCTTGCCGTCGACCCCGGCCCGGTGCCAGTCCCAGGACGGGATCAGCGCCCAGGTCCGGACGTCCGGCATGACGTACATGTCCACGCCCTGGGGGCCGGGCGCGGGCTCCCCGTACCGGCGCACCAGGCGGCGCCAGGAGCGGTAGGCCTCGTCGCTGGTGACCTTCTGCTCCAGGACGGTCGGGATCAGCGACTCCAGGACCAGCCCGGTGCGGGTCAGGCGCAGGCCGGGGCGGCTGCGGTGGCTGGCGTGCACCAGGCGGTGGCGGGGGACGAAGACGGACGGGTCGTCGTCGGCCCCGAGGAGTGCGGGCAGGCCATCGAGGATCCACTCGGCGCCGGCGCCCCAGGCCTCGGCGTGGACCGTGCCGGTGGTGCGGTCTGCGGCGACCCGCAGCGTGGCGGGGCCGAGCGGGGTGCGGCTGGCGCGCCAGACGGAGCCGTCGGCGGTGACGCGGAAGGTGGGGTCGTGGGGGCCGCGGCGCAGCGGGCCGAGCGTGAGGCCCAGGTCCACGGGTGCCTCGGGCGCCCACACCCGGCTCAGGGCACCGGCCCCGGCCGGGATCCCGTCGCGCGCGGGCACGCCGGTTCGGCCGCCGCGCACGGCGGCACGGGTCAGGGGATCGAAGCGGCCGGCCATGGCATGAGCGTATCCCCGCCGCCGGGACTCCCCGCGGGCCGCCGGTGGTCGCCCGCGCAGTTCCCCGCGCCCCTGGGTGCCCCGCCCCACGCGGCACGTCCGGGTGCGGCCCTCGGCTGCGGGCCGTGCGGTGGGCGGGCGCGCAGTTCCCCGCGCCCCTGGGGCATCGCCTCCCGCCGCACCGGCCTTGCAGGCGCGGGCACGTTCCCCGGGGTGCATGCCTCAGGCTTCCGACGCCGCACCGCACGGGACGCTCCCCAGGGGCGCGGGGAACTGCGCGGGCAACCACCCGCGGTCCGCGGCCGAAGACCTCGCCCAGGGGGCACCGCCCAGGGGCGCGGGGAACTGCGCGCCCGGCCACCCGCGGTCCGCGGCCGAGCAGCGCGGCCGGAGTGCGCACACCGGGCTCCACCCCCGCGTCGTGTCAGGCGGTATTCCCGGGGCGCGGGAAACGCGCGGGCATGTGCCCGCGGGCCGCGGCCCGGCGGCGCGGCCGGGGTGCGGGGCCGTCGTTGCGGCGGGCCCGCGGGGGAGGGGCGGTCAGCGGCCCTGGAGTTTGGCCGAGGCCGTGCGGGCCGGGGGAAGCTGGCCGTACAGCAGCTTGCCCGGGCATTCCGTGGCGAAGCCGTCCCGGTGGCCGGAGATCACGTTCATCTTCACGCTGCTGCCCTTGGCGTACAGGTTCCCGCCGCCCGACGTCAGCGTGATCGACGACCGGGGGTCCCGGTTGAACAGCCCCAGCTTCCAGGCCGTGAGCGCGGCCACCGAGTTCACCGCTGCCGCCGACGGGGCGGTGCTCGTGAACGTGCCGAGCACCGCGATGCCCATGCTGTCGGTGTTGAAGCCCATGGTGTGCGCGCCGAGCACCGCCTTGGCGACTCCGCCCGCCCGGCCTTCGTACACGGTGCCGCACTTGTCGATGGCGAAGTTGTAGCCGAAGTCCCGCCAGCCGGCGCTGACCACGTGGTAGCGGTACAGGCTGCGCAGCAGCGCGGGGACGTCCTTGCAGGCGTAGTTGTTGCCGGAGGCGGAGTGGTGGACGAAGGCGACCTTGACCGTGTTCGTGTACACGAACGCCTTCTCGCGCAGCGATTCGTCCGCGCCCCAGCCCAGCCGGGTGACGATGCGCGGGCGCGGGCCGATGTACGGGGTGCTGCCGACTGCGCTGTCGTCGGCGAGGACGGCGTCGGCGATGGAGTCCTCGCGGTTGAGGGCGGTGATCTCCTTTGCGCCGAGCGGGGCCAGCGGGACGTTGGCGGAGGAGGCCTCGGCCGTCTCCATCGACATGTCGGGGAGGGTGACGGCGTCGCCCTTGTCCTCTTGGCCCGGGGCGCCGCCGCCCGTACCACCCGTTCCGTCCGTACCGTCCGTTCCGTCCGTACCGTCCGTACCGTCCGGGGTTCCGTCCGTACCGTCCGGGCCGCCCGTGCCGTTCTTGCCGTTCCCGGCGGGCGGCGGGTGGGCCGCGCCCGGGTCGACGAGTTCGATCCGCAGGCCCGAGGGGAGGCGGGAGGCGGCCACCGAGCGGGTGGCCGCGGCGGCCGGGGTGCCCGGTTCCGCCTGGACGCGGACTTCGATGCCGTCGGATTCGCCGACCCACAGCGGGGCGGTGCTGCCGCGGACCCGGCCGGTGCCCCGTTCGAGCGCTTCGGGGTCGGGGGCGTGCTCGCTGTTGCGGGTCTCGACGTCCTGCCAGTCGGACCAGGTCCCGGTGCGCGCGGAGCGGGTACGGACCTGGACGTGGCCGAAGAGCTGGGTGTCGGCGTCGTCCCAGACGACGCCGACCATCGAGAACCTGCTGACCTCGCGTGCGGCCAGGCCCCGGGCTTCGGGCAGGCGCGGGGGGGTGCTCATGCCGGGGACGCCGGGCGAGCGGTCGGCCGCGGGCCCGAGCGGGACGAGCGGCAGGGACTGGGTGGAGCCGGCGGGGGCCGCGGGAGCCGCGGGGGACGACTCGGCCAGGGCCGGGGTGGACAGGGCGAGCGGCAGGGCGAGGGCGGCGGCGCTCGCGACGCCGACCGCGGAAGCAAGGAATCCACGCATGCAAGCGATGCTGAGTACACGCACCGCGGACCGCCACCGCAGAACTGACGGCCCGTCTGTTCGCCGCGGGGTGCGGCTCCCCCGGACGGGTGAGCCGCGGGCCGCCGTACGGGCGAGGGGCCCCCGCGTACGCTGGGGCCGTGAACGCATCTGACCGCACCCCTGCCGACCTGCTGCGATCCGCGCTCGCCGCCGATCCGGGCCGCCCGCTCGTCACCTTCTACGACGACGCCACGGGCGAACGCGTGGAACTGTCCGTCGCCACCTTCGCCAATTGGGTGGCCAAGACCGCCAATCTGCTCCAGGGAGACCTCGGCGCCGAGCCCGGCGACCGGCTCGCCCTGCTGCTGCCGGCGCACTGGCAGAGCGCCGTGTGGCTGCTCGCGTGTGCCTCGGTCGGGGTGGTCGCCGAGGTGGGCGGGGACCCGGCCGACGCCGATCTGGTGGTGAGCGGCCCCGACACCCTGGAGGAGGCGGCCGCCTGTTCGGGCGAGCGGGTCGCGCTCGCCCTGCGGCCGCTGGGCGGGCGGTTCCCGCAGCCGCCCGCCGGGTTCGCGGACTACGCGGTGGAGGTGCCGGGGCAGGGTGACCGGTTCGCCCCGTTCGTCCCGGTCGACCCGGAGGGGCCGGGGCTGGTCGTCGGCGGCGAAGAGTTGTCGTACACCGGGATCGTGGGGCGGGCGCGAGAGGACGCGGCGAAGCTCGGCCTGGGCCCGGGGTCGCGGCTGCTGTCCGGGCTCGGCTACGACACCTGGGAGGGGCTGTCGACGGGGCTGTTCGCGGCCCTGGCGGCGGGCGGGTCCGTGGTGCTGTGCCGCAACCTCGACCTGCTGTCGGCGGAGGGCCTGGCGCAGCGCACCGAGGCCGAGCGGGTCACCCACACCGTGCGGTGAACGCCGTGCGGTGAGCGTGCCGCCGATCTTTCACCCGTTCGGGTCTGGACAGGGGGCCGCCCCCGGGCCGCCTCCCGGCCCCGGGGGCAGGATCGGCTCAGGCCGTGCGTACACCCGTACGGCCTCCTGCCCACGCGGTGAGGGACGGTACGCGAGTGACGGACAGCGCAGGCATACCCGACGCCACCGAGGCGGCGGGAGGCTCCCCGGAGCCTCCGCGCGGCCGTCGGCGCCGGCTGCTGCGCTGGGCCGGGGTCGGGGCCTCCCTGCTGGTGCTGGCCGGGGCGGGCACGGGCTGGTGGCTGTACCGCGAGCTCGACGCGAACATCACCGAGGACACCTCGGCGGCGTCCGAGCTGGAGCGCTTCGAGCGGGAGCGTCCGACGCCCATCGCGGGCGGCTCCCGGAACATCCTGCTGATCGGCTCCGACTCGCGCTCGGGCTCGGACAACTCCCGCTACGGGCGCGACGGGGGCACCGAGCGCTCGGACACCGTGATCCTGCTGCACCTGCCCGCGGACCGGCGGAGTGCGACGGCGGTCTCGATCCCCCGGGACCTGATGGCGGACGTCCCGAGCTGCCTGAGGCCGGACGGCAGCCGTACCGCGGAGCAGTTCGCGCAGTTCAACTGGGCGTTCCAGTGGGGTGGGGCCGCCTGCACGATCCGTACGGTGGAGAAGCTGACGGGGATCCGGGTCGACCACCACATGGTGGTGGATTTCGGCGGGTTCAAGAAGATGGTCGACGCGGTCGGCGGCGTGGAGGTGTGCCTCAAGCAGCCGGTGCACGATCCCGAGGCCCGGCTCCGGCTCCCGGCGGGCCGGCAGACCCTGCGGGGGGAACAGGCGCTCGGCTTCGTGCGCGCCCGCTACGGCCTGGGCGACGGCAGCGACACCGAACGGATGGAGCGCCAGCAGCAGTTCCTCGGCGCGCTGGTGAAGAAGGTGCAGAGCAATGGGGTGTTGCTGAACCCGGGCCGGCTGTACCCGCTGCTGGACGCGGCGACCTCCTCGGTGACCACCGACCCGGGGCTGGCGTCGCTGCGCGGGCTGTACGAACTCGTCCGGGGTGTTCGGGACATACCGACCGACCAGGTGAAGTTCCTGACAGTGCCGCGCCGTCCGTACGCAGCCGACCCGAACCGGGACGAACTCATACAGCCGGACGCGGCCCGGCTGTTCCAGCGGCTGCGCGCGGACCAGCCGCTGACGGTGGCCCCGTCGGTGGGGGCGGACGCCGCGGACGGCCGGGAGCCGGGCGCCGCACGGGCCGGGTCCGGCAGCGCCGAGCCGTCTCCGGCCGGAACCGGTACGGCGTCCACGCCCGTCCCCACCTTCACGGGCACCACCGCGGGGATGGCCGACTGCCGGTAAAGCAATGCCAAAAGCCGGTGTACGAAGCGAAGGGCTTGGGGGGTTTGCCCCGTTATGAGAGCAGTGGAGTTTGTCACCACCATGGTTCGAAGCCGACTGGGGCGGATAGGGTGAGCGATCCGGTGCCCTGGCCAGCAAAGAGGCCGTGCACCAGCAGCCGGATCGTTGACCGGGCGTCTTGGGGGAGGCGCGTCGCGAGGCACCGACGGAGGATTTGAGCAACCGTGGATGCGCAGAGCCGTGGGCGTGCGGAGGAAATCGACCCCGCAGACCAGTGGGTGCTCAACCCCCGCACCGGCAATTACGAACTGCAACTGGACCGCAGCGCTCCGCAAGGGCAGCGCTCCGTGACCTCCCCCCGCAGGTCGGCCGGCTCCCGCTCCGGGGCACCGGCCTCCCCCAAGAAGCCCTCGTCCCCGTCGACCCCGGCCTCCCCGTCCCCGGCGGTCCCCGGGCCGCGACGCGGCGAGACCCCGCCCGGCCGGCGCACCGGCCGAACCCGCAAGGGCGGCTCGGGCAGCAACCGCCGCAGACGGCTCTTGGTCGTCACCGGCGGCACCCTCGCCTTCCTGCTGGTAGGCGGCTCACTCGGGGGGTACCTGTACTACAACCACCTGAACGGCAACCTGAAGGTCACCGACGTCGGCGACGCGGGCACGGGCGGTTTCAAGAAGGACCAGCCCATCAACATCCTCGTCATCGGCACTGACAAGCGCTCCGGCGCCGGCAACGAGGGCTACGGCGACGCGGGCAGCCCCGGCCACGCCGACACCACGATCCTCTTCCACGTCTCGAAGGACCGCAGCAACGCCACGGCGCTGTCCATCCCCCGGGACCTGATCACGAACATCCCGGCCTGCCCCACCAAGCAGCCCGACGGGACGATGAAGACGATCCCGGCCCAGAAGGCCACCCGCTTCAACACCAGCCTCGGCCAGGAGGGCCGCGACCCGGGCTGCACGATGCGCACGGTCAAGGAGCTCACCGGGATCACCGTCGACCACTTCATGATGGTCGACTTCAACGCGGTGAAGGTGCTGAGCAGTGCGGTCGGCGGGGTGCCCGTCTGCCTGGAGAAGGCCGTCGACGACGAGGACTCCAAGCTGAAGCTGGGCCCCGGCGAGCACCGGCTCCAGGGCGAGCAGGCCCTGGCCTTCGTACGGACCCGGCACGCCTTCGGCAACGAGAGCGACCTCGACCGCATCAAGACGCAGCAGCAGTTCCTGAGTTCGATGCTGCGCGAGATGAAGTCGAAGGAGACCCTGACCAGCCCGAAGAAGTTCTTCTCCCTCGCCGAGGCGGCCACCAAGTCGCTGACCGTGGACTCGGGCATAGGGTCCATCGACAAACTCACCAACCTCGCCGGTGAGTTGAAGGACATGAACCTCAAGAACGTCACCTTCACCACCCTGCCGGTGCTCGACAACCCGGCCGAGAAGGTGAAGGCCACCGTCGTCCTCAACAACGCGCTGGCCGACCCCCTGCTCCAGATGATCCGGGGGGACGTCTCGCTCACCGAGGTCGAGAAGAAGGAACAGGCCGCCAAGGACGCGGCCGACGCCGAGACCAGGGCCAAGCAGGACGCGCTCATGCAGGGCCCGCGCGCCGCGGCGAAGGACGTACGGGTGGACATCTACAACGGCGGCGGGCCCGCGGGCTCGGCCTCCGCCACCCTGGCCTGGCTCCAGAACAGCAAGGGCGTCGCCAAGGCGAGCAACCTCGGCAATGCGCCCGCCAAGCTGGACGCCACACAGCTGGAGTTCGCCCCGAACCAGGCGGACCAGGCGCGGGCACTGGCGGACATGATGGGCCTGCCGGCCTCGGCTCTGAAGGTGGGCACGGCGGACGCCGGGCCCCGGACACCGATGAAGCTCACGCTCGGCGCGGACTTCAAGGGGGCGGGGATCTCGATGACGGCGCCTCAGAAGGCGCCCGAGGACATCCAGCGCGTCGAGGCCGACAAGGCCGTCTGCGCCAAGTAGCCGGCCGTCCGGCTCGGCCGGCCGTCCGACGTGCGCCGGCGCGGCCGGCCCACCACAGTCATGAAGTGATTTCGAGGGGGGACCTGTGAGGAACGACAGCGTGCGAGGGGAGGGGGCGCCCGCCCGGCCGGCCGACGACAGATCCGGCGGCCCCTCCGACGGACCAGCCGCGCCCGGCAGCGGCACGCCCGAGGCCGGTGTGCCCGCGCCCCGGCGCGGCAAGCGGCGCATACTGCGCTGGACGGCCTCCGTCCTGGCGTTCCTCATACTCGCGACGTCGGCGGCGGGCTACCTCTACTACCGCCACCTCAACGGCAGCATCCAGACCGACGCGCTCAACCTCGGCGACAGCAAGCTGGGCGGTTCCAAGCCCAACGCCTTCGGGCAGACCCCGCTGAACATCCTCCTCATCGGCTCCGACGCCCGCGACGGCGCGGAGAACCAGGCCCTCGGCGGCGCCACGGACACCTTCGACGGGCCGCCCCTGGCGGACGTGCAGATGCTGCTGCACCTGTCCGCGGACCGCACCAACATGTCCGTGGTGTCCATGCCGCGCGACACGATGCTGAAGATGCCCAAGTGCACCGAGCCGAACGGCAAGGTCCACCCGGCCAGCAAGGGCCTCGTCCAGACCAACGAGTCCCTCAGCCGCGGCGGTCCGGGCTGCACGGTCGCCGCCTGGCAGGAGCTGACCCGCATCCCGATCGACCACTTCATGATGATCGACTTCAAGGGCGTGGTGACGATGGCGGACGCCATCGGCGGCGTCCCGGTGTGCGTCCAGGAGAACGTGCACTCCCGCACCAGGGACGGCAAGGGCTCCGGTCTGAAGCTGCCCAAGGGCGAGAACGTCATCCAGGGCGAGGTGGCCCTCCAGTGGCTGCGCACCCGCTACGGCTTCGAGGACGGCAGCGACATCGGCCGCGCCCACGCCCAGCACATGTACATGAACTCGATGGCCCGCGAGTTCCGCAAGAACGCCAAGCTGAGCAACCCGATGAAGCTCAACAGCCTGGCGCAGGCGGCCATCAAGGCCATGGTCGTCGACTCCGGCCTGAACAAGATCGACAAGCTGTACGACCTGAGCATGGAGCTCAAGAAGGTCGCCCCGGGCCGGATCACCATGACGACCATGCCGTGGATGCCCAGCCCGTCGGACTCCGCCCGGGTCGAGCCCAAGCCGGGCGAGGCCGAGGACCTGTTCCGGATGATCCGCGAGGACATCCCGCTCGACGGCAAGGGCCCCGAGCAGCCCGGCGGGGCGGCCTCCCCGGCCCCGTCCTCGTCCGCCGCGACGCCCGGCACCGCCGCGTCCGGCGCCCCGGCGGCCCCCTCCCAGCCCGCCGTGGACCAGGCCGCCCCGCCGGCGAGGATCCCGGTCACGGTGCGCAACGCCACCGGTGGCAGGGACGGCGCCCAGGCCAAGGTGAAGGGCCGGGCCTCCGACGTCGTCTCCGTGCTGGCCGGCAAGGGCTTCACCAAGGCCGTCGCCGACAACCTGACCGGGGCCGAGGACACCACCGTGGTCCGCTTCTCCAGCCCGGACCTGGCCGGTGACGCGGCGGCCCTGGCCACCGCGCTGGGGCTGCCGGCCTCGGCGGTGCAGAAGGTCGACGACGTCTCCGGGATCGTCCTGCTCGTCGGCAAGGACTGGCGGACCGGCAACGCGCCGACCCCGGCGCCGCCCGCCCCGACCAAGGCGCCCGACTCGGCCCGCCCGCTCAACGGCGACAACGACAAGGAGTGCATGGCGATCCAGCCGGGCTTCACCTGGTAGCGCCACGGCCGGCAGCGCCACGGCCGGCAGCGCCACGGCCGGCAGCGCCACGGCCGGCAGCGCCACGGCCGGCGCACAGCACGGAAAGGGGCCCGGTGCCACGGTCTGCACGACCTGGCACCGGGCCCCTTCGCATCGTTTCCAGCCGGTGACGGGCCTGCCGGTGACGGCCCTGCCGCCCCGGCGCCGCCCTCAGGCCGCCGAGGGGTCCGGGCTCGGCGAGGGGCGCCGGCTCGCGATGACCTTGTTCGCGAGCGAGCGCGGGCTGGTGAGGAAGCCGAAGCCCCACGACATGTGCATCGTGGCGACGGCCACCGGGATCTGCGCCCGCGCCTTGAGGGAGAGGCCCTTGCCGGCCGGGATCGAGCCCAGCGTGATCGCCGCGAGGTAGCCGGCCGGGACCGCGAAGGCCCACGGGGTCACGGCCGCGCCCGCCACCACACCGGCCGCGATCGCGCAGACGGCGGTCGGCGGGGCCAGATAGCGCATGTTGATCGAGCCCGAGTGGTAGCGGGCCACCACGTGCCGCCAGCGGCCGTAGTCCTTGTACTGCTTGGCCAGCGCCCGCACCGTGGGCCGCGGGCGGTACTGGACCCTCAGCTCGGGCGAGAACCAGATCAGCCCGCCGGCCTCGCGGATGCGGAAGTTCAGCTCCCAGTCCTGGGCCCGGATGAACTCCTCGTTGTAGCCGCCCGCCCGCTCCAGCGCCTCGCGCCGGAACACGCCCAGGTAGACCGTGTCCGCCGGGCCGGCCTCACCGCCGGTGTGGAAGGCCGCGTTGCCTACGCCGAGCTTCGAGGTCATCGCCGCGGCGACGGCCTCCTCCCAGGCGTTCTCGCCCTCGGCGTGCATGATGCCGCCGACGTTCTGCGCACCGGTCTCCTCCAGGAGGCGGACGGCCGTGGCGATGTAGTTCGGCGAGAGCATGCCGTGGCCGTCGACGCGCACCACGATCGGGTGACGCGAGGCCTTGATGGCGGCGTTGAGGGCGGCCGGGGTGCGGCCGGAGGGGTTCGGAACGGTGACGACGCGGGGATCCTCGCGTACGAGTTCGGCGGCGATCTCGTCGGTGCGGTCCGTGGACGGACCCAGCGCGATCACCACCTCCATCTCACCGGCGTACTCCTGTCCGAGAATGTGGCGGACGGAATTGCGCAGGTGGCGCTCCTCATTGAGCACCGGCATGATCACCGAGACTGCGGGCTGCTGGGCGGGCATGTGGTCCTTCAAGGTCGGGTATCGGTGTCACGTTACCGCTTACGGGGGAAACAGGTGCGCGCCGCCTGATCGGTGGGGACAGAGGCTGATCGGATGGGCCTACCGTTCTGACGATCTGACCATTGTGTCCGGTTCGCCTTCCTCTGGTCCGTCCCTGCCGGCCCCGGCTGCCCCCGCGGAGGTGTCCCCCGTGCCCCAGCCACCCCGTCCGCCCCGCCCCGCCCGGCCCGCGAACCTGCCCCCGCACCAGCACCCGCACTCGCACCACCCGCGGCCGCAGCGCGCCCGGCGCGGCCGGGCCCCGGGCCGCCCCCGGGGCGACCGGCCCCGCTGGGGGGTACGGCTGGCGGGCGGGCTGGCGGCGGTCGTCCTGGGCTCCGGGGCCGTCGGGCACGCGGTCATGACCGGCCTGGACACCGGGATCGAGCGGGTGGACCCGTTCAAGGACATGAAGAACCGCCCCCAGGCCGGACACGGCCTGAACCTCCTCCTCGTCGGCACCGACGGCCGCGACCGGATCAGCCGCGAGGACCGGCGCGAGTACCGCCTCGGCGGCGCCCCCTGCCGCTGCACCGACACCGTGATGCTGGTGCACCTCTCGGCCGACCGGAAGCGCGCCAGCGTCGTCAGCCTGCCCCGCGACAGCTACGCCGAGCTGCCCGCACACCGCGACGAGTCCAGCGGGAAGCAGCACGGCCCGCACCCCGTGAAACTGAACGCCGCCTACGCCGAGGGCGGCCCCCAGCTGACCGTGCGCACCGTCGAGCACATGACCCGCGTCAAGATCGACCACTACCTGGAGGTCGACTTCACCAGCTTCATGAAGACGGTCGACGCGATGGGCGGCGTGGAAATCTGCACCGCCAGGGCCCTCGACGACCGGAACACCGGCCTGCACCTGCTGCCCGGCACCCACCGGCTGAGCGGCGGCCAGGCCCTGCAGTACGTACGGTCCCGCCACGTGGACGGCGCCGCCGACCTCGGCCGGATACAGCGCCAGCAGCGGTTCATGGCCGCCGTGATCAAGCAGGCCACCGCCGGCGGGGTGCTGCTGAACCCGGTGAAGTTCAAGGAGGTCAGCTCCACCCTGCTGGGCTCGGTACGGGCCGACCCCCGCTTCGGCTCGGAGCAGATGCTGGCGCTCGGCCAGGCCATGCGCGACTTCGCCCCGTCCTCGTCGGAGTTCGCGTCCGTGCCGATCGGAGACCCGTCCTTCCCGGTCAAGGGCATCGGCTCCACCGTGAAGTGGGACGAGCGGAAGGCCGCCGAGCTCTTCGAGGCGCTGCGCCAGGACCGCCCGCTGGCCCCCGCCCCCGGGCCCGGCCGGCCGGCCCGCCCGCAGCAGCCGCCCGCGGTGCCCGTGGACGTACCGCCGGAGCGGATCCGGGTCCGGGTCCAGAACGGGACCCGGATCGACGGGCTGGGCAGCCGGGTGGACGCGGCACTGCGCGCCACCGGCTTCGACACCACCGGCGCTCCGGGCAACGGGGCGGGCCGCAACGTCAAGCGCACGGTGATCGCGTACGACCCGCGCTGGGACCGCTCCGCCCGCACGGTGGCCGCCGCGCTGCCGGGCAGCGAGCTGCGGGCCGTGCCGGGGCAGGGCCGGACGGTGCTGGTGATCGCCGGAACGGACTACCGGAAGGTCGTGCCGGTCCGGCCGGAGGACCCCCACCAGGGGCGGTTCGGCGTGGTCACGGGCGACCAGGTGGTCTGCGGCACATAGCCGCCCGGGTCGCGCCGGGGTCGCGCCCGCGTCAGTCGTCGAGGCCCTGGGCGGCCCGCTCCTCGCGCAGCGCCATGATCGCCCGGCGCCGGGCGAGCCGGTGCGTACGGCGGATCTGGGCCTCCTGGTAGCGGCGCTTGTCCCGGTCGGTCTCGGGGATCACGGGCGGGACGGTGCGCGGCTTGCCCTCGGCGTCGACGGCGGTGAAGACGAGGTAGGCGCTGCCGACCTGGGTGGCGGGGGTGGACTCGTTCCACCGCTCGGCCAGGACCCGCACGCCGATCTCCATCGAGGACCGGCCGGTCCAGTTGACCTGCGCCTTGACGTGAACCAGGTCACCCACGCGGACCGGGGCGAGGAAGGCCATCTCGTCCATGGAGGCGGTCACGGCCGCGCCGCCGGAGTGGCGGCCGGCGACGGCGCCCGCCGCGTCGTCGACGAGTTTCATGATCACGCCACCGTGCACCGTGCCCAGGAGGTTGGTGTCGTTGGCGGTCATGATGTGGCTGAGAGTGGTCCGCGAGGCCGCGGTGGGCTTTCCCTGCAGGTCGCCCGCCGTCACGCCCGGTATCTGTGTCATACCGCTACCTTAAAGCCGACGCGGAGGCATCAGCTGTGCAACAGCACCGGCACGAAGCCGGGACCGGACTGTCGTGCACCTCCCTGGACCGGGCATCCTATGCGGCATGAACGAGTGGCCGGATGGGCGCGGTGACAGCCGCGAGGACGGGTACGGGCGCGGCAGCGCGCAGGCACAGCCGGAGGGCGCCCGGCGGATGCCGCACGTCCAGCGCCGGGGGACGGGTCTGCCGCAGCAGCCCCAGCGGCCCCCGCAGCCCCGGCAGCCCCCGGCCGGCCGGCCGGGCCGGCCGCCAGCACCCGCGTACGGGGTGCCGCAGCAGCAGTCCCACGGCCAGGACGCCTACGGCGGCTACGACAGCGGCTACAACACCGGCCAGGTCTACGGCACGCCGCAGCGCCCGGGCGGTCCCGGCGGTCCGGGCGGTCCCGGCGGGCCGGGGCAGCCGCCGTCGGCCCGGCCGGGCGGCCGCGGACCCGGCGCCGCCCCGGACTGGCGCCGGCGCATCAAGATAGGCTCGATCGTCCTGGCCACGGCCCTGCTGGCGACCACCATCGGCACCTACTTCTGGGCCGACTCCCAGGTGCGCCGCGAGGTCGACCTCTCCAAGGTCATCGAGCGCCCGAAGGACGACGACTGCACGACGTACCTGATCGTCGGCTCCGACAGCCGCGAGGGCATGTCCGACGAGGAGAAGAAGAAGCTCCACACCGGCTCCGCCGAGGGCAAGCGCACCGACTCGATGATGATCCTGGCGGCCTGCTCCGGCGGGAACACCATGATCTCGCTGCCGCGCGACTCGGACGTGGAGATCCCCTCCTTCGTCGGCTCGCAGTCCGGCAAGAAGTACCCGGCGGCGGGCAAGCACACCAAGCTCAACGCGGCGTACGCGGACGACGGCCCGGAGCTGCTGGTCCGCACCGTCGAGCACAACACGGGCCTGCGCATCGACCACTACGCCGAGATCGGCTTCGCGGGCTTCGCGAACATCGTCGACGCACTCGGCGGCGTCGAGATGAACATCGAGAAGGGCTTCAAGGACGAGAAGTCCGGCGCCGACTTCAAGGCCGGCGAGCAGACCCTCAACGGCGAGCAGGCGCTGGCCTTCGTCCGCACCCGGTACGCGTTCGCCGAGTCGGACCTGGCCCGTACGAAGAACCAGCAGAAGTTCCTGGCGGCCCTGGCCAGCCAGGCGGCCACCCCGAGCACCGTCCTCAACCCGTTCAAGCTGTACCCGGTGCTGGGCGCGGGCCTGGACACGCTCATCGTGGACAAGGACATGTCCCTGTGGGACATGGGCGACATGTTCTTCGCGATGAAGGGCATCAGCGGCGGCAACGGCACCTCGATGAACATGCCGATCGCGGGCGAGCGCGGCGGGAACCTGCTCTGGGACAAGCCGAAGGTCAAGCAGATCGTCCAGCAGATCCAGAACGACGAGAAGGTCACCGTCACCGGCAACTGACGGTAGGCGGACGCCGTACGCGGAGGCCGCACACCGGACGCCGAACGCCGACGGCCCCCTGCTCCAGGACTGCGAGCGGGGGGCCGTCGGCGTTGTCCGGTACGGCGGGTCAGCTGTCCGGGGAGAACCGGAGCGACTTGGGGGGCAGTTCGGCACGGCACCACACGCGGGCACCGGCCCGCAGCTCGTTGTCCGCGCCGATGACGGCGCCGTCGCCGACGACCGCGGCGTCGACCACGGTGCGCGGGCCGACGGTGGCGCCGACGCCGATCAGGCTGGCGCTGACCTGCGTGTCCGGCCCGATGACGGCGTCGTCGAGGACGATGGACCCGGTCACGACCGCACCCGCCTCGATGGTGGCGCCGGCGCCGATGACGGTGCCGCCGGAGAGCTCGGCGCCGGGCGCGACGCGGGCGCCCGGCAGCACCAGGGACTCGCCGCGCGGCCCCGGCACGGCCGGCGAGGCCACGACGCCGCGGACCAGGTCGGCGGAGGCCTGGACGAACGACTCGGGCTTGCCGAGGTCCAGCCAGTACGTGTTCTCGGTGACGCCGTGCAGCAGGGCGCCGGCGTCGAGGAGGCCGGGGAACGTCTCCCGCTCGACGGAGACGGGACGCCCGTCCGGAATCGAGTCGATGACGCTCCGCCGGAAGACGTAGCAGCCGGCGTTGACCTGGTCGGTGATGATCTCCTCGGGGGTCTGCGGCTTCTCGGTGAAGGCCAGCACCCGCCCCTCGGGGTCGGTGGGGACCAGGCCGAACGCGCGCGGGTCCTCGACCTGCACCAGGTGCAGGGTGACGTCGGCGGAGGCCGCCCGGTGGGCGTCGACGAGGCCGGCGATGTCGAGGCCGGTGAGGATGTCGCCGTTGAAGACGAGGACCGGGTCGTCGGGGCCGCCGGTCAGCCGGCGGGCGGCGTTGCGGATGGCTCCGCCGGTGCCGAGGGGCTCGTCCTCGACGACGTACTCGAGCCGCACCCCGAAGTCGGAGCCGTCGCCGAAGTACGGCTCGAAGACCTCGGCGAGGTAGCAGGTGGCCATCACGATGTGCGTGACGCCGGCGGCCCGCGCCCGGGCTATCTGATGTGCGAGGAACGGCACCCCGGCCGCCCGCACCATGGGCTTCGGGGTGTTCACCGTCACGGGGCGCAGCCGCGTCCCCTGCCCCCCGACCAGCAGGATCGCTTCCAAGTTCCTTCTCCCCACCCGGTCCGGGCCTATGAAGCTCCAAAGCTAACCCATGCCCCCCGGCCGCCCGCCCCGAGCCCGCACTTCGCACCCCGGCCCCGCGGGGCGCCGGGCTCCCGTCGCGGGCAGCAGTGTTCCGCGTGCCGGCGGCCGGCCGAGGCGATGGGTGCGGTGCGGCGCGGCGCGGGGCCGCCGCGGACCCCTCCGCCGCGGGCGGGCGCAGGAACGCCCCCGCCGTGCGGCGGGGGCGCTGACCTGCGAAACCCTGCTACGGCAGGTTCCGCGCCATGACGATGCGCTGGACCTGGTTCGTGCCTTCGTAAATCTGGGTGATCTTCGCGTCGCGCATCATGCGCTCGACCGGGTAGTCACGGGTGTAGCCGTAGCCGCCGAGGAGCTGGACCGCGTCCGTGGTGACCTCCATGGCCACGTCGGAGGCGAAGCACTTGGCCGCGGCGCCGAAGAACGTGAGGTCGGAGTCGACGCGCTCGGACTTGGCGGCGGCCGCGTAGGTCAGCTGGCGGGCGGCCTCGATCTTCATGGCCATGTCCGCGAGCATGAACTGGACGCCCTGGAAGTCGGCGATCGGCTTGCCGAACTGCTTGCGCTCCTGGACGTAGCCCTTGGCGTAGTCGAGGGCGCCCTGCGCGATGCCGAGGGCCTGGGCCGCGATGGTGATGCGGGTGTGGTCCAGGGTCTTCATGGCGGTGGCGAAGCCGGTGCCCTCCGCGCCGATCATGCGGTCGGCGGGGATGCGGACGTTGTCGAGGTAGACCTCGCGGGTCGGGGAGCCCTTGATGCCGAGCTTCTTCTCCGGAGCGCCGAAGGAGACGCCCTCGTCGCCCTTCTCGACGACGAAGGCGGAGATGCCCTTGGAGCGCTTCTCCGGGTCGGTCACGGCCATCACCGTGTAGTACTCGGAGACGCCCGCGTTGGTGATCCAGCGCTTGACGCCGTTGAGCACCCAGAAGTCGCCGTCGCGGACCGCGCGGGTCTTCATGCCGGCCGCGTCCGAGCCGGCGTCCGGCTCGGAGAGGCAGTACGAGAACATCGCGTCGCCCTTGGCGAGCGGGGTGAGGTACTTGGCCTTGAGCTCCTCGGAACCGGAGAGGATCACGGGGAGGGAGCCGAGCTTGTTCACGGCCGGGATCAGGGAGGAGGACGCGCAGACGCGGGCCACCTCCTCGATCACGATGACGGTGGCGAGGGCGTCGGCGCCCGCACCGCCGTAGTTCTCGGGGACGTGCACGGCGTGCAGGTCGTTGGCGACGAGCGCGTCCAGGGCCTCCTGGGGGAAGCGGGCCTCCTCGTCGACCGCTGCGGCGAACGGGAGGATCTTCGCCTCGCAGAGCGAGCGGACGGACTCGCGGAGCATGTCGTGCTCCTCGGCCGGGCGGTACAGGTCGAAGTCGGCAGAACCCGCCAAAATCTCTCACTCCCCAAGCTGAAGCGTGCGCTCAGTCATTGCTAACTACCGTTAAGTAACCCAAAGCTTAGTGTCCGGCGTCCGCGCAGCGGTACGTACGCGGCACGTGAGCTGCACGACAGCCGCGGGTGCCGGCGGGCTCCACGGTGCTCCTGGGAAGCGTCCCCCCGGACCGGCGCGACTATGCTCAGTTGGCGCAATCGGCCCCGCACCTCTGGAGCACCCATGGCCCCCCTCAGGATCACAGTGATCGGCACCGGCTACCTCGGCGCCACGCACGCCGCGGCAATGGCCGAGCTGGGCTTCGAGGTGCTCGGGCTGGACGTGGTCCCGGAGAAGATCGAGATGCTGGCGGCCGGGCGGGTGCCGATGTACGAGCCCGGGCTGGAGGAGCTGCTCGCCGCGCACGTCGCGGGACTCCCCGGGTCCACCGGGCGGCTGCGGTTCACGCAGTCCTGGGAGGAGGTCGGCGCCTTCGGCGACGTCCACTTCATCTGCGTGAACACCCCGCAGAAGCACGGCGAGTACGCCTGCGACATGAGCTACGTCGACTCCGCCGTCGAATCGCTGGCCCCGCACCTGACCCGGGCGGCGCTCGTCGTCGGCAAGTCCACCGTGCCGGTGGGGTCGGCGGAGCGGCTCGCCGCCAAGCTGGGGGACCTCGCCCCGGCCGGCGACGAGGTCGAGCTCGCCTGGAACCCGGAGTTCCTCCGCGAGGGCTTCGCCGTCCAGGACACCCTGCACCCGGATCGGATCGTCATCGGCGTCCAGGGCGACCGCGGCGAGAAGCTGCTGCGCGAGGTGTACGCGACGCCGATGGCGGAGGGGTCGCCGCTGGTGGTGACCGACTTCCCGACGGCCGAGCTCGTCAAGACCGCCGCCAACTCCTTCCTCGCCACGAAAATCTCGTTCATCAACGCGATGGCGGAGGTCTGCGAGGCCGCCGGCGGCGATGTCGTCAAGCTCGCCGAGGCCATCGGCCACGACGAGCGCATCGGCGCGAAGTTCCTGCGCGCCGGCATCGGCTTCGGCGGCGGCTGCCTGCCCAAGGACATCCGCGCGTTCATGGCGCGCGCTGGCGAGCTGGGCGCCGACCAGGCCCTGACCTTCCTGCGCGAGGTCGACTCGATCAACATGCGGCGCCGCGGCCACATGGTGGAGCTGGCCCGGGAGGCGGTCGGCGGGGCGTTCCTCGGCAAGCGGGTCGCCGTGCTCGGCGCCACGTTCAAGCCGGACTCCGACGACGTGCGCGACTCGCCCGCCCTGAACGTGGCCGGGCAGATCCACCTCCAGGGCGGGCAGGTCACCGTCTACGACCCCAAGGGCATGGACAACGCCCGCCGCGTCTTCCCCACCCTCGCGTACGCGGACTCGGCGGTGGAGGCGGCCCGCGGGGCGGACGTCGTCCTGCACCTCACCGAGTGGCGCGAGTTCCGCGACCTGGACCCGGTGGAGCTGGGCGCGGTCGTCTCCGACCGGCTGGTCCTCGACGGGCGCAACGCCCTGGACGGGGCGCGCTGGCGTGCGGCCGGCTGGACCTTCCGGGCCATGGGCCGGCCGCGCGCCTGAGCCGCCGGACGGGCGCAGAGCCCGCCGGACGGCGCAGGGCCCGCCCTCCGGGGCGGTCGGCCCGGTCAGCCCGCTCTGCGGTGGTGGGCGGCGCGGGCGGTGAACTCCGCGTCGCGCAGCACGCGCTGGGCGTTGCCCCAGGTCAGCAGGGACAGTTCGGACTCCGGCCAGCCCCGGTCCAGTAGTTCCGCGACCAGCAGCGGGTAGCCGGAGGGGTCGGTGAGGCCGGCCGGGCGGGGGGTGCCGTGCTCGGTGCCGAAGGATGCGCCGAGTCCCACGCAGTGCGGGCCGGCGACGGCCCGGAGGTGCTCCAGGTGGTCGGCGACCGCGTGGAGGGAGTCCCCGGTCTGCGCCGTGTCGAAGGTGACCATCGCGAGGCCGCCCGCCGCGCGGAGCGCCAGCAGCACCTCGTCGGTGACGTTGCCCGGATGGTCGTTCAGGGCGGCCGCCGCGGTGTGGGAGACGATGACGGGGGCCTTGGAGGCGCCCGCGATCTGGCAGGCCGCCACCGGCGGGCAGCCGGTCAGGTCCAGCAGCATCGCGAGCCGGTTCATCTCCTTGACCACCTCGTGGCCGAAGGCGGTCAGGCC
Organism: Streptomyces sp. NPDC043854; assembly: GCF_056436005.1. Lineage (NCBI taxonomy): Bacteria > Bacillati > Actinomycetota > Actinomycetes > Kitasatosporales > Streptomycetaceae > Streptomyces > Streptomyces sp. NPDC043854. The sequence goes on from NZ_JBWKDK010000044.1 coordinate 31,016, forward strand.
CTCCTGCGCCCAGGGCGCTCCGGCCGGCGCGAGGATCCGTACGCCCAGCGCGTGGTAGGCGTGCAGCGCGCCGAGGGAGCCGGTGAGCGCGCGGCCGGGTACGGGTCCCAGGAACGAGGCGATGCGGCCCCGGTTGCGGGCGTCGGCCATGTCGTCGGCGCTCAGCGCCAGGCAGAGGCTGTCGGGGTAGCGGCCCACGAAGGCGCGGGCGGCGTCGATCTGTTCGAGGGTGTCGGACACCACCTGGTCGGCGGCCGCGGCCTCGCTCGGCACCATCAGCGACCAGAACTGGGCGCCGACCCCGCCGGCGCGCAGCCGGGGGATGTCGGTGTCGACGCCCAGGTCGGTGGTGTCGATGTCGTGGTACGGGTTCTGGCGCAGGGTCCAGACGAGGGTGTTGTGCCCGTCGGCCACGGGGTGGACGGACAGCAGCGCGGCGGCCCGTTCGAGGGAGCCGGCGGGCACCACGGCGGGCAGGTCCTCGGCCCCGACGGAGCCGGGGCCCGCGGGGGCCGTGTCGAGCGTGTACGCGGGATTCCCGGCGTTCGGTTCATCCTGCAGGTCGGCCATGGATTCGCTCCGGTCTCGGCGGCAGCAGGGAGGGGTGCTGCCACCGTGACACGCCGGGCGCCCCGGTCGCCCGGCGGATGTGGCGTTCGGGTGTATGCCGCGGCCGCCCCGCAGGTCACGGCCCTGCCGCCGGACCGGCGGGCGGGTCGGCGGCGGCCGCCCGGCCCGCCGGTGCGGTCCCGCCGTTACGGGGCCGGGTGCAGCACCGCGTTGGAGGGGCCCCGGGAGGCCGAGAGCTCCCGCGACACCGCTTCGGCGTCGCGCAGCACCCGCACCGCGTTGGACCAGGTCAGCTTGGCCAGGTCGGCCTGCGACCAGCCGCGGTGGAGGAGTTCCGCGATGAGGTTCGGGTAGCCGGCGACGTCGTCCAGCCCGGCCGGGGTGAAGGCTGTGCCGTCGTAGTCGCCGCCGATGCCGATGTGGTCGACGCCGGCCGCCTCGCGCATGTGGTCGAGGTGGTCGGCCACCGTGGCGGCGGTGGCCAGCGGGCGGGGGTGCTCGGCTTCGAAGGCCCGGTGCAGGGCCATCGCCTCGGGGGTGGTGTCGAGGTGGTGGAAGCCGTGCGCGCGGAGGTTCTCGTCGGCGGCGAGGGTCCACTCGACCGCCGCCGGGAGGATGAACTTCGGTACGAACGTGGCCATCGCCACCCCGCCGTTGGCGGGCAGCCGCTCCAGCACGTCGTCCGGGACGTTGCGCGGGTGGTCGCAGACGGCCCGTGCCGACGAGTGCGAGAAGATCACCGGCGCGGCGGAGGCCTCGATGGCGTCCCGCATCGTCGTCGCGGCGACGTGCGAGAGGTCGACGAGCATGCCGATGCGGTTCATCTCGCGGACGACCTCGCGGCCGAAGTCCGCCAGGCCGCCGTGGCGGGCCTCGTCGGTCGCCGAGTCGGCCCAGTCGATGGTGTCGTTGTGGGTGAGGGTCATGTACCGCACGCCGAGCCGGTGCAGGGCGCGCAGGGTGGCCAGCGAGTTGTTGATCGAGTGGCCGCCCTCGGCGCCCATCAGGGAGGCGATCCGGCCGTCGGCGCGGGCCGCCTCCATGTCGTCCGCCGTCAGCGCCCGCACCAGGTCGGCGGGGTAACGGTCGATCAGCTGGGCGACGGCGTCGATCTGCTCCAGGGTGGCGCTGACCGCCTGGTCGCCCGTGTAGTCGGAGCGGACGTAGACCGACCAGAACTGGGCGCCGACCCCGCCGGCGCGCAGCCGGGGGATGTCGGTGTGCAGGTGGCCCGACTGGTCGCCGGCGAGGTCGCGGCGGGCCAGGTCGTAGCGCACCTGCTGGCGCAGCGCCCAGGGCAGGTCGTTGTGGCCGTCGACGACGGGGTGTTCGGCGAGCAGGGCGCGGGCCTGGGCGAGCCGGTCCGCGGCCGGGGCGCTCACTTGCCGAACCCGAAGGACTCCGCGCCGGCGACCTTGGCCCGCAGCCGCTTGCCCTTCTCGGTGGCCTGCTCGTTCAGCTCCTGCTGGAAGTCGCGCATCCGGCCGAGCAGCTCCGGATCGTGGGCGGCGAGCATCCGCACGGCGAGGAGGCCTGCGTTGCGGGCTCCGGCAACGGAGACCGTGGCGACGGGAACCCCGGCGGGCATCTGGACGATCGACAGCAGGGAGTCCATGCCGTCGAGGTGCTTCAGCGGCACGGGCACGCCGATGACGGGCAGCGGGGTGACCGAGGCGAGCATGCCGGGCAGGTGGGCGGCGCCGCCGGCACCGGCGATGATCGCCTTCAGGCCGCGGTCGGCGGCCTGCTCGCCGTACTCGACCATCTCGCGGGGCATGCGGTGCGCGGAGACGACGTCGACCTCGTAGGGGATCTCGAACTCGTCGAGGGCCTGGGCGGCGGCCTCCATGACGGGCCAGTCGGAGTCCGAGCCCATGACGATGCCGATGACGGGGGCGGTGCCCTCGGTGCTGGGGGTGCTCATTCGGTGATCGTTCCTCTGAGGTAGCCGGCAGCGTGACGTGCGCGCTCCAGCACATCGTCCAGGTCGTCGCCGTAGGTGTTGACGTGGCCGACCTTGCGGCCGTGTTTCACGTCCTTGCCGTACATGTGGATCTTGACCTGCGGGTCGTGGGCCATGCAGTGCAGGTACGCCGCGTACATGTCCGGGTAGTCACCGCCGAGCACGTTCGCCATGACCGTCCAGCGGGCGCGGGGGCGCGGGTCGCCCAGCGGGAGGTCCAGGACCGCGCGGACGTGGTTGGCGAACTGGGAGGTGACGGCGCCGTCCTGGGTCCAGTGGCCGCTGTTGTGCGGGCGCATGGCCAGTTCGTTGACGAGGATCCGGCCGTCGGTGGTCTCGAAGAGCTCCACGGCCAGGTGGCCGGTCACGCCGAGCTCCTTGGCGATGCGCAGGGCGAGCGACTGGGCTTCGCCCGCGAGCTCCTCGGAGAGGTTCGGGGCGGGCGCGATCACGGTGTCGCAGACGCCGTCGACCTGGATGGACTCCACGACCGGGTAGGCGACGGCCTGGCCGTGCGGGGAGCGGACGATGTTCGCCGCGAGCTCGCGGACGTAGTCGACCTTCTCCTCGGCGAGGACGGGGACGCCGGCCATGAAGGGGGCCTCCGCGTCCTCGGGGGTCCGGGCGAACCACACGCCCTTGCCGTCGTAGCCGCCGCGCACGGTCTTGAGGATGACGGGGAAGCCGCCGACCTCCTCGGCGAAGACCGCCACGTCCGCCGGGTCGGCGACGATGCGGTGGCGGGGGCTGGGGGCGCCGATCTCGTCGAGCTTGGCGCGCATCACCCCCTTGTCCTGGGCGTGCACGAGCGCGGCGGGCCCCGGCCGGACGGGGATGCCGTCCGCTTCCAGGGCCCGCAGGTGTGCCGTGGGCACGTGCTCGTGGTCGAAGGTGATCACGTCGCAGCCGCGGGCGAAGGCCCGCAGCGTCTCCAGATCGCGGTAGTCGCCGATGACGACGTCGCTCACGACCTGGGCCGCCGAGTCCTGCGGGGTGTCACTGAGGATCTTGAACTTGATACCGAGGGGGATGCCCGCCTCGTGGGTCATGCGGGCGAGCTGACCGCCGCCGACCATGCCGACTACCGGGAACGTCACCCCTCCAGAGTATCGGCCGGGCTCCCGCCGAACGGACGCGGGCCCGCCCGGCACTCGTAGCAATCTCCCGTGCGCCGTGCGTGGCGTTGATGGAGGAACCCACAGTGCCGGAAGGCACAGACGGCCCGAGGGGGTGACACTTAGCATGGGTGGGCCGACCGAGAAGCGAGTGACGCTCCCGCAGGGGGGCGGCGACGGACAGGACCGACCATTCAGATGAGCACGCCGGAGCAGGGATCCGCTCTCGAACGCGTACGCGGGCTCGCGCGTGAGATCGCCAAGTTCGGGGCCGTCGGAGGCCTGGGCGTACTGGTCAACCTGGGTGTCTTCAACCTCATCCGGCACACCACGGACCTTCAGGTGGTGCGGGCGGGCGTCATAGCCACCGTCGTGGCGATCCTCACCAACTACATGGGCTTCCGGTATTTCACCTATCGGGACCGCGCCCATTCGGGGAACTCGCGCGAACTGCCGCTGTTCCTGGCGTTCAGCCTGATCGGGCTCGTCATCGAAAACGGTGTGCTGTACGCCGCGACGTACGGGCTCGGCTGGGACGGCCGGCTCGCGACGAACCTGTTCAAGTTCATCGGCATCGGCACCGCCACCGTGTTCCGCTTCTGGTCGTACCGGACCTGGGTCTTCAAGGCCCTCCCGGCACACGCCCCCGAAACCGCCCGCGCCGGCGGCGGCCGTCCCGCGACCGCGCCCGAACCGGCGCCGGAGCCCGCGGGCAAGTAACGCCGGGAGTCCCGGCGGGAGCGGGCGGGAGCCCGGTGGGAGCGGGCGGGAGCCCGTTGGGAGTCCCCGCCGCGGTCAGCGGACCGTGTTCTCCGGTTCCTTGCGCTCCGGCTCCGTCCGGCTCAGGAACAGCGCGAACACCGGCGGCTGCGCCTGGAGGAGCTCCAGCCGGCCCCCGTCGGCCTCCGCGAGGTCCCGGGCCACCGCCAGGCCGATCCCGGTGGAGTTGCGGCCGCTGATGGCCCGCTCGAAGATCCGGTTGCCGAGGTCGGGCGGGACGCCGGGCCCCTCGTCCGTGACCTCCAGTACCGCCTGGTTCCCGACGACCCGCGTCCGCAGGGCGACCGTGCCGCCGCCGTGCATGAGGGCGTTCTCCACGAGCGTCGCCAGGACCTGCGCGACCGCGCCGGGCGTGCCGACGGCCCGTACGCCCGTCTTGCCGGAGCGCACGATGGCCCGGCCGGCGCTGCGGTAGGCCGGCCGCCACTCCTCCACCTGCTGTTTGACGACCTCGTCCAGGTCGAAGGGGACGGCCGAGCCGGTCCGCGGGTCGCGCGAGTTCGTCAGCAGCCGCTGCACCACGTCCGTGAGCCGCTCCACCTGCGTGAGGGCGATGGTCGCCTCCTCGCGGACGGTCTCCAGGTCGTCGGTGACGGCGATCTCCTCCAGCCGCATCGACAGTGCGGTGAGGGGGGTGCGCAGCTGGTGGGAGGCGTCCGCGGCGAGCCGGCGCTCGGCGGTCAGCATCCGCCCGATCCGCTCGGCGCTGGAGTCCAGCACGTCCGCGACGCGGTCCAGCTCGGGGACCCCGTACCGGCGGTGCCGGGGCCGCGGGTCGCCCGACCCCAGCCGTTCGGCGGTCTCGGCGAGGTCGGTGAGCGGGGAGGCCAGCCGGTTGGCCTGGCGTACGGCGAGCAGCACGGCGGCCACGACGGCCAGCAGGGCGACGGCGCCGACCACCGCCAGCGTCCGTACGACCTCCCGGGTGACCGCGGCCCGGGACTCCTCGACGACCACGATCTCGCCCTGCTCGCCCTTGGCGGTGCCGCGGATGACGTCGTCGGTGATCCGCTCGCCGACCTCGACGGCCGGCTGCCCGGGCACGGTGATCCGGGCGTACCGGCCGGGGTCGAGCTGCTCGGCGAGCGCCTCGGAGTCGACGGGCCGGCGCTCCAGGACGTTCGCCTCGACGATGCCCACCAGGCGCAGCGCCTCGGACTCGATGCGGTCCTGGGCGCTGCTGGTGATCGTGCGGGTCTCGACGATGACGAGGGCGACCCCGAACACGGCGATCACGACGAGCACCACGGCGAGGGTGGAGTTGATCAGACGGCGGCGCATGGCTGGGGCGGTCGCTCAGCTCTTCTCGAAGCGGAAGCCGACGCCGCGGACGGTGGCGATGTAGCGCGGGTTCGCGGCGTCGTCGCCCAGCTTCTTGCGCAGCCAGGAGATGTGCATGTCGAGGGTCTTGGTGGAGGACCACCAGGTGGTGTCCCAGACCTCGCGCATCAGCTGGTCGCGGGTGACGACACGGCCGGCGTCGCGGACCAGGACCCGCAGCAGGTCGAACTCCTTGGCGGTGAGCTGGAGCTCCTCCTCCCCCATCCAGGCGCGGTGCGACTCGACGTCGATGCGCACGCCGTGGGTGGCGGGGGGCTGCGCCGCCTCGTTCGCGCCGCGCCGGAGCAGGGCCCGGACCCGGGCGAGCAGCTCGGCGAGGCGGAAGGGCTTGGTCACGTAGTCGTCGGCTCCGGCGTCCAGGCCGACCACGGTGTCGACCTCGTCCGCGCGGGCGGTGAGCACGAGGATGGGGAAGCCGTGGCCCTCGGCGCGCAGCCGGCGGGCGACCTCCAGGCCGTCCATCCCCGGCAGGCCCAGATCCAGGACGACGAGGTCCACGCCCCCCTGCAGTCCCGCGTCCAGGGCCGTCGGGCCGTCCTCCCGGACCTCGACCTCGTACCCCTCCCGGCGCAGGGCGCGGGCCAGCGGCTCCGAAATGGATGCGTCGTCCTCGGCGAGCAGTACACGCGTCATGTGGGTGATGGTAGTCCGCGGTGGCGACCCGCAGGGGCGGGCCCGCACACCCCTTTCCAACTGGCCTTATGCGTGGAGGCCGGCTTCGGAAATGCCGAAACGGTTCCCGATCCCCCTGTGATCCATCTCTCAAGTCCTTTCATATGCTGCACGGTCGTGCCGTATGGTGGCGAGACGCCTGATGCACTACCTCCGGGACCTTTGCGCCGAAATCCGAGCCAAAGGTCTCAATTCTGTCCGGATCGGTCAGAGGGTCTTGACGACTTTCCCGATCGACTCCGGTGCCGGCGAATGACCTGTGGGCCGGCGCCCCGCGCGCGAGATGCGCGAGGGCGTGGATCCCGGTTGCGGAAGTTCCCTCGCACCCGTCCTCCACGACGGGTGCGAGACCCCGGGGCGTGGGGCCGGAACACCCGCCGCCGGTTCCGGCCACCCCCACCGGGCGCCGACCGGCTCACGAAGCCGGGCGTCCCGAGCAAGCAAGGATCGACATGGCTTCCAGCCTGACGAAGGGCACGGTGGAACCGTCCGCCGAGAAGACCTTCTTCGGCCACCCCCGCGGCCTGGCCACGCTCTTCATGACCGAGATGTGGGAGCGCTTCTCCTACTACGGCATGCGGGCGCTGCTGGTGTACTACCTGGTCTCGGGCGGCGCCGACGCCGCCACGGGAAGCCAGGGCGGCGGCCTGGCCATGACCGCGGCCACGACGACGGCCATCTACTCCGTCTACGTCTCCATGGTCTACCTGATGGCCATGCCGGGCGGATGGTTCGGTGACCGCGTCTGGGGCGCCCGCAAGACGGTCGCCATCGCCGGTTTCGTCATCATGACGGGTCACCTGTCGCTGGCCCTGCCCGGCCAGGCGATGTTCTTCGTCGGTCTGCTCCTCGTCGCGGTGGGCTCCGGCCTGCTGAAGGCCAACATCTCCACGATGGTCGGCCACCTGTACGACGGCCCCGAGGACCCGCGCCGTGACGGCGGCTTCACGCTCTTCTACATCGGCATCAACCTCGGCGCCTTCGTCGCCCCGTTCGTCGTCGGCACGATCGGCAAGGAATACAACTGGCACCTGGGCTTCGCCCTCGCCGCCGTCGGCATGGCCCTGGGTCTGGCCCAGTTCCTGATCGGCACCAAGCACCTCAGCCCGAAGAGCAGCCTGGTCCCGAACCCGCTCTCGGCCGAGGAGCGCAAGGCCGTCATCACGAAGGCCGCCATCGTGGTCGCCGCCATCGCCGTCTTCTACGGTGCCGTGGTCGGCCTGGGCGCCTACACGCTGAACTGGGTCCTGGTCCCGCTGACCCTCGCCGGTCTGATCATTCCGGTCGCCGTGCTGGTCCGCATCAAGCGCGACAAGGACCTGAACCCGGCCGAGCAGTCGAAGATGACGGCGTACATCTGGTTCTTCATCGCCGCCGCCGTCTTCTGGATGATCTACGACCAGGGTGGCTCCACGCTGTCGCTGTTCGCGGACTCCAAGACCGCCGACACCGTGTTCGGCTTCGCGTTCTCGGCCACCTGGTACCAGTCGCTGAACCCGCTGTTCGTCATGGCGCTGGCCCCGGTCTTCGCCTGGATGTGGCTGTGGCTGGCCCGCAAGAACCAGGAGCCGAACACCATCGTGAAGTTCGCGATGGGTCTGGTCCTGATCGGTGCCTCGTTCTTCGTCTTCATCGTCCCGATGGGCATGGCGACGGGCGACACCAAGGTCTCCCCGATGTGGCTCGTCTCGATCTACATGATCCAGACCATCGGTGAGCTGTGCGTCTCCCCGGTCGGCCTCTCCGTCACGACGAAGATGGCCCCGCAGAAGTACGCCTCCCAGATGATGGGTGTCTGGTTCCTCGCGGTCACCGCCGGCGACTGCACCACCGGTCTGCTGTCGCTGGCCGGCGTGGACCTGAACGGCACCGTGGTCATCGGCATCCAGGCGGCCGCCGCCGTGCTGGCCGGTGTGGCGGTGTACGCCTACCGCAAGAAGGTCCAGGCACTGATGGGCGACGTCCACTGACGCAGCCCCGCATGCGCCGAAATGCCCGGCACACCGAATGGTGTGCCGGGCATTTCTATGTGGGGGGCGCAGCCCCCTTCCGTACGGGCCGGCGTCAGCGGGTGCTGTCGTGGAGGCGGCGCCAGGGTGTGAAGGTGAAGACCGCCGCGCCGAGGAGGATCACCGTGCCCGCGGCCAGGGCCAGGGCCCTGATGCCGCCCTCGTCCTCGGCGCCCGTCTCGGCGAGGCCGCCCGAGGTGCCGGACCCGCCGGTGGTGGCGCCGCCCGTGGTCGGGGAGCCCGAGCCGCCGGGCTGCGCGGTGGTGTCCAGCTCCAGGGAGACGCCGCTGCTGACCGCCTTGCACGGCACGTTGATCGGCGTGGAGCCGGGGCTCATCGTGACGTCGATGGTCAGCCGGTCCGGGCTCAGCGTCACCTTGCCGGTCTTGCCGGGCTTGTAGGTGCCGGTCATGTCGCTCAGGCTGACCGGGGCCTTGTCCGGGATCGGCTCCGCGTTGGCCGGGCCGGCGACCTTGACCGTGCCGCTGTCGGCGCCGCCGAGCCTGATGTCCATGGACGGTTTGAGGGCGCCGGCCGGGAGGGCCATCGGGCTGGCCATGGCGCCCTTGGCGGTCTTGACGGTGAGGTCGAAGCTGCCGCCGTTCTTCCTGGCGTTGATGGTGACCGGGGTCTTGATGCCGCCGGGGACGACCGCGCCGCAGTCGAAGGCGACCTCCACCGGCTTGCCCGGGAAGTCGGTCGGGCCTCCGCCGCCCCCGCTGCTGCCGCCCGTGCCGCCGCCGGTGGTGGTGGTCCCGCCCGTACCGCCCGTACCGCCGGTGGTGGAACCGCCGCCCGTTCCGCCGCCGCTGGTCGAGCCGCCGGTCGTGCCGCCGCCTCCGCCGGTGACCTTGATGGTGGCGGCGACGCCGGCCGTCTCCTTGGGCGAGCAGTGCGTGACGAAGCCGCTGAAGTCGACGTCGTACCTGCCGGGGGTGATCGTCACGTCCCCCGCCCCGGTCAGCTTGACCTTCCCCTTCATGTCGGACATGACCATGGGGGCGTTCTTCGGGATGGGCGGGTTCTTCCGCTCGCCCTCCAGCTTCACCTCCGCGCCGAGCGCCCCGCCGAGCTTCACCCAGCCGGTCGGCTTGACGGTGTCCTTGCCCAGGTCCATCAGGTCGGTGTTGTTCGAGGCGGGCTTGACGGTCTTCCACACCACCTCGACCTCGTCGCCGACCTTCGCGGTGGCGGGCGCCGTGACCGACACCGTGGTCGTGCCCTGGACGGGGCCGCCGCCGCCCGCCGGCGGGACGCACTCCACCTTGTACGAGACCTCGGCCGCCTGGGCGGGGCCGGCCGCCAGCAGGACGCCCGCGCCGCCGAACAGCAGCGCGACCACGGCCGCACTCACCCTCCGTTGGGTCTTCACGTCTGTCCCTTCGTCGTCGGACTGTTCTCAGACGGTGCGGACGCCTGTGGTGCGGTGAACCACGGCAGGACCGCCGTGGTGGTCGTGGGGGCCCTGGCGGCCGTGGTGGCCGAGGCGGTCGAGGCGGTCGAGGCGGTCGAAGGGGCCGCCGTCCGGGCCGGTGGCGCGTACGGCCGGGCCCGTTCCACGAGGGCCATCCCCGCTCGGAACAGCCCGGCCGGGACCACCAGCAGGAGCAGGCCCCGGAACAGCAGCACCCCGTACGGCCGGGACACCCGCCAGGGCTGCGTGGCCACGACGGTGTCGCCGTACTTGAGGGAGACCGTGTAGTCGCCGTGGGCGCCGGCGGCCAGGGTGACGGCGAGCCGGACCTCGGCCTTGCCGCCCGGCGGGATGGTGCCCTTCCACCGGACCTCCTCCCACAGCGGCGCGAACACGGCCTGCGCGGTGCCCAGCTGGAAGACGGGGTCCTTGACGGGAGCGGCCCCGAGGTTTCCGACGGTGACGGTGAACGTACGGCCGGGCGGGGCGCCGAACCAGGTCAGGATCCCGTCCTCGCCGGCCAGCCGGACCCCGCTCAGCATGGCCAGGCGCGGGGTGCCCGGCTCCGCGGGCAGCTCGGCCACCGGATGGTCGGTGATCTTCAGCGGGGTGGCGACGGTGGCCCGGTCCCCGCCCACCGAGGTGACGTTCACGATGCAGGGGCAGGGCTTGGGCGGGGCCACGACGGCCAGCCGGGCCGTGAACCGCCCGTCGTCGCCGGTCGAGACCGCGGCGCCGTCGGCGTTGGCGCAGCTGTTGGTGCCGCCGATCATGTTCTGTCCGCAGAGCAGCAGCATCACGAGGGCCTTGGCGGGCCAGCCGGTGCCGGTGACGGTGATCTCGGTGCCCTTCGCGGCCTCCTGGAGCGAGAGCGCGACGGCGGGCCTGTCCTCGGCGGCCGCCGCGGGAGCCGCCCCCGGGACCGAGGCCGGGGCCGCCACCGGGGCCGCCACCGGGGCCGCCGAGGCCCCGGCGGCGGCCGGTGCGAGGACGCACAGCAGCAGCGCCGCCCCTGCCGCCAGCCGGGCCCCGAGCTTGCCGATCACGTGGTTGCTCCCGTCAGCTCGTGGTCCGGTGCCGGGCCGGCCTCCCGTACGGGCTCCCCGGGCGCGGGCGGGCCGCGCCGGGCCCGCCGCCTGCGTACGAGGGGCAGCGCGGCCAGGGCCGCCCCGCCGAGGGCGAGCAGCACGGCGCCCACCCGTGCGCCGGTCCCCCACGGCACGAGCCGGACGGACGCGCGGGCGCTCGCCGGGGCGGCCCCGGGGGCGGTGGCGGTCAGCGTGAGGTCGACGTCGTCGAGGAGCGGCGCGCCGGGCCACGGCTCGGACAGCCGGACCCGCCGGCCGGGCGGCAGCTCCACCGGCAGGGTCCGGTGCGTGCGGCCGGAGACCGCGCCGAACAGCCCCTCGGCCCGCAGGGACAGCCCGGGGACGAGGGTCACGTTGCCCCGGTTGACCAGCGTGTAGCCGACCTCGGCCCGGGCTCCCCGACCGCGTACGGAGACGTCCTCGACGGTCAGCGCGGCCAGGGTCGGGCCGGTGACGCGCAGGTGGATCCGTACGCCGGCCTCGCGGCCGCCCTCGGCGGCGACGACGGCGGCCGGGTGGTCCCCGGGCAGGGCGGAGGGCGGCAGGGTGACGGTGAAGGGGACGACCGCGCGGGTCCGGGCCGGGATCTTCACGGGGGCGGCCGTGCCGAAGCTGATCCAGGAGCCGGCGCCGGGTGCGGTGCCGTCGGGGGGACGCACGGCCAGGCCGCCGTCGGCCGGGTTGGGGGCGTCGGCCCCGCGCAGGGTGAGGGTGCGCTCCCGGTCGGAGAGGTTGGCCAGGGCGAGGCGGTCCTCCAGGACGGTGCCGGGCGCGCCCGCGAGGTAGAAGGCCGGGCGGGCGCTGCCGGTGGCGCCCGCGGCGGGTGCGGCGGTCCAGTCGGGCTCGGCCCCGGCGGCTGCCGGGGCGGCGTACAGCGCTGCGGCCGCGAGGACCAGCGGCGCGAGCAGGCCGCGGCGGCGGGCGGGGAGCACGGGCATGGCCGGGGTGCTCCGTTCAGGTGCGGGCCTGGCGGCTGCGCCGGGTCAGCCAGAGCAGGCCGGCGGCGCCGGACAGCAGCACGGTTCCGCCGAGGGTGCCGAGGGCGGTGACGGAGTCGGCGGGACCGGTCTGCGCGAGGGAGCCGCCCCCGGCGCCCCCGGCGCCAGCGGACCCGGACCCGGACCCGGACCCGGATCCCGGCCCGGACCCGGCGGCGCCCGTCACGTCCAGCTCCAGCGAGGGCTTCGGGCTGTTGCCGGGGGTGCAGGTGGTGGTGGTCCCCATGGCCTTGATGGTGAGCACGCCCGCGGTGAAGGTGACCTTGCCGGTCTTCTTGGGGGTGTAGGTGCCCGAGAGGTCAGTGATCTTGATGGGGGTGTCGGGGGGAATCGCCTCGGTGTTGGCCGGGCCGGAAACCGGTACGGAGCCCTGCTCCGCGCCGCCGAGCACGATGGACGCACTCGGGTTCATCGCCCCCTTGCCGAGCTCGATGGGGCTGGAGGAGACGCCCTTCTGGAAGGACATCGTCAGCTGGTAGCCGTCGCCCTGCTTGACGGCCTTGATGTCGATGGGCGAGACGGCGGACTTGTCCCCGATGGGGGTCTTGCAGTCGTAGGCGACGTCGACGACATCGGCGTGGGCCGCAGGGGCCGCGGTCAGCAGGGCCGCCGATCCGGCCAGCGCGGCGGCCAGCGCGAGCGCGGTGGAGCGTATCCGGTTGGGCACCTTCGTCTTCCCCTCGGGCCGCAAGTTACTGACGACACATCAGATTGGGGCCACAAGGTACGCCCGGGACCTTGCAAGGGGAAGACGAAGGACGTGCGGATCGGGCGGGACGGACCGGCGGCGCATCGCGCCGGACCCGCGGGACGGGTCAGGCGGCGCGGACCCCCCGCTGCCAGACCGCCGACACCAGCGGGACGCCGGGCCGGTAGGCCAGGTGCACGTGGCTCGGGGCGTCCAGCACGGCCAGGTCGGCGCGGGCACCGGGGGTGAGCGCGCCGATGTCGGTGCGGCGCAGCGCGCGGGCACCGCCGGCGGTGGCGGCCCAGACGGCCTCGTCGGGGGTCATGCGCATGTCCCGGACGGCGAGCGCGATGCAGAACGGCATGGAGCTCGTGTACGAGGACCCCGGGTTGCAGTCGGTGGACAGCGCGACCGTCGCGCCCGCGTCCAGCAGCCGGCGGGCGTCGGGCCACTGGGCGCGGGTGGAGAACTCGGCGCCCGGCAGCAGGGTGGCGACGGTGGTGTCCGCGGCCTGGGCCAGCGCGTCGACGTCGGCGTCGGTGAGGTGGGTGCAGTGGTCGGCGGAGGCCGCGCCGAGCTCGACGGCGAGCTGCACGCCGGGGCCGTAGGAGAGCTGGTTGGCGTGGACGCGCGGGATCAGCCCGGCGGCGGCGCCGGCGGTCAGGATCGCCCGGGCCTGGTCGCCGTCGAAGGCGCCCTTCTCGCAGAACACGTCGACCCAGCGGGCGTACGGGGCGCAGGCCGCCAGCATCTCGCCGGTGACGAGGTCGACGTACGCGGCGGGGTCCTCGGCGTAGTCCGGGGAGACGATGTGTGCGCCGAGGTAGGTGACCTCCTCGGTGTGCGTGGCGGCGATCCGCAGGGCGCGGGCCTCGTCGGCGACGGTCAGGCCGTAGCCGGACTTGGTCTCGAAGGTGGTGGTGCCCTGGCGGCGGGCCTCGTCGAGATGGCGCACCAGGTTGGCCTCCAGCTCGGCGTCGGAGGCGGCGCGGGTGGCGGCGACGGTGGTGCGGATGCCGCCGGCGGAGTAGCTGCGGCCGGACATGCGGGCGTTGAACTCGGCGGTGCGGTCGCCGGCGAAGACGAGGTGGGAGTGGGAGTCGACGAAGCCGGGGATGACGGCTCGGCCCTGCGCGTCGAAGGCGCCGTCGGCGGCGGGGGCCTTGGCCGCCTCGCCGACCCAGGCAATGCGGTCGCCCTCGATGACGACCGCTGCGTCCTCGACCAGGCCGAGGGGGCCTTCACCCAGCGCGGGATCGTTGGTGACGAGAGTGCCGATGTTGGTGATGGCTGTGGTGGTCATGGGTTCCTCTCAGGGGTCTCTCCCCCACCCCGCCCCTTCCCGAAACCGGGGCTCCGCCCCGGACCCGTTCCGGGCGCTGCGCGCCCGGTGCGCTCGAACGCCGCGCGGGCTGGAAAGTCCGGCCTCGCCGGCGTTCGAGGCGCGGGGTTCGGGGCGGAGCCCCGATAGTCCAGCCCCGCCGGCGTTTGAGGCGCGGGGGTCCGGGGGCCGGGGCCCACGGATTCGGGAAGGGGCGGGGTGGGGGAGGAAAAAGGCGTCAGCCGCGGACGGCCGCGATCGACTCGGCGAGGGCGGACGGGACGTCGGGGACGAGGGTGTGGGCGCCGTCGCGGACCACGTGGCGGCCGCCCACCACCGTGTGCCGGACGTCCGCGGCCGAGGCCGCGAAGACCGCCGTCTCGGCACCGAGCCGCGGCAGCGGACCGGCCGTGCGCACCGTGTCCAGGGCGATCGTGGTGAAGTCCGCGAGCGCCCCCGCCTCCAGCCGGCCCGCATCCGGGAGGCCGAGCGCGGCGTGCCCGTCGGCGGTGGCCGCGGTCAGCAGCGCGTTCGCCGTCCAGTGCCCCCGGGTCCGGCTGCGCAGCCGCTCGTTCAGCTCCATCGCGCGCGCCTCCTCCAGCAGGTCGATCACGGCGTGGCTGTCGCTGCCCAGCGACAGCGGGCTGCCCGCCTGCTGGAGCCGGCCGGCCGGGCCGATGCCGTCGGCGAGGTCGCGTTCGGTGGTGGGGCACATGCAGGTGCCGGTGGCGGTGGTGCCGAGGAGGGCGATGTCCTCGTCGGTGAGGTGCGTGTTGTGGACGCCGGTGGTGCGCGGGCCGAGGACCCCGTGGTCGGCGAGGAGCCGGGTGGGGGTGCAGCCGTGGGCGGCCTGGCAGGCGTCGTTCTCGGCGGTCTGCTCGGACAGGTGGACGTGCAGCGGTGCCTGTCGCTCCTCCGCCCAGCGGGCGACGGTGGCGAGCTGTCCGGCGGGGACGGCCCGCACCGAGTGGACGGCCGCGCCGATGAGCGCGTGCCCGCGCGGCTTGAGGGCGGAGACGCGTTCCGCCCAGGCCTCGGCGGTGCCGTCGGAGAACCGCCGCTGGTGCTCGTTGGGGGCCTCGCCGAAGCCGGAGGAGAGGTAGGCGGTGTCGAGGAGGGTGATGCGGATGCCGGCGGCCGCGGCGGCCTCGATCAGGGCCTCGCCCATGGCGTTCGGGTCGGCGTACGGGGTGCCGCCGGGCGCGTGGTGGACGTAGTGGAACTCGCCGACGTTGGTGATGCCGGCGAGGGCCATCTCGGCGTACACCGCGCGGGCGAGGTCGAAGTAGCTGTCGGGGGTGAGGTTCTGGGCGACCCGGTACATGACGTCGCGCCAGGTCCAGAAGGTCCCGCTGCCCACCTGGACGACCGAGCGCAGGGCCCGGTGGAAGGCGTGGCTGTGGGCATTGGCCAAGCCGGGAACGGTCAGGCCGCGCAGCACCTCGGCGCCGGGCGGGGGCGCGTCCACCCCCGTGCGGACGGCGGCGATCCGGCCGTCGTCGGACACGTCCAGGGCGACGCCCGGCTCGACGGTGTTGCCGAGCCAGGCGTGCTCCAGCCAGTACGTCTTCAGCACGGGCCCATTCAACGACATGCCAGGCCTTCCAGTACGTCGGCGAGGGCGAGGACGCCGGCCACGCAGTCGTCCTCGGGGGCGAACTCCCGCGGCGAGTGGGAGACGCCGGTGGGGTTGCGCACGAACAGCATGGCGGTCGGGACGGCGGCGGAGAGGATTCCCGCGTCGTGTCCCGCGCCGGTGCCGAGGACGGGGACGGACCCGCCGAGGATCCGGTTGATCTCGTCGCGCAGGGCGTGCTCGAACTCGACGACCGGGGTGAAGGACTCCCGGACGACGGCGAGGTCGATGCCGTCCTTGTCGGCGGCCTCGCGGGCGGCCTTCTCGATGGCGGTGACCACGGTGTCGAGGGTGGCCTGGTCGGCGGCGCGGGAGTCGAGCCAGCCGCGCACGAGGGAGGGGATGGCGTTGACCCCGTTGGGCTCGACGGAAATCTTGCCGAAGGTGGCGACGGCCCCGGCGAGCGCGGCCTCCGTACGGGCGGCCAGCACGGTCTCGGCGTAGGTGAGCATCGGGTCGCGCCGGTCGACCAGGCGGGTGGTGCCGGCGTGGTTGGCCTCGCCGCGGAAGTCGAACCGCCAGCGGCCGTGCGGCCAGATGGCGGAGGCGATGCCGACGGCGTCTCCGGAAAGGTCGAGGGCGCGGCCCTGTTCGACGTGCAGTTCGACGAACGCGCCGATGCGGGCGAGGCGTTCGGGGTCGGGTCCGATGGCGTCGGGGTCGTACCCGGCGGCCTCCATGGCCTGCGGGAGGCTGATGCCGTCGGCGTCGCGCAGCTCGTACGCCTTCTCCTTGGTCAGCTGGCCGGAGGTGAGGCGGGAGCCGACGCAGGCGAGCCCGAAGCGGGCGCCCTCCTCGTCGCCGAAGTTGACGATGGCGAGGGGGCGCGTGAACCGGACGCCGCGGGCGCGGAGTTCGTCGAGCGCGGCGAAGGCGGACACGACGCCGAGGGGGCCGTCGAAGGCGCCGCCGTCGGGGACGGAGTCCAGGTGGGAGCCGGTGACGACGGCGTCACCGGCGGCCGGGTCGCCGAGCCAGGCCCACTGGTTGCCGTTGCGGTCGGTCTCGACGTCGAGGCGGCGGGCCTCCGCCTGCATCCGGAACCAGAGCCGGCAGTCGGCGTCGGCGCCGGTCCAGGCGTAGCGGCGGTACCCGCCGGAGGCGGGGGGGGGGGGGGGGGGGGGGGGGGGGGGGGGGGGGGGGGGGGGGGGGGGGGGGGGGGGGGGGGGGGGGGGGGGGGGGGGTTGGGGGGGGGGGGGGGGGGGGGGGGGGGGGGGTCCTCGCCAATCGGGCTGGTG
>NZ_JBWKDK010000045.1:0-47606 GCF_056436005.1 Streptomyces sp. NPDC043854
TGACCCCCCGACCAGCCCTGGGACACCGCCAGGTGAGGCGCCGAGGAGACGGGGAGGGCCGGCGGGTTCCGCCGCAAAGACGGGGGGGGGGGGGTGGGTGTCGGCTCCGTGTCTGCCCCCCCCGCCCCCCCCGAGCCGCCCGTCGCCTACCACGTGCCGCTGACCTACCGGGGCGCCCCGCTCGACGGCGCCGAGGCGGGCCTGCTGGGCACCTCGGAGCACGGCGTGCTCGGCAAGCGCTGGGTGTACGACGCCACCCACGACCCGGTGGCCGTGGAGCGGCTGCTCGCCCTGCTGCGGGGCGAGGCCGAGCCGCAGGCGCAGAGCGTCTCCGACGTCCCCGACCCGACGGTCGCCGTGGAGAACCCGGCCGACCCGGCCTCCGCGCGGCCGGCTCCGGACGCGGTCCCGCAGGTCGTGCACGGGCCGCAGGGCACCGAGATCCGGGTGGCCGGGCTGCCCGCCGCCCTGTCCGTGACGCGCGTCCTGCGGCCGGGTACGCCGTCCGACGGCGCGGCCGCCGTCGTCGCCGGCTGGACCCTGCCCGACGGGACGGAGCCGCGCGGGGTGTTCGCCGCCCTGCCGCCCGGCACGGCCTGACACCGGGCGGGACGCGCCGCGGCCGCCCCGGGGTCCCGCCGCCCCGGAGACCCGCCGCCCCGGGAGCAGCCGTCCCGGAGCGGCGGGAACCCGGAGGGAGCCGCCGCTCCGGGTCCGGACGCACCGGACCCGGACGCACCGGACCCGGTCGGCCGATTCAGTCGGCGTATGTCTCGCCGCGCTCGGCCTTGGCGACCAGCGAGGCGGGCGGGGTGAACCGCTCGCCGTACTGCGCGGCCAGCTCCCGGGCGCGGGCCACGAATCCCGGCAGGCCGCCCTCGTAGCCGTTGATGTACTGGATGACCCCGCCGGTCCAGGCCGGGAAGCCGATGCCCATGATGGAGCCGATGTTGGCGTCGGCGATCGAGGTCAGCACGCCCTCGTCGAGGCAGCGCACGGTGTCCAGCGCCTCGGAGAAGAGCATCCGCTCCTTCATGTCCTCGAAGGGGATCTCCGCGTCCGGCTTGGCGAAGTGCTCGCGCAGCCCCGGCCAGATCCGGACCCGCTTGCCCGCCTCGTCGTACTCGTAGAAGCCGGCGCCGCCGCTGCGCCCGGGGCGGCCGAAGTCGTCGACCATCCGGTCGATGACCGCGTCCGCCGGGTGCGGGGTCCACGAGCGGCCCTCGGCCTCGACGGCCTTGCGGGTCTCGTTGCGGATCTTGCGCGGGAGGGTGAGGGTGAGCTCGTCCATCAGGGAGAGCACCTTGGCCGGGTAGCCGGCCTGGGCGGCGGCCTGCTCGACGGAGGCGGGCTCGATGCCCTCGCCGACCATCGCGACGCCCTCGTTGATGAACTGGCCGATGACGCGCGAGGTGAAGAAGCCGCGGGAGTCGTTGACCACGATCGGGGTCTTGTTGATCTGCCGGACGAGGTCGAAGGCGCGGGCGATGGCCTCGTCGCCGGTGCGCTCCCCCTTGATGATCTCCACCAGGGGCATCTTGTCGACGGGCGAGAAGAAGTGCAGGCCAATGAAGTCGCCGGGGCGGTCGACGCCCTCGGCCAGCCCGGTGATGGGCAGGGTGGAGGTGTTGGAGCACAGCAGCGCGTCGGGCGCGACGACGTCCTGGATCTCCTGGAACACCCGGTGCTTGAGGGCCGTGTCCTCGAAGACGGCCTCGATGACGGCGTCGCAGCCGGCCAGGGCGGCGGCCTCGGCGGTCGGGGTGATCCGGGCCAGCAGCTCGGCCCGCTTGGCCTCGGTGGTGCGGCCCTTGGCCAGGGCCTTGTCGAGCAGCTTCTCCGAGTAGGCCTTGCCCTTCTCGGCGGCCTCCGCGGAGACGTCCTTGAGGACCACCTCGATGCCGGCGCGGGCGCAGGAGTACGCAATGCCCGCGCCCATCATCCCGGCGCCGAGCACGGCGACCTTGCGGACGGGGCGCGGCTCGAAGCCCTGCGGGCGGCTGCGGCCCGCGTTGACGGCCTGGAGGTCGAAGAAGAACGCCTGGATCATGTTCTTCGCGGTCTGGCCGGTCACCAGCTCGGTGAAGTAGCGGGCCTCGATGGTCAGCGCCGTCTCGAAGTCCACCTGGGCGCCCTCGACGGCGCAGGCCATGATGTTGCGCGGGGCCGGGTACGGGGCCCCGTTCAGCTGCTTCTTGAGGTTCGCGGGGAACGCGGGGAGGTTGGCGGCGAACCGCGGGTTCGACGGCGTACCGCCGGGGATCTTGTAGCCGGGGACGTCCCAGGGCTGCTGCGACTCGGGGTGGGCGTCGATGAAGGCGCGCGCCTTGGCGAGCATCTCCTCGGGCGTGGCGGCCAGTTCGTGGACGAGCCCGTTGTCCAGGGCGCGCTGCGGGGTGTACTGGGTGCCCTGGAGCAGGACCTTCAGCAGGGCGTCGGTGATGCCCATGAGGCGGACCGTGCGGGTGACGCCGCCGCCGGCCGGGAGCAGGCCGAGGGTGACCTCGGGCAGGCCGATCTTGGAGCCGGGCGCGTCGAGGGCGATCCGGTGGTGGGAGGCGAGGCAAATCTCGTAGCCGCCGCCGAGGGCGGCCCCGTTGACGGCGGCGACGACCGGCTTACCGAGGGTCTCGATGCGGCGCAGCGACCGCTTGATCTCGGTGCCGGTGTCGAAGGCGAGCTGCGCGTCCTCGGGGCGCAGCCGGATCATTTCCTTGAGGTCGCCGCCGGCGAAGAAGGTCTTCTTGGCGGAGGTGTAGATGATGCCGCGGATGGAGTCCTTCTCGGCCTCGGCGCGGTCCGCGATGGCCGCGATGGAGTCCTTGAAGGCCTGGTTCATCGTGTTGGCGGACTGGTCGGGGTCGTCGAGGACGAGGGTGACGACGCCGGTCTCGTCCTGCTCCCAGCGGATCGTGGTGGACTCGCTCATGTTCGCTACTTCCGTGTCAGCCGTGTCGGAGGAGGGGATCAGGGGGTGCAGGACGGGTCAGAGGCGCTCGACGACGGTCGCGATGCCCATGCCGCCGCCGACGCAGAGGGTGACGAGCCCGTAGCGCTTGTCCTGGCGCTCCAGTTCGTCGACGACCGTGCCGAGGATCATCGCGCCGGTGGCGCCGAGGGGGTGGCCGAGCGCGATGGCGCCGCCGTTGACGTTGACCTTGTCGAGGGAGACGCCCATGTCCTTGACGAAGCGCAGGACGACGCCGGCGAAGGCCTCGTTGATCTCGATCAGGTCGATGTCGTCGATGGTCAGGCCGGCCTTGGCGAGGGCCTTGCGGGTGGCCGGGGCGGGGCCGGTCAGCATGATCGTGGGCTCGGAGCCGGAGACGGCCGCGGAGACGATCCGGGCCCGCGGGGTGAGGCCGGCGCGCTCGCCCGCCTCGCGGGAGCCGATCGCGACGAGCGAGGCGCCGTCGACGATGCCGGAGGAGTTGCCCGCGTGGTGGACGTGGTCGATCTTCTCGACCCAGTGGTACTTCTGCAGGGCGACGGCGTCGAAGCCGCCGAGCTCGCCGATGTCCGCGAAGGACGGCTTGAGCTTGGCGAGGGTGTCGGCGGTGGTTCCGGGGCGGATGAACTCGTCGTGGTCGAGGACGACGAGGCCGGTGCGGTCGGTGACCGGGACGAGGGACCGGGCGAAGCGGCCCTCCTTCACGGCGTTGGCGGCGCGCTCCTGGGAGAGGGCCGCGTACTCGTCGACGTCGCGGCGGGAGAAGCCCTCGATGGTGGCGATCAGGTCGGCGCCGATGCCCTGGGGGACGAAGTTGACGTCCCAGTTCGTCATCGGGTCGTTGAACCAGGCGCCGCCGTCCGAGGCCATCGGGACCCGGGACATCGACTCCACGCCGCCTGCGAGGACCAGGTCCTCCCAGCCGGAGCGGACCTTGGCGGCGGCCATGTTGACGGCCTCCAGGCCGGAGGCGCAGAAGCGGTTCTCCTGCACGCCGGCCACGGTGTCCGGCAGCCCCGCGGCGACGGCCGCGACACGGGCGATGTCCGAGCCCTGGTCGCCGACCGGGCCGACGACACCGAGGACGATGTCGTCGATGGCGGCCGGGTCCAGCCCAGGGTTGCGCTCGCACAGGGCGCGGATGAGGCCGACGACCAGGTCGATCGGCTTGGTGCCGTGCAGGGAGCCGCTGGCCTTGCCGCGGCCGCGCGGCGTGCGGATCGCGTCGTACACGTACGCTTCGGTGCTCACTGGTCAAGCCTTTCGAGGGAGGTTAGCCGAGCAGGGAACGACCGATGATCTCCTTCATGATCTCGGTCGTGCCGCCGTAGATGGTCTGGATGCGGCCGTCGGTGAACGCCCGCGCGACCCGGTATTCGGTCATGTAGCCGTAGCCGCCGTGGAGTTGCAGGCAGCGGTCGGCGACCCGCTTCTGGAGCTCGGTCGCCCACCACTTCGCCATCGAGGCGTGGACGTGGTCGAGTTCGCCCGCGCAGTGGTCGGTGATGCAGCGGTCGACGAAGGTGCGGGTGACGGCGCACTCGGTGGCCATCTCCGCTATCTCGAAGCGGATGTGCTGGAGCTTGGACAGCGGCCGCCCGAAGGCCTCGCGCTCCTTGACGTACCCGGTGGTGGTCTCCAGCAGGTGCTCGGCGCCGGCGATGGCGGCCATCGCGATGGCCAGCCGCTCCTGCGCGAGGTGGTTCATCAGGTGGACGAAGCCGCCGCCCTGCTCCCCGAGCAGGTTCTCCTTGGGGACGCGCACGTCGTTGAAGAACAGCTCGGCGGTGTCCTGCGCCTTCTGGCCGATCTTGTCGAGGTTGCGGCCGCGTTCGAAGCCCTCCGTGCCGCGCTCGACGACGAGCAGCGACAGCCCGTGCGCCCCGCCCTCCGGGGTGGTCTTGGCGACCACGATCACCAGGTCGGCGAGGATGCCGTTGGAGATGAAGGTCTTGGAGCCGTTGAGCAGCCAGTGGTCGCCGCGGTCCTCCGCGCTGGTGCGGATGCCCTGGAGGTCGGAGCCGGCGCCCGGCTCGGTCATCGCGATCGCGGTGACCGTCTCGCCGGAGCAGAACCCGGGCAGCCAGCGGCGCTTCTGCTCCTCGGTGGCCAGGTTGACCAGGTACGGGCCGATGATGTCGTTGTGCAGGCCGATCGCCAGGCCCGGGGTGCCGGCCCGGGTGAACTCCTCGGCGATCACGGCGGCGTAGCGGAAGTCGGGGTTCCCGCCGCCGCCGTACTCCTCCGGGACGGCGAGGCCCAGCAGCCCCTGCCGGCCCGCGGCCCGCCAGACCTCGCGGCTGACGATGCCGTCGTTCTCCCACTGCTCGTAGTGCGGCAGCACCTCCTTGGCGAGGAAGGTGCGGACGGTCTCGCGGAACGCCTCGTGGTCGGCGTCGAAGATGCGGCGTTGCATCGGATCCCCCTACTGGAGCCAGCTCTTGACGGTTTCGATCAGCCGGGCCGGCTCGGGTCCGACGGGCGTCACGTTGAGCATGGTGACCCCGGCCTCGCGGAAGGCCTCGACCCGCTCGCGTACGTAGCCCGCGGGCCCGCACAGCGTCATGAGCTCGCAGAACTCGTCCGGCACGGCGGCCGCGGCGTCGCGCTTGCGGCCGGCGAGGTAGAGCTCCTGGATCTTCCGGGCCTCCTCCTCGTAGCCGTAGGCGACGGCGAGGTCGTTGTAGAAGTTCTTGCCGACGGCGCCCATTCCGCCGACGTACAGGGCGATCTGCGGGCGTGCGAGGTCCCGTGCGGCGGCCGCGTCCTCGCCGATGGCGAGCAGGCCGCCGGCGACGGTCTGCAGCGGGCCGAGCGCGGGGTCGCGCCGTGCGGCGCCCTCGGCGAGCGGGCCGCCCCACACGGCGTGGGCCTTCTCCGGGATGAAGAGGGTGGGCAGCCAGCCGTCGGCGATCTCGGCGGTCATCCGGACGTTCGCCGGGCCGAGGGAGGCGATGTAGACGGGGATGGAGGGGCGGACGGGCCGGGTGAGGATCTTCAGCGGCTTGCCGTGCCGGCCGCCCTTCTCGGCCGGCAGCGGCATGTCGGTGATGCCGTGGTGGTCGATGGTCTCCCGGCGCCAGATGCGGCGGCACAGCTCGACGGTCTCGCGGGTCCGGCCGAGCGGCCGGTCGTACGGCTTCCCGTGCCAGCCCTCGACGACCTGCGGGCCGGAGGCACCCAGGCCCAGCAGGGCGCGGCCGCCGGAGAGGGCGTCGAGGCCGGCCGCCGTCTGGGCGATGAGGGCGGGGGTCCGGGAGTAGACGTTGACGATGGCCGAGCCGATCTTCATCCGCTCGGTGCGGGCCGCGAGATAGCCCATGATCGTCGGCGCGTCGAAGCCCCAGGCCTCGGCGACCCACACCGCGTCGAGGCCGGCCGACTCCAGTGCTGCCGCCTCGTCGGCGGCCCGGCGCGGGTCGCCGGCGTAGTCGAGCATCATCGACAGTTCCATCAGGCGTCGCCGCCCTTTCCGGTCAGGCCCGGCACGTCCCAGTCGCGGGCCACGGATGCGGTGTCCGCCCCCGGCTGCGCGGGGCCGCCGGCCAGCACGGCGGGGGTCGCGGAGAACCGGGGTGCGGGGGCGGGCTGGGTGATCCCGCCGTAGTCGGTGAAGGTGCCGCGGGCGGCGAGGTGCGGGTGGTGCGGGGCCTCGCGCAGCGACAGGACGGGAGCCACGCAGGCGTCCGTCCCCTCGAAGACCGCCGTCCACTCCTCGCGCGTACGGGACGTGAAGCGGGCGGCGACGGCCTCGCGGAGCTCACCCCAGCGGGCCGGGTCCTTGCGGGCGTCGGACAGGTCCGCGAGGCCGAGGAGCTCGGTGAACCGGTCGTAGAACTGCTGCTCCAGGGCGCCGACCGCCATGTGGCCGCCGTCGGCGGTCTCGTAGGTGCCGTAGAAGGGGCAGCCGCCGTCGAGGAGGTTGGCTCCGCGCCGGTCCTGCCAGCCGCCGGCCGCCATCATCCCGTGGATCATGGCCGTGAGGTGGGCGGTGCCGTCGACGATGGCCGCGTCCACGACCTGCCCGGTGCCCTCCGGGGTCCGGGCGTGCTGGAGGGCGGCGAGGATGCCGATGACGAGGTAGAGCGAGCCGCCCGCGTAGTCCCCGAGGAGGTTCGCGGGGACGGCCGGGGGCCCGTCCGGTGCGCCGATCATCCCGAGGGCGCCGGTGACGGCGATGTAGGCGATGTCGTGGCCGGCGGCCTGCGCGAGCGGGCCGTCCTGGCCCCAGCCGGTCATCCGGCCGTACACGAGCCGGGGGTTGCGGGCGAGGCAGTCGGCCGGGCCGACGCCGAGCCGCTCGGCGACCCCGGGGCGCATTCCCTCGATGAGGATGTCGGCCCGCTCGGCCAGCTCCAGGACCTGTGCCGGGCCCTGCGGGGACTTCAGGTCGACCAGGACGGAGCGCTTGTTGCGGTTGGTGATGTCGTACGCGGGGTCGATCGCCAGGCCGGGGCCGCCGGGGCGGTCCACACGGACGACGTCGGCCCCGAGGTCGGCGAGGAGCATGGCGGCGAACGGGCCGGGGCCGATGCCCGCCAGCTCGACGACGCGCACGCCGGAGAGGGGGCCGCGGGCGCCCGGCGCGCGGCCCCGGGCCTGGTCCTGAATCTGGCCCTGGCCCTGGCCCTGGGCCTCGGCCCGGGTCTGACTCCGGCCCTGCCCGGCCCCGTGTCCGTCGTGGTGGCCGTCGTGCCCGTGCTCCTGCCCGGCACCTGTCACTGCCATCGAGCCCCCAGCGTCCCGGTCTGCGAGTGTGACACAACTGATGTAACACCAGCGATGCTAGGAAGGTGCCCCACTCCGCACAAGAGCAAGCGCTTAGCCGTTTGCTGCGATCCGCGTGTCCAACTCCTTGACGTGCCGCTTCAGGGCCACGGTCCGGTAGCTCTCCTCCACCCACTCGCACAGCACCTGGGCGGAGGGCGCGCCCTTCCCCTCCAGCGGCACCGAGACCCAGCCGGACCGGCCCAGACCGTAGCCGGTGGGCTCCGCCCCGGGCGCGGACAGGGCGTGGCCGTGCAGCGCCTCGTCCTTGAGCTTCACGGAGAGCCCGAGCGGCTGCGGGCCGTCCGTGTTGCCCAGGAAGACGAAAATCTTCTTGTTGACCTTCACGACACAGTCCTCGGGGCCCCACGGGAACTCCTCCACCGCCTCGGGAAGCGCCAGGGCGAACTCCCGCACCGCCTCCCACTTGCGCAGCGCAGCCTTCACACGCACCTCCGTTCACCAGCCGTTCGCGCGCGCCCGCGCGGGCGGGCCCACGTTCACGCTAGTCCCGTCCGCCGCCGCCGGCCGGGCAACCGGACCGTACATCTCCGGCAATGGCCCATCCGGCCTGCGCAAACCCGTGCGCCGGATGTCGGCGCACCTATGTACCCTGAGCGGGCTTCAGCCTTGATCAAGGGCTCAACAACTTTATGGGGGGCTCGGTGTCCTACCGCCGAATCGCAGCATCCGCCGCCGTCCTCGCGGCCGGCATCTCTCTCGTCCCGGGCGCGGCCCACGCCGCCGACCCGGCCGCGGGCAAGCCCAAGCCGCACGGGGTCACCGTGCCGGACCCGGCCAAGACCGTGAAGCCCGAGACCACCACGTTCGACAGCCCGGCGAATCGTTCCGTCAAGCAGGCTCCCGCCGCCGGCCAGGCCGATGCCTCCGCCACTGCCGAGGCCGCCGCGAGCGACATCGAGGTGGGCCTGCACGCCTTCACCACCAGCGCCCACGGCATGGAACTGCGCACCGTCACCAACGGCACTGCCAACCAGGTGTCGATCAGCATCGAGTGGGGCGACGGCGCGACGAGCCAGGAGAGCTCCACCGGCGGCCAGACCGTCACCACGGCCCACCAGTACGGCAAGCCCGGCGGGTACACGGTCAAGGTCACCGTGACGGACCAGGTCACGCAGGCCACGGCCGTCAACCAGGTCGCCGTCTGGACCCGCGGCTCGCACTACACCCCGTACGGCCCGACCCGCCTCCTGGACACCCGCAACGGCACGGGCGCCGCGCAGGGCAAGGTGCCCGCCTACGGCGTGACGCGACTGAAGATCGCCGGCAACGGCGGCATTCCCGAGGGCGCGACCTCGGTCGCCCTCAACGTCACCGTCACCAACACCACCAGCGGCGGCCACATCACCGCCTTCGCCGACGGCTCCGAGCGGCCCACCACGTCCAACGTGAACTTCGCCCCCGGCCAGACCGTCCCGAACCTGGTCATCGTCCCCGTCGGCAAGAACGGCTACGTGGACCTGTACAACGGCGGCTGGGAGGGGGTCGACCTCGTCGCCGACGTCACCGGCTACTTCACCAAGTCCGCCTCCAGCGGCTACACCCCGCTGGCGCCGCAGCGCCTCGTCGACACCCGCAACGGGACCGGCACCGCCCAGGGCCAGGTCAAGGGGTACGGCACCTTCACGACGCAGGTCGCCGGCATGGGCTGGGTCTCGCCGAACGCCACGGCCGTGGCGCTGAACGTCACCGTCACCAACCCCAGGAGCGACGGCCACCTGACGGTCTACCCGAGCGGCCAGTCCGCCCCGACCGCCTCGAACCTGAACTTCAGGACCGGCCAGACCATCGCCAACTCGGTCATCGTGCCCGTCGGCCCCGACGGCAAGATCACCGTCCGCAACGGCGCCTGGAACCCGGCCGACGTCATCGTCGACGTCGTCGGCTACTACAGCCCGGGCAGCGCGAACGCGTACGTCCCGGTCAAGCCCTCGCGCCTGCTCGACACCCGCGACGGCTCGAAGTGGGCCTGGGGCCCGCTGGAAGGCCGCGGCTACATCTACATGCCGCTCGCCGACGGCCTCCCCCACACCAAGGGCTTCGTCCTGAACTCCACGGTGACCAACACCAAGGACAACGGCTACCTCGCCGTCACGCCGGACCCGAACTCGCTGAGCGACTACGACAACGGCACGGAAATCTGGCCGCCCACCCCCACCTCCTCCACCCTCAACTGGACCGTGAACAAGACCGTCCCGAACCTCGTCCAGGCCGCGAGCGGCCCGTCCGGGATCATCGACTTCTGGAACCAGAGCGACGGCAACATCGACCTCATCGTCGACATTTTCGGTGTGTATCAGGACAACTGAAACCCATCGGCAGCGCCTCGGCGCAACGCCCTGGAAACGGCCTTCAGGCCGCTTTCCGGGGCGTTTTCCGTGGGGGCGGGAGTGGAGGCGGGGGCCGGTGGTTGGCCGAAAATCGCCTATGTAGTCTGAGCGGGCTTCCAGCCCCGACCGAGGGCTACCTGACTATTGGGGGGCTCGGTGTCCTACCGCCGACTCGCAGCATCCGCCGCCGTCCTCGCAGCGGGCATCTCGTTCATTCCGGGCAACGCCCAGGCCGCAGACCCCGCCGCCGGCGGCGCCCACGGTCTCACCACGCCCGACCTGATCCCGGCCGACGCAGTGAAGAAGACCAAGTTCAGCAGCCCCGCCACCGAGTCCACCCGGCTGACCGCGCCGACGGCCGGGAGCAAGCTCACCGCGCCGCAGTCGACCGCCTCGGGCGCCGACGCAGAGGCCGGCGCCGGTGCCGGTGCCACGGCGGCCGAGGCCGCCGCCGCGGACTTCCAGGTGGCCGTCGACGCGTACACCGTGAGCGCCCACGGGATCGCGATCGACGCCTGGGTCGAGAACCTCGCCACCAGCGCCTCCGTCACCATCGCCTGGGGCGACGGCGCGACCACCAACGCCTCGTACGACGGCAGCAGCCAGCCGGTGAGCAGCGAGCACACCTACGCAGAGCTCGGCACGTACACGGTCAAGGTCACCGTGACGGACTCCGGCACGGGCACCGCGGTCACCAACGAGGTCCAGGTCACCACCGAGGGCTCCGACTACACCCCGTACGGCCCGACCCGCCTGCTCGACACCCGCAACGGCACGGGCGCCGCGCAGGGCAAGGTCGCCCCGTACACCTCCGCCAAGGTGAAGATCGCCGGCAACGGCGGCATCCCGGCGGGCGTGACCGCGGTGGTGCTCAACGTCACCGTCACCAACACCACCAGCGGCGGCCACGTCACGGCCTTCGCCGACGGCGACGTCCGCCCCACCACGTCCAACGTGAACTTCGCCCCCGGCCAGACCGTCCCGAACCTGGTCATCGTGCCGGTCGGCGCGAACGGCTACGTCAACCTGTACAACGGCGGCTGGGAGTCGGTCGACCTGATCGCCGACGTCACCGGCTACTTCACCCAGTCCGCCTCCAGCGGCTACACCCCGCTGGCGCCGGAACGTTTCGTCGACACCCGCAACGGGACCGGCACCGTCCAGGGCCAGGTCAAGGGGTACGGCTCCTTCAGCGTCCAGATCGCCGGCAAGGGCAAGGTCCCGGCCTCCGGCGTGAAGGCCGTCGCCCTCAACGTGACCGTCACCAACCCCAAGAGCGACGGCCACCTGACGGTCTACCCGAGCGGCCAGTCCGCCCCGACCGCCTCCAACGTGAACTTCACCGCCGGCCAGACCATCGCCAACTCGGTGATCGTCCCCGTCGGCCCCGACGGCAAGATCGTCGTCCGCAACGGCGGCTGGAACCCGGCCGACGTCATCGTCGACGTCGTCGGCTACTACAGCCCCGCCAGCGCGGGCGCCTACCTGCCGTTCCAGCCGGAGCGCCTGCTCGACACCCGCGACGACGCCACCTGGGGCGAGGGCCCGCTCGGGGGCCGCGGCTACATCTACCTGCCGCTCGCGGCGGGCGAGCCCGGCATCAAGGGCTTCGTGCTCAACTCCACGGTGACCAACACCAAGGACAACGGCTACCTCGCCGTCTCCCCCGACCCCAACACCCTCGACGACTACATCAACGACACGGCCCCCTGGCCGCCCGCCCCCACCTCCTCCACCCTCAACTGGACGGTGGGCAAGACGGTGCCGAACCTCGTCCAGGCCAGCACCGGCGCCAACGGCATCATCGACTTCTGGAACCAGAGCGACGGCAACATCGACCTCATCGTCGACGTCTTCGGCATGTACCAGGACAACTGACCCGGTAGTCGGACGCCTCCGTACAGCGCCCCGGCAGCGGCCTCCAGGCCACTGGCGGGGCGCCGGTCGTCCCACGCCCGCCGCACGCTAGCCTCGGCCACCCGTACGAGCTGGGAGGAACCGTGATGGACGAAGAGGTCCGGCAGGGCAGGCGGACGAGACCGGGGCACGACCGGGCCCACGACATCGTGCTCTTCGGCGCGACCGGGTTCGTGGGGGCCCTCACCGCCGAGTACCTCGCCCGACACGCCCCCGCCGGCTGCCGGTGGGCCCTCGCGGGCCGCGACCCCGGCAAGCTGGAGCGGCTGCGCGAACGGCTCGCCGCCCGCTACCCCGGCTGCGCCGACGTGCCGCTGCTCCGAGCGGACGCCTCCGATCCGGCGGCCGTGCGGGAGCTGGCGGCCGCCACCCGCGTCCTCGCCACGACAGTGGGACCGTACGTCCTGTACGGCCCGGAGCTGGTCGCCGCGTGCGCCGAGGAGGGCACCGACTACGTGGACCTCACCGGCGAGCCCGAGTTCGTCGACCGCATGTACGTGGAGCACGACGCCCGCGCCCGGGAGACCGGGGCCCGCCTGGTGCACGCCTGCGGCTTCGACTGCATCCCGGCCGACCTGGGCACCTACTTCACGGTGCAGCAGCTGCCGGAGGGCACCGCGCTGCAGGTCGACGGGTTCATGCGGTCCAACGCCCGCTTCTCCGGCGGCACCCTGGCCTCCGCCCTCACCGCGATGGGCCGCGGCCCGCAGGCCATGGCCGCGGCGCGCGCCCGCCGCCTGCACGAGCCCCGGCTGCCGGGGCGACGCGTACGGGGGCCGCTGGGCGCACCGCGGTTCAGCCGGGAGACCGGCACCTGGGCGATGCCCCTGCCCTCCCTGGACCCGCAGATCGTGACCCGGTCCGCGGCCGCACTGGAGCGGTACGGGCCGGACTTCCGCTACCGGCACTACGCGTCGGTCGAGCACCTCCCGGTCGCCGTGGGCGGCACGCTGGCGGTGGGCGCGACGGCGGCCCTGGCCCAGCTGCCGCCGGCCCGCCGCTGGCTGATCGGCCACTGGGGACCGGGCCGGGGCCCGGACGCCGAGCGGCGGGCCCGCAGCTGGTTCACGGTCCGCTTCGTGGGCGAGGGCGGCGGCCGCCGGGTGTTCACCGAGGTGTCGGGCGGCGACCCCGGCTACGACGAGACCGCCAAGATGCTGGCCGAGTCGGCACTGTGCCTCGCGTACGACGCCCTGCCGCAGCGCGCGGGCCAGCTCACCACGGCGGTCGCGATGGGCGACGCCCTGCTGGAACGGCTCCAGAAGGCGGGGATCCGGTTCCGGGTGGCGACGGTGAGCTGAGGGGTGCGTGTCGCGTTCAGGAGGCTTCGCGCAGGGCCCGGCGGCACAGGGAGTCGGCGTGCCGGGTGGTCTCCGGGATCCGGAACCGGGGGCTCAGCGCGAGGGCGTGGGCGCAGGCGTTGTCGAGCGAGATCCGGTGGCCGACGGAGACGTACACCGGCTTGATCCCGTCCTGGGTCCGCAGGGCGCGCCCGACGACCGCCCCGTCGGCGGCGAGCAGCGCGGCGGCCTCCCCGCGGCGGGCGCCGGGCTCCTCGTAGGTGAAGGTGAACGGGTTCTTCGCCACACCCATGCTCGGCAGCCCGGTGACCACCCCGAGGTGGCACGCCAGACCGAAGCCGCGGGGGTGGGCGAGACCGTAGCCGTCGCAGACGACGAGATCCGGGGCGGCGGTCAGGGCCTCGAGCGCGGCCAGGACGGTCGGCAGCTCCCGGAAGGCGAGGAGCCCGGGCACGTAGGGGAAGCTGACGTGCCCGACCGCCGTCCTCTCCTCGACGACCTCGAGGGTGGCGGCGTCGAGGACCACGGCCGCGGCGGCGACCAGGTCCCGCTCGTCGTCGTACGCGACGTCCACCCCGGCGACGAGCCCGCGCCCGGGCTGCGGCCCGGGCTCGTCGAGCACGACCAGATTGCGCAGTTCATCCTGTATCGCCCGGGCCTCGGCCTCGTCGGCGGGGGTCTTCACACTCGTCATGATGGTGCGAGAGTAACCTGACGATCATGTTCGTCATGGAGCTCACGTACACAGCGCCCATCGAAGCCGTCGAAGACGAGCTGGACGCCCACATCGCCTGGCTCGACCGCTACTACGCCTCGGGCGTCTTCCTCGCCTCGGGCCGCAAGGTCCCGCGGGACGGCGGCATCATCCTGGCGGCGGGAGTCTCCCGCGCGGAGGTCGAGCAGATCGCGGAGGAGGACCCCTTCACGGTGGCCGGCGTCTGCGAGTACCGCATCACGGAGTTCATCGCCACGAAGACGTCGGCAGACCTCGCCGCGGTCCGCGAACACCTGGCAACGTAGGGCCGGGGGGCGAGGCGGGGGCCCGGAGCCGAACGGGGACGCGGGGCGGAAGGCTGTACGGGTGGCCTCCCCCGCAAGCGGGAGCGCACTGCGCAACCGCGGCGCGGCGGACGGAATCACGCCCGACCGGCGTCGGAGGAGCATCCGGGGGCTTCCCGGCAGCCCATTGTCCTTCCGGTTCGGGCCGGCCCGTCAAGGGCGCTCCCTGCGGTCGCGTCGCTGCGCGATGTCGCTCCGCTCCACCCTTGACAGCCCGACCCGCCCCGGAATGCCAACAGACTGCCGGGAAGCCCCCGAAGGATGGCCAGGGGGACCGATCGAGGGACGGGGCGATCAGAGAAGCCGCCCCCGGCTCCGCCTTGCAGCATCCCCAGGACCACCAGGACCGACCGATGCCGGGCGCGCGGGCACAAAAGACGCCCCAAGACGGCCATCAGACCCCCGCTTCGGGAGCGATGAGGCCCCAACCTGCAGCAAATGTCGACCAGAAGCCCATCGGGGCACGCCAAACGCCCCAGATCGCTACGCGCTCCTCATTTCTCGGCGTCCGACGGCCGTCTGGAGCTGGTAGACGCGGCAGATCGCTACGCGCTCCTCATTTCTCGGCGTCCGACGGCCGTCTGGAGCTGGTAGACGCGGCAGATCGCTGGACAGTCCTGATTTCTCGGCGGCTTGCGGCAGGCTCGGGGGCCGGCAGCAATCAGGGGCCGGGAGGCGTGCAGGTCGCCCTGCATGCTCGTCATGTGTCGACAACGGAAGCCATCTGCGGGGTCACTGCGCGGGTGATTGGCCTCCGTCACTGGCCAATTCGGTCTAGAGAAAGGTTCCTTCGGGTGTCCATGGGGCTGACACGGGCGACAAAGGCACCCAGACGTTGCCCAACGTCGAACTGCTCGACATTTCGCCCCACCTTCCGGTCTCCACGTGAGACGACGTGCGAACAGACCGGTCCGCTGACGCCGTCTGGCGCGCAGTGCGCACCAGGACCGCTTGCCGTCGAGCCAGCGCGGGACGAGTCGTCCGACCGCGACGCAATCGTGGGCACCTTACATCGGTTCGCACACGATCGGCCGCCAAGCCACGCACCTTGCTTCCTCATCCGTCGCACCCCAGCCCATTGCGTCCTTCGGCCGCCTTGTTGCGCGACGTACTCGCTCTCAAGCGCCCCTGCTCCAGACCGCCGCCAGACGCCCAGTCACGAGGAGCATGTAGAGGTCGTGGGCGGCCTATGTCCAACCCCAGACGGCCGCCAGACGCCCAGTCACGAGGAGCATGTAGAGGTCGTGGGCGGCCTATGTCCAACCCCAGACGGCCGCCAGACTCCCAGTCACGAGGAGCGCGTAGCGATCTGGGGCGTTTGGCGTGTCCCGATGGGCTTCTGGTCGACATTTGCTGCAGGTTGGGGCCGCCTCGCTTCCGAGCGGGCCCTGGTGTCTGCCTCGGGGGCGTCCTTTGTGCCTGCGCCCCCGGCGCCGGTCGGTCCCGGTGGTCCTGAGGGATGGGGATGCTGCAAGGCGGAGCCGGGGGCGGCTTCTCTGATCGCCCCGTCCCTCGATCGGTCCCCCTGGCCATCCTTCGGGGGCTTCCCGGCAGTCTGTTGGCATTCCGGGGCGGGTCGGGCTGTCAAGGGTGGAGCGCAGCGACATCGCGAAGCGACGCGACGACGAAGGAGGAGCGCCCTTGACGGGCCGGCCCGAACCGGAAGGACAATCGGCTGCCGGGAAACCCCGGACACCTCTCCGACGCCGAGCGCGGGGATACCGCTCGCCGCGACCCCGCCCAGCCGCCTCCCGCCGGGCCGGCTGATCCGGTGTCGCCGTCTGCGTCCAGCTGCCCTGGTCCGGCGTGCCTGCCGCCCCCCGCCTGCCCGGCTTCGGTGGCCCGGGGCGCCGTCACGCAGTCCTCTCCCGGCCCGCTCGACTCCCCCACCCCACATCACCCCGACCTCCATCACCCCGACCTCCATCACCCCGACCCGCACACACACCCCACCACCCACAGGAGCCCCTCATGCACCCCCGTCCCGCCACCCCCGCCGACATTCCCGAGCTCATCCGGCTGCGGGCCGTCGCGCTCGCCGCTCTCGGGGTGGAGCCCGGGCCCGCCGATGCCGCCTGGCGGGATGTCGCCCCCGGGTGGTTCCTCGAGCGCATCAGCGACCGGTCCGACGTGCACTGCCTCGTCGTCGGCGGAGCACCCGGCGAGCCCCTCGCAGCCACCGGGATGGCCTGGGTGACGTACCACCTGCCCAGGCCCCAGTACACCGACGGACGCCGCGGATACCTCGACGGCATCGTCACCGACGAGGCCTTCCGCGGGCAGGGGCACGCCCGGCGGATCGTCGACGGGCTCGTCGCATGGTTGAACGGCATCGGGATCCACTACATCCAGCTTCACGCCAGCTCCGCCGGCGAGCCCGTCTACAAGGCGGCGGGCTTCGTGCCCAGCCACTTCGGCAGCATGGACCTCTTCACGCGGCCGACCGACTGATCACCGGCTGGCCTCACCGGCGTTCCAGCCGCCCCACCCGTCCCTTCTCCCCCGCCGCCCAGCAGCCGCCGTCGGCCGCGCAGTCGACGGTGTCGTACGAACCCGGCTCCAGCGCCCGCCAGCTGCGGCCCCCGTCCGTGGTCACGTCCGTACCGGTCGGCCCCACCGCGAGCGCCGTGCCGCGGGTGTGCGGGAGCCAGGCCGCGCCCGACCGGTAGGCGGGCGGCGGGGTCCCGGACGGGCTCCAGTTGCGGCCCGCGTCCGCCGAGACGGCGGCGGCCTGCGGGGACGGCTGGCCGGTGCGGTAGTCGCCGCCGACGGCGAACCCCGTCGTACGGTCGCGGAAGGCCAGGGCGAACACCCCCTTGGCGGGGTCGCCGGCCGGGATGCCGGACTCGGCGGCCCGCCAGGTGCGGCCGCGGTCCGCCGAGTGCAGGATCCGGGCGACCGCGCCACCGCCCGTGGCCAGCCACACGTCCCGGGACCCTGCGCCCACCAGGCACTGCCCGCTCGCCGCGAAGCCGGCCTCGCCGGGCAGCGCGTCCGGCATGCCCGTGTCCGGCAGCAGCGCCCAGTTCCGCCCGCCGTCGTCCGTCGACAGGATGCGGAACCTGCCGTCCACCGGGTCGCTGACCGCCAGGCCGTGCCGGGAGTCGAAGAAGGTCAGGCAGTCGTAGAAGGCGCGCGGGTCGGTGTTCCGGAAGGTCTCGGTCCAGGTCCTGCCGCCGTCGTCGGTGCGCAGCACCCGCGAGGCCTCCCCCTCCCCGATGGAGAGGGCGACCGCGCGGCGCGCGTCGAAGGCTTCGATGTCGCGCAGCTCCAGGCCGTCGGCCGCTGCGGCGGGCGGCGAGACGTCCTTCCAGGTGCGGCCTCCGTCGACGGTGCGCAGCACGGTGCCCTTGGAGCCGGCCACCCAGGCCGTGGTGCGGCTGACCGCGGCCAGTCCGCGGAATCGGGCGTCCTTGCCGGTCTGCTTCAGCGCCCAGCCCGCGCCACGGAGATCCCGTAACTCCCCAGCCCCGGGAGCGCCCTGCGTCCCAGGAGTGCCCCGTACCTCAGGAGCATCCTGTGTCCCAGGAGCGTCCTGCACCCCGTACCCCTCCCGCGTCCCCCCGGTGTCCGCCTGCGCCGGAGCCACCACCGGCCCCACCGCCAAAGCTGCCGCGAGCATGCCAACTCCCAGAAGTCTCATGGCGCCGGAAGCTAGTGCACCCCGGATTCGCCGTCCAGAGTGCGTCCCCGCCGCCGCCTTCCTACCGTGGGTGCATGCCCTCCAACCAGCCCGACGAGCCCAACGAGCCCAAGCAGCCCCGGCAGCGCAAGGAGCCCAAGGCCTATCCGGGCAAGCGGATCACCGTCACGTACGAGACGGGCCGGTGCCTGCACGCCGCCGAGTGCGTGCGCGGTCTGCCCGAGGTGTTCGACACGGGGCAGCGGCCCTGGGTGCAGCCGGACGGCGCCGATCCCGAGCGGGTCGCCGAGGTGATCCGGCGGTGTCCGTCGGGCGCGTTGCAGTACCGGCTCGCCGGCGGGCCGCCCGAGGAGCCGGACCGGCCGACGACGGTCGTACGGTCGCCGGCCGGCCGACTGGTGATCCGTGGCGAGCTGCGCGTGACGACCGCGGACGGAACCGTCCGCAGGGAGACCAGGGCGATGCTTTGCGCCTGTGGAGTGAGCGGGAACCAGCCGTTTTGCGACCACTCCGGATCGTGCGGCAAGGAGTGACCCCCTTCGGGCACAACCCCCACCCCGATTACTCTGTGCGATCAAACGGATGCGTTCCAGCCAGGCGGTGACACAGCTCACGTCATCGGCCGTGCACGGATTTGCCGATTGCGGCGTCTATCCGGATGCCGGGTTCCACCCATACCCGGCAGGAATTCCGCCGCAAGGGAGCGAGCCTTGAACACTGTTATCGAGCAGGCTGTGCAGGCACGTCTGGTGGCCACCGCGCCGAAGGTCGAGACCGTACCCGTTACTCTCTGCTACGACCGTGCGGATCCGTTCGCCGTGCGGATGGCCTTCCCCGCCCCCGCCACGCTGGAGGGCGTCGAGGTGTCGTGGACCTTCGGGCGCGAGCTCCTGGAGTCGGGCCTGGACCGTCCGACGGGCTACGGCGACGTGCGGGTGCGGCCGTACGACGGCGACCGGACCACGATCGAGTTCCACGCCCCCGAGGGTGTCGCGATCGTGCTGATGTCCACGGCCGAGCTGCACCGGTTCCTGGCGCGGGCGGCGGAGATCGTCCCCCCGGGGCTGGAGCACCTGTACCTCGACATGGACCACAGCCTGGCCGAGCTGATGCGCGGCCCCCACTGAGCCCGGCGACCCGCCCGGCCCGTAAATCGTTTGCGGGCGGCTCCGGCCGCCCGTAGCTTCGTCGACGCCACCCTCCTCGTCGAACGGAGCAGGACGTTGCACTTCTAAGGCCGAGACGCCGACCGACACCGACACACCACACCGGTCACACAGTCGACCCCGCCACCGCACAGCCACGCCGCCGCACGACCGTGCCGCCTCAAGGCCGCACGACCGTGCCACCACAAAAGGCGTGCGCCGTGCCGCTGTTCTGCGGGACCTCGCCACCGGGTCCGTCCTCGGCCGTCTCCCCCCGTTGCACGCACCATTCACGCAACCCGGAGGCCTCCATGAGTACGACGTCCGCCGCTTTCATCACCTGCTCCACCCTGTCCTTCGAATGGCCCGACGGCACGGCCGTCTTCGACGGGCTCCAGCTGGCCGTCGGCCCCGGCCGTACCGGCCTGATCGGGCGCAACGGCAGCGGGAAGTCCACCCTGCTGAAGCTCATCGCGGGCGAACTGAGCCCGACCGGCGGCCAGTCGACCGTCGCCGGCACCCTGGGCCACCTCCCGCAGAACGTCACCCTCGACACCTCCCTCCGTGTCGACGAGGCGCTCGGCATCCGCGCCGCCCGCGCCGCCCTGCTCGCCATCGAGGCGGGTGAGGCGACCGAGGAGAACTTCGCCGCCGTCGGCGACGACTGGGACGTCGAGGAACGCGCCCTGGCCACCCTCGACCAGCTCGGCCTCGCCCGGATCGGCCTCGACCGCACGGTCGGCGAACTCTCCGGCGGCGAGGGCGTGTTGCTGCGGCTGGCCGCCCTGCTGCTCGCCCGCCCCGACGTGCTGCTGCTGGACGAGCCGACGAACAACCTGGACTTGCGGGCCCGGCGCCGGCTGTACGCGGCGGTCGAGTCCTGGCCCGGAGTGACGCTGCTGGCCAGCCACGACCGGGAGCTGCTGGAGCGGGTCGACCAGATCGCCGACCTGCACGACGGCGAAGTGCACCGGTACGGGGGGAACTTCTCGGACTACGAGGCGCAGCTCGCCGCGGAGCAGGAGGCGGCCGAGCGGCTGGTCCGGGTCGCCGAGGCCGATGTGGTCCGGCAGAAGCGGGAGTTGGCCGAGGCGCACGCCAAACTGGCGCGGCGCCGGCAGTACGGCCAGAAGATGTACGACACCAAGCGCGCATCCAAGATCATCGCGAATGGCAACAAGAGCTCCGCCCAGGAGTCCGCGGGCAAGCACCGCGCCCTGCACAACGAGCGGCTGGCGCAGGCGAAGGAGCGCCTGGACCAGGCGGTGGAGGGCGTCCGGGACGAGGCCGACATCCGGATCGAGCTGCCGGCGACCCAGGTTCCGCCGGGGCGCCGGGTGCTCACCCTGAGCGGGGTGCGGCTGGCCCACGGGGCCGGGGTGCCGGGCGAGTGGGAGGTGCGCGGCCCGGAGCGGATCGCGCTGGTGGGCCGCAACGGCTCGGGCAAGACGACCCTGCTGCGCACGATCGCCGGGCTGCTCGACCCGGTGTCCGGGGAGGTGGCGGCGCACGTTCCGGTGGGGTTCCTGCCGCAGCGGCTGGACGTGCTCGACGAGGGCCTGTCGGTGGCGGCGAACGTGGCCCGGTTCGCCCCGCACGCCTCGAACAACCTGATCCGGGCGCGGCTCGCGCACTTCCTGTTCCGCGGCGCCCGCGCGGACCGGGCGGCGGGCACGCTGTCGGGCGGTGAGCGGTTCCGGGCGGCGCTGGCGGCGCTGCTGCTGGCGGAGCCGGCTCCGCAGCTGCTGATGCTGGACGAGCCGACGAACAACCTGGACCTGGCGAGCGTACGGCAGCTGTCGGGCGCCCTGGACGCGTACCAGGGCGCGCTGCTGGTCGCCAGCCACGACGTGCCGTTCCTGGAGTCGATCGGGATCACGCGCTGGCTGCTGGTCGACGGCACGATCCGGCCGACCACGGCCCAGGAGGTCCGGGAGACGCTCCGGTCCGCCTGACCCGGCGAACCGACCCACCCCCACCGCACCGACCCCACACCACCCCGACACCCGCCCCCGGCCCCGGCTCCCCGGCCCCGACGCCCGGAGCCGGGGCCGGCTCCGCTTCGGCCCCGGCTACGGCGTCCGCATCCCCATCCCCATCCCCATCCGCGTCCCCATCTGCGTCGGCATCCACGTCCGCATCCGCGTCAAGGCGGTGTCGCGGGACCACCTGCCTGCGTGACATTCGCCCCGCACTCGGCCGCGTGCACCCTCATAAACTGCACAGATAACTGGATGTAACCGGGCATATGAACGCCTGGGGCTTGGCTCACCCTCACGGTCCGCTTAACCTACGGCGTCGTAGGCTACGGCACCGTAGGTAATTCGCTTTGTCCCCAGGAGCACCCGTGACGATCACCTCTCCCCACCTCGGCAGCTCTCAGGCGTGGACCGACGCCAAGCTGCTGTACGCGCTGGAAGAGGTGGTGGAGAAGGAGCTCAACCGCCACCTGAAGGTCACCAAGGACTGGATGCCCCACGAGTACGTCCCGTGGAGCGACGGCCGGAACTTCCCGGCCTTCTTCGAGGACGGCGAGCCCTGGGACCCGGCGCAGTCCAAGGTCACCGACATCGGCAAGATCGCGCTGGTGGTGAACCTGCTGACCGAGGACAACCTGCCCAGCTACCACCACGAGATCGCCACGCTGTTCGGCCGCAACGGCGCCTGGGGCACCTGGGTGCACCGCTGGACCGCCGAAGAGGGCCGCCACGGCATCGTGATGCGCGACTACCTGCTGGCCTCGCGCGCGGTGGACCCGGACAAGCTCGAGAACTTCCGCATGCAGCACATGTCGGAGGGCTTCGAGTCCGACAACCGCCACTCGATGCTGCACTCGGTGGCGTACGTCGCCTTCCAGGAGCTGGCGACCCGGATCTCGCACCGCAACACCGGCCACCAGTCCGGCGACCCGGTCTGCGACCGCATGCTCGCCCGCATCGCGCAGGACGAGAACCTGCACATGGTCTTCTACCGGAACCTGCTGGGCGCCGCCTTCGAGCTCGCCCCGGACCTGACGATGCAGGCCGTGCGCGATGTCGTCGTGAACTTCCGGATGCCCGGACACGGCATGCCCGGCTTCGAGCGGATGGCCGCCCAGATGGCGATCGGCGGGGTCTACAACCTGCGGATCCACCACGACGACGTGCTGAGCCCGGTCATGCGCTTCCTGAAGATCATGAACATCGACGACCTCGGCCCGGAAGGCCAGAAGGCCCAGGAGGAGCTCGGCCTGTTCATGAACGGCCTGGACGCGGAGGCGCGCAAGTTCGACGAGCGCCTGGCCGCCCGTGCGGCCCGCCTGGCCGCCCGCAAGGGCTGACCTGCGGTCTTCTTGACCTCTTGATCCCTCGGCTTCGGCCTCGGCCTCGGCCCGCCCCTGCGGGCCGGGGCTCAGCGGCGCGGGCGGAGGGCGTGGCGCTCGGCCTCGGAGAGTCCGCCCCAGACACCGAAACGCTCGTCGTTGGCGAGGGCGTACTCCAGGCAGCCCGCCCGCCCCTCGCACGCGGCGCACAGCCGCTTCGCCTCACGCAGCGAGGAGCCCGGCTCCGGAAAGAAGAACTCCGGGCCGGTCTGGGCGCACAGGGCGACCTCGTACCAGGCGGCGGCGGGGGCGGTTGCGGTTGCGGTTGCGGTTGCGGCGGCGGACGTAGTGCTGGTGTTCATCGACATGCCGGAGATCCTCACGGCCCCCGATGGACGTCCGATCAACGACTGATCAACACCCGTTCATCCCTGGGGCGGCGGGGCGCTGGCTATGACCGCGAACCGGGCTCCGTAGGGGTCCGCCAGCTTCGCGAAGCGGCCGACTCCCTCCATGGAGACCGGGGCCAGCCGGACCTTGCCGCCCGTCTCCTCGGCCCTGGCCGCCGTGGCGTCGCAGTCGGCGACCTCGAAGTACGGGGTCCAGTAGGGGTGTTCGGAGTCCTCGACCGGGTCTCCGGCGATGGGCACCAGACCGCCGAAGGCCTCCTTGTCGGCGGCTCCGGCGGGTTTGGTCATCTTGTACGTGCCGCCGTCGAAGGCCATCTCGGCGATCTCCCAGCCGAAGACGGAGCCGTAGAAGTCCCGCGCCGCGGCCACGTCGGCCGTGTACAACTCGGCCCAGCACAGGGTGCCGACCTCCTGCACCGCATCCAGCCCGGTGTTCCCGCGGGGCTGCCAGGTCGCGAAGGCCACCCCCTCCGGGTCGGCGAAGACCGCCATCCGGCCGTTGTCCAGGACGTCCGCCGGCGCGGAGAGCACCGTACCGCCGGCCTTGGTGACGGCGGCGGCGGTGGCGTCCGCGTCGGAGCTCTGGAAGTACACCGTCCAGGCCGGGGGGCCCTGCTCCGCGGTGACGGCCATGCCACCCGCGACGATCCTGTCGCCGAGGCGGAACATGCCGTACCCGCCGACCTCCTCGCCGCCCGCCCGGTAGTCCCAGCCGAACAGTCCGGCGTAGAAGCCCGCGGCGCCCTCGGTGTCCGGCGTGCCGAGGTCGACCCAGTTCGGGGCGCCGTCCTTGTAGTCCGTCGTGAGCATGGCCCGCACTCCTTCCGTCCTCACTTCGAGCATGGCATCCGGCACTGACAGGGCCCGGCGGGTCAGTCCTCGCGTTTGGCGCGGCTCGGCTGGACGCGCTTCGGTTCGCCCGGCATCTTCGGGTAGTCCGGCGGGTACGGCATGTCGCCCAGGCCGTGGTCGTGTTCGTGGCGGTCGGCGAGTTCCAGCGCCTGGTCCAGGGTGAAGGCGTGCTCGTCCATGTCCGCGTGCAGGTCCCCGACCTCGGCGAAGCGGGCGGGCATGGTGGTGATGTCGAAGTCGCGGGGCTCGGCGGAGTCGAGTTCGTCCCAGCGCAGCGGGGCCGAGACGGGGGCCTGCGGGCGGGGGCGTACGGAGTAGGCGGAGGCGATCGTGCGGTCGCGGGCGGTCTGGTTGTAGTCGACGAAGATCCGCTCGCCGCGCTCCTCCTTCCACCAGGCTGTGGTGACCCTGCCCGGCATCCGCTGCTCCAGCTCCCGGCCGATGGCGATCGCGCACCGCCGGACCTCGGTGAAGGTCCAGCGCGGTGCGATCGGCACGAAGACGTGCAGGCCGCGCCCGCCCGAGGTCTTCGGCCAGCCCCGCAGCCCCAGGTCCTCCAGGACGTCCCGCAGCTCGTGCGCGGCGATCACCGCGTGGTGGTAGCCGGTGCCCGGCTGGGGGTCCAGGTCGATGCGCAGTTCGTCGGGCCGGTCGGTGTCCGTGCGGCGCACCGGCCAGGGGTGGAAGGTCAGGCAGCCCAGGTTGGCGGCCCACAGCACGGCGGCCGGCTCGGTGGGGCACATCTCGTCGGCCGACCGCCCGCTGGGGAAGGCGATGTGGGCGGTCGGGATCCAGTCGGGCATGGTCTTCGGCGCGCGCTTCTGGAAGAAGGACTCGCCCTCCACCCCGTCCGGGTAGCGCTCCAGGGTCGTGGGCCGGTCGTGCAGGGCGCGCGTGATGCCGTCGGCGACGGCCAGGTAGTACCGGGCCACGTCCAGCTTCGTCAGGCCCCGCTCCGGGAAATACACCTTGTCCGGGTTGGACAGCCGCACCGTCCGCCCGCCCACGTCCAGCTCGATCGCCTTTCCGGATGCACCCATGTGCGCCACGGTAGGCGGGCCCGGCCCGACGCGCATACCGGGCGGAACTATATATATCGCCGCAGAATCGTTGGCATGGATCTGCCCGTGATGCCGCCCGTGAAGCCGATGCTCGCCAAGTCGGTGTCCCGGATCCCGCCGGGTATGCAGTACGAGGCCAAGTGGGACGGCTTCCGCGCCATCGTGCACCGCGACGGCGACGAGGTGGAGATCGGCAGCCGCACCGGCAAGACCCTCACCCGGTACTTTCCCGAGCTGGTGACCGCTCTGAGGGAGAACCTGCCCGCCCGCTGCGTGGTCGACGGCGAGATCGTGATCGTGCACGGCGGGCGGCTCGACTTCGACCGGCTGACCGAGCGGATCCACCCCGCGCAGTCCCGCGTCGACCTCCTCGCCCGGACGACCCCCGCCAGTCTCGTCGCCTTCGACCTGCTCGCGCTCGGCGACGCGTCGCTCCTCGACACCCCGCTCGCCGACCGCCGCACCGCCCTGTCCGATGCCCTGTCCACTGCTCGGCCCCCCGTCCATCTCGCGCCCGCGACCACCGACCCCGCGCTCGCGCAGGAGTGGTTCGAACAATTCGAAGGCGCCGGGCTCGACGGGGTGATCGCCAAACCCCTCGATCTGCCCTACCGGCCCGATGCCCGCCTCATGTTCAAGATCAAGCACGAGCGTACGGCCGACGTCGTCGTCGCGGGGTTCCGTTTCCACAAGAGCGGTCCGATTGTCGGATCGCTGCTGCTGGGCCTGTACGACGACCGCGGCGCCCTCCAGCACGTGGGCGTGTGCGCCGCCTTCCCCATGAAGCGCCGCGCCGAGCTGGTGGAGGAGCTGGCACCGCTGCGGATGGCGGAAGCCGCCGGACACCCCTGGGCCGCATGGGCCGAGGAGTCCGCCCACGAGAGCGCCCGCCTGCCCGGCGCACAGAGCCGCTGGACCGGCAAGAAGGACCTCTCCTGGGTGCCGCTGCGCCCCGAACGCGTCTGCGAGGTCGGCTACGATCACATGGAGGGCGACCGCTTCCGGCACACCGCCCAGTTCCGCCGCTGGCGGCCCGACCGGACGCCGGAGAGCTGTACGTACGCCCAGCTGGAGGAAGTCGTCGGCTACGACCTCGCCGAGGTGCTGGGGATGGGCCCCGGCTCCGGCTGATCCCCGCCTCCCCCGCCCCGCCGCGGGCCGCCTCAGCCCGCCGTCAGCTTCTCCCACTCCGCCCGGTCCGGGCCCACCGCATTCGGCACGTAATCGGGCCGCGCCGCCAGCCAGCGCGCCACCCGCGCCCGGATCTCCGGGTCCGCGTACGCCCGCTCCGGCGGCTCCGCCAGATGCCGCACCCGCGCCCGGGCCCGCATCACCTCCGGATCCTCCAGGGCGCAGTCGAACAGCGCGGCCGTCTCCCGCGCCGCGCCCGTCCGGACGGCCCGTGTCGCGAACCGCTCCCCGATGGCCGCGTCCGCGACGACCTGGAAGTCGAACCACGGCTTCAGGGTGCGCACCGCCCACGCGTGGTGCTCGGCGGCGTACCGGGCCGACCGCGGCTCCCGCCCGGCGGTACGGGCGACCCGGAGCGCGGCCCACAGGGCCAGCGAGGTGCCCTGGCCCAGGGTCGGGTTGGTGTGGGTGATCGCGTCGCCGATCGGCACGAGCCCGGCCACCACCGGCCCCTGCTCGTCGACGAGCGCGCTCCACCGGTTGTCCAGGCTCGCCATGGCCAGTACGTCGGACAGCGGCTCGGCGCCCAGGTCCAGCCAGGCGGCCCCGGGCGGGAAGGCGCGGGCGGCGCTTTCGAAGA
This sequence comes from Streptomyces sp. NPDC043854, assembly GCF_056436005.1. Lineage (NCBI taxonomy): Bacteria > Bacillati > Actinomycetota > Actinomycetes > Kitasatosporales > Streptomycetaceae > Streptomyces > Streptomyces sp. NPDC043854. Next base: position 26,529 of record NZ_JBWKDK010000045.1, read on the forward strand.
GGGCGGGGTCGCGCAGCGCCGAGCGGGTGCTGTCCCGGGTGTGGACGATCAGGGTCACGGCGAACACGCGGTTGTCGGCGGGGAACACGGCGCACCCGGCGAAGGGCCCGCCGGTCACCGCCCACGGGCGGCGCGGGCCCTCCTGCATCCCGGCGGGCAGCCGGTACCAGCGGCAGAAGTACGCCAGGCCGGTGCGGTGGCGTTCCACGACCGGCGGCCGGCAGCCCGCCGCGGCCAGCCAGCGCTCGGTGCCGCCGCGCCGGCCGGCCGCGTCCACGACGAGGTCCGCCGCGTACGTCCCGGCCTTGGTGGCCACCCCGGTGACGCGGACGGGGCCCGCCCCCGCGCCCGTTCCCGCCCCCGCGCCCGTGCCCGGCTCCGTCGTCAGCCCGGTCACCGGCTCCCCGTGCCGCAGGACGGCTCCCTCCTCGGCGCGCAGGGCCGTGAGCAGCGCGCTTTCCAGCACGATGCGGCGGGCCTGGAGCATGACCAGGTCCTCGTCGCCGGGCCGCGCGGGCGGGCGTACGTCGAACCAGTCGAGCTCGTGGCGCTCGCGGGCGCCGAGCCGCCGCATCTCCGCGTACACGTCGGGGAGTTCGTCGCGCAGGAGCGTGCGGGCGGCGCCGAGGAGGACGTGCGGCTGGGTGGCCTGCGGGACGGTGGGCCGGTGCCAGCCGAAGAAGTCCCGGTCGAGGGCCGTGCCGGGGGCACGGGTGTCCCGTTCGAAGAGTTCGACGGTGTGTCCGTGCCGGGCGGTGAGCAGCGCGGTCGCGAGCCCGCCGACTCCTCCGCCGATGACTGCCACATGTGCCATTGCGCGCCCCCCTGATCCCCGTGCCCCGCACTGCGACCCGGCGTTCCGTACGCCCGTCGGACCGCAGAGAGCCTGCGCGGAGCGGCCCCGGCCGAAACCCGCACACCAGTCCGATGCGTCACGCCCGGCCGCGGTTGCCCCGGTACGCCTCCAGGGCCAGCCGGGTCTCCTCCTCGATCAGGTCGGCGTTCACGGCCACCGCCGCACGCACCCCGGCGGCGGCCGCGGCCGCGAGCTGGTCGAGCGGGCTGGTGAGGTTGCCGGCCGCCCACACGCCCCGTAGCGCGGTGGCTCCGGTGGCCGGGTCCGCCTCCAGGCAGCTGCCGATCACCACCCCGTCCCGCTCGACTGCGGCCACGGGCAATCCCAGGCTGGCCGCGACACCGGCGCGGGCGGTGAAGCGCGGTGCGACCACCAGGGCCCGGCATGCCACGGATCCGCCGTCGGCCAGGGTCACCCCGGCCAGCTCGTCCCCGTCGGCGGTCAGACCGGTCACCTCGCCCTCCACCACGGCGACGCCGAGGGCCGCGAGAAGCTCCCGGTCCTCGGCGGCAGGCCGCCAGGTGTGGGCGAGCAGCGTGACCCGGTCGCTCCAGTTCCGCCACGTCTGTGCCTGGTGGACGGCGAGCGGCCCGGTGGCCAGCACCGCGATGGGCCTGTCGCGGACCTCCCAGCCGTGGCAGTACGGGCAGTGCAGCACGGTCCGTCCCCAGCGCTCCCGCAGCCCCGGCAGCTCCGGCAGCTCGTCCGCCAGTCCGGTGGCGAGCAGCAGCCGTCCGGCCCGGACCGCAGTGCCGTCGGCGCACCGCACGAGGAACCCGCCCTCCGCCGCCCGGTCGGCGGCGATGGCCGTGCCGGCCGCCCCGGATCGGATCCCGCCGCCGTACGCGGTCACCTCCGCCCGCCCCACGGCCAGCAGCTCCGCCGGGGCCGCCCCGTCCCGCCCGAGGTAGCCGTGCAGGTGGGCGGCGGGGGCGTTGCGGGGGCTGCCGGAGTCGAGCACCAGCACGGAGCGGCGGGCCCGGGCGAGGGTCAGTGCTCCGGCGAGTCCGGCGGCTCCGCCGCCCACGACGACCACGTCGAAGGTGCGTTCCGCTTCCGCAGTGTCGTTCATCGCCTCGTCCTCACGGTCGTGCAGGGGTGTTCCGTGCGACGAGCATGGGGCCGCACACGGCGGCGCGGCACATCCCGTTGCCGAACCGGCAAGATGATGCACGAGCGCGCCGGATCCACCGGCCGTCCATGTCGTGCGAAGAGAGACGAGGAGCAGCGGATGACACCCACCCCGCCCACACCGCCCATGCCTCCTGTACCCCCTGTACCCCCTGTGCCGCCCGTACCCTCTGTACCCCCCGTACCCCCTGTACCGCCCGTGCCGCCGGCCGCCACCCCCGGGCCGACCGCGGAGCGCCCCGAGCGGGTCGTCCCCCGGGCCAACGGCGTCGTCGGCGTCGGGCTCGTCGTGGCCGACTCCGCGGGCCGGGTGCTCCTCGGCCAGGCGCACGACGGCCGCTGGGAGCTGCCGGGCGGGAAGGTCGACCCCGGGGAGGGCTTCGAGCAGGCCGCGGCCCGGGAGCTGGCCGAGGAGACGAGCCTGCAGGTGGCCCCCGGGGACATCCGGATCCTCTCGGTCCGGATCGATGCGCAGTCCGGGGTCACCCGGCTGACCGCGGCGGCCGTCACCACCTCCGCCGAGGGGACGCCCGCGGTCACCGAGCCGCACAAGATCGTCCGCTGGAAGTGGTTCGCGCCGGCCGAGATCCCGCACGCCCTGTACGCGCCCTCGGCGGGGGTGCTGCGCACCTGGCGCCCCGAGCTGGCCCCGGCCCTGCCGCCCGTGTCGCCGTACGACTACCCGATGGCGGCCGCCGAGGCCGATGAGCCGGGGAATGCCGGCAAGGCGGGGGCATAGGGCGCCCGCAGCCCACACCCCGGCGCCCGCACACCGCCGCGCACCCCGCCGCCCGCCTACACCCCCGCCGGCGCCCGCTGTGCGAACGTGCCCTCGCGGAGGTCCTCCGCCAGCAGCCGCTTGGCGATGGCGTCCGCCGCGGCCCGCAGTTCCGCGCCGCTCGGCCGGCCGCGGTCCTTCTCCAGCTGGTCGCCCAGCCAGCGTGCCCACGCCTTCGAGATGACCGCTGCCTCCCGCTCCCCCGCCGCCGTCAGCGAGAGGAAGTGGCCCTCGCGGGTGAGGTAGCCCTCGTCCACCATCCGGTCGAAGACCGGCAGCAGGACCTCCGGCGGCACGGCCCGCCGCGAGGCGATCAGTCCGAGGCTGGCGTGGCCGACCGTCCGGGTCATCAGCTCGACCTGCATCACGGCCCAGGCGCCCGCCATGTCCAGCCGGGTGTCCGAGGTGGCCACGATCTCCCGGGCGGTCTCCGGCCCCATGGTGCGTACGAGCTTCCCGACGGCCAGTTCGAGCAGCTTGGCCGAGTCGCCGGAGGCGGTGGTCGGCGAGGCGAAGCCCTCGCCCATGTCGGTGGAGGCGGCACGGGCGCTGTCGCGCAGCCGCACCTCCTTGAGGAACAGCGCGACGACCAGCCCGATCGCCGCGACCGGCACCGTCCACAGGAAGACGGTGTGCAGCGCGTCCGCGTACGCGTCGACGACCGGCGCGGCCGCCTCCGGGGGAAGGCTGTGCACGCCTTTCGGGCTCTGCGCGGCCGCGGCGATCTGCGCCGGGTCGCCGCCGGTGGCCCGGGCCGCCTCCGCGACGGCCGCTTCGAGTTCCGGTCCGAGGCTGTTGGCGTAGATCGTCCCGAAGACCGCGGCCCCGAAGGAGCAGCCGAGCGTACGGAAGAACGTGACACCGGATGTGGCGGTGCCGAGGTCGGCGTAGTCCACGGTGTTCTGCACGGCGATCGTGAGCACCTGCATGCTCAGGCCGATCCCGGCGCCCAGGACGAACATGTACAGCGATTCCAGCCAGGCGGAGGTGCCCGGCCCCATCAGCGACAGCAGGAACAGCCCGATGCCCATGGCCAGGCAGCCGGTGATCGGGAAGATGCGGTAGCGCCCGGTCCTGCTGGTGACGTTGCCGCTGAAGACGGAGGCGAGCAGCAGGCCGAAGACCAAAGGCAGCGTCCGCACGCCCGACGCCGTGGCCGAGTCCCCGTCCACGTACTGGAGGTACGTCGGCAGGAAGGTCATCGCGCCGAGCATGGCGAAGCCGACGACGAAGCTGAGCACCGAGCACACCGTGAAGACGGGGTTGTGGAAGAGCCGCATCGGCAGCATCGGCTCCGCCGCCCGCGTCTCCGCCAGGCAGAACAGGGCCAGGGCCACCGCCCCGGCCGTGAAGAGGCCGAGGATGACGGTCGAGTTCCAGGCGTACTCGCTGCCGCCCCAGCTGGTGGCGAGGATCAGGGCGCTGGAGCCCACCGCGACCAGGGCGATGCCCGCGTAGTCGACGACCGGCCGCCCGGCGGCCCGTACGGAGGGGATCGTGCGGGCCGCCGCCGCCACGACCAGGATCGCGATCGGCACGTTGACGTAGAAGGCCCAGCGCCAGCTGAGGTGGTCGGTGAACAGGCCGCCGAGCAGCGGCCCGACGACGGTCGCGACGCCGAAGACGGCGCCGATGGCACCCTGGTACCTGCCGCGTTCGCGCAGCGGGATCACGTCGGCGATCAGGGCCATGGCGGTGACCATGAGGCCGCCGGCGCCGGCGCCCTGCACGCCCCGCCACACGATGAGCAGTGTCATGTTGCCGGCCAGGCCGCACAGGAACGAGCCGGTGATGAAGACGATCGCGGAGACCTGGAAGACCACTTTCCGGCCGAAGAGGTCGCCGAACTTGCCGACGAGCACGGTCGCGACGGTCTCGGCGAGCAGGTAGGAGGTCACCACCCACGACATGTGGTCGCCGCCGCCGAGGTCCGCCACGATCGTGGGCAGGGCGGTCCCGACGATCGTCTGGTCGAGTGCCGCGAGCAGCACGCCCAGCATGATCGTGCCGAAGACGACGTTGCGCCGCCGCCGGTCGAGCGCGGGGGGCGCCTCCGCGTCGCCGGTGGTCCGGGCGGGGGCTGTGGTCACATCTCGCACTCTCACAGCGGCCCCGCCCCGCCGCATGCGGCACGGGTCCGTACGGGGGACCCGGCCCCGGGATCAGCGCAGGTAGTCGAGGCCGGGGTGGGCGGCCGCGTACGCGTCGAGGAGCCGCCGGGCCACGCCGACCGAGTCGACCAGCGGGTGCAGGGCGAAGGCCTTGACCGCCTCGGCGCGGGAGCCGCCGGCGGCGGCCGCGAGGACGGCGCGTTCGACCGCTTTCACGGAGGTCACCAGCCCGACGGCGTGCAGCGGCAGCGGGTCCGCGGCCACCGGGTGGGCGCCGTTGGCGTCGACCAGGCAGGGCACCTCGATGACCGCCTCCCCGTCGAGCACGGACAGCGTCGAGCGGTTGCGCACGTTCAGGATGAGCGTGGTCCGCTCGTCGCGGGCGATGGCCCGCATCAGCGCGAGCGCGACCTCCTCGTAGCCGCCGGATCCGGACTCCCGGTCACTGTCGTCGCGCGCGCCGGCGCCGGCCGCCTCGCGGTTCTCCGCCATGTACGTGGCCTCGCGCTCGGCCCGGGTCCGGTCCCAGGCGGCCAACGCGGCCCCGGGCGGCAGCGCGTCCCGGCCGGCTTCGGCGTAGAAGCCGTGCTGCTGGTCGCGCAGGAAGGCCCCGCGGGTCTGCTTCGCCTCCTGGTACGCCCGTACGGTGTCACGGTTGAAGTAGTAGTAGTGCAGGTACTCGTTGGGGATCGCGCCGAGCGAGCGGAGCCAGTCGGCCCCGAAGAGCCGGCCCTCCTCGAAGGACCGGAGCGCTGCCGTGTCGGCCAGCAGCCGGGGGAGTTCGTCGCGGCCGCCGATGCGCAGGCCGCGCAGCCAGCCCAGGTGGTTGAGGCCGACGTAGTCGATCCAGGCGTCCTGCGGGCGGGCGCCCAGCACGCGGGCGACCCGCCGGCCGAGCCCCACCGGGGAGTCGCAAATGCCGATCACCCGGTCGCCGAGCACCTCGGCCATGGCCTCGGTGACCAGCCCGGCCGGATTGGTGAAGTTGATGACCCAGGCCTCGGGGGCCAGCCGGGCGACGGCGCGGGCGATGTCCCGCGCCACGGGCACGGTCCGCAGGCCGTACGCGATCCCGCCGGCGCCGACCGTCTCCTGGCCGAGCACGCCCTCGGCCAGGGCGACCCGCTCGTCCGCGGCGCGCCCGTCCAGGCCGCCGACGCGGATGGCGGAGAAGACGAAATCGGCCCCGCGCAGGGCCTCGTCCAGGTCAGTGGTGGTGGACACCGACGGGGCCGGGGCCGGGACCGCGCCCGGGCCGGCCGCGGTGCGGCGTGCGGCGGCCGCCTGGTCGGCGAGGACGCGGAAGACGGCGGTCAGCCGTGCCGGGTCCTCGTCGTACAGCGTCACATGGGATACCCGGCCTTCGGCCTGGTCGCCGAGCAGTGCTCCGTACACGAGCGGTACCCGGAACCCGCCCCCGCCGAGGATCGTCAGCCGCACGTCCTACCGCCCTTCAGCCAGTGCCGCCGCGGATGCCACGATCCGTGACATCCGGTCGGCGGTACACGAACGAGGGCTCCAGTGTCCCCTGCCGGTCAGTCCTCCAGCGCCGGCACGGCGCGCAGGCGCGGTCCCTTGCGGTGCGGCGCGACGCCGCCGCGGACGGGTCCGGATGCGGCTCCCTGCGGCGCCGAGAGGATCATGGTGATCCGGGTGAGTCCCATGGCGTCGAGCATGCGGCTCGATTCGGCCACGAGCCGGCACCGTACGAGGCCCTGCTGCGGGTCCCAGTGGCGCACGGTCCGCACGGCGCCGTCGCGCTCGGCGGCCTGGGCCCCGTGGGTGGCCAGCCAGTGCGGTACGCCGTACCGGTAGGCCGCCTCCATGAAGGGGTCGCGGGCCACCTCCTGGCGGATGCTGCGCAGGCCCTCGTCCTCCGGGGCGGCCTCCAGCGCCGCCGCGAACTGGGCCAGCAGCGGCACGCACCACGCCGGCTCGTGGTCCTCCAGAACGGCGGCCGCGTCCGGGTGGAACAGCACGAAGCGCAGGAAGTTGTCGTCCGGGAGGGCGGTGGGGTGGGGGCGCACCGCCTGGAAGAGCTTGTCGAACGCCGAGTTGGTGAGCGCGACGTCCCAGCGGTGGTCCACGAGGAAGCTGGGATGGGGCACTGCCTCCATGAGGGCCGCGTAGTCGCGCAGGTAGTCGCGCTGCGCGGGGTCATCGGGCAGCCGGTTCTCCTCGGCCGCCCGCCAGGTCGGCGGCGGGTCCCGGTCGACCATGACGCGGAAGAGCCAGAAACACTGCCGCTCGCTCATTTCCAGGGCCTCGGCCAGGGCGAGCAGCTTGCGGTCGGTCCATTCCTTGACCAGTCCGCGTTCCCAGTTTCCGTACGCGCGAACGCTTATGCGCAACCGTGCGGCGAGGTCTTCCTGACTCAGGCCCAGTTCCTCGCGGCGCTGGCGCAAAATCTCCTTGCGTCGCTCCGACCGCACTGCGCCGCGTGCAAACTCCTCGCCCGCCAGGCACTCCTCACCGGCGCGGGCGAGGCCATCGGACGGGCCCACCGCTGCGAGATGTAGCACCGAGAGCTCCCCCTCCTCACGGTCTGGATCTTCAATTTCCTCTGGCGATCCTGCTACCGACGTCATTCGAGTGTCAACTATCGTGGCAATTCCAGCCTCTTGACAGCTCATTCCCGCCACAGCTGTGGCAACTTCTGGCCCTGCGGCGGGAGAACGGCTAGATTCCAAAAGCCGACCACGTGCCCGAACCGACTCGCCGCGATCTAGGAGAACCACTGGTGACAGACGGCTTCCCGGCTCCCGTCGCGGTGGCCAACCCGTCCCTGGCAGCCACCGTCACGCGCGTCGCAGAACTCGCGGGCAAGATGGGCCGCGACCCGAACAAGGTCTTCGACCTGCGCCGCCTCTCCGAGGCCTCGGGCGTGCCCATGGACGTGGTGCGGAGCCTGCTGGACGGCAGGCCGGCCGGCGAGCCCTGTCTGCAGGCCCGTTTCCTCCAGCGGCTCGACCTGCTCCGCCGTACGAGGCTGAAGCCCAACGGCCGCCGCTACACCCAGCAGGAGATCGCCGACGGCGCCGGGATGTCGCGGCAGCAGGCCGGCGCGCTGATCAACGGCGACCGCCGGCCCACGATGGAGCACTGCGACGCGATCCAGCGCTTCTTCGGCGTCCACGCGGGTTTCCTCACGGCGCACGACGCGGACGCCCTCACCGACGCCCTGCTGCGCACCGAGCAGCAGCTCCTCCAGGACTACGCGGGCCGCGCGCGCGAGACCGCGCCCGCCCCGGCCTCCTCGGCCGGCGACCCCCTGGCGAGACTCCTCCAGAACCACGGGGTGCGGGGCATCGCCTGGCGCGCCGCGCAGCTGCCCAGCGACAAGCACCGCGACAAGGTCGCCGAGTGGCTGGACATGCTCCTCGAAAGCGTCAAACCGAACGATTCCTGATCCCGGCCCAGTCGACAGTCAGTTCTGAGTCTGGGTCTGTCTGATCCTTGAGTCCTGATCCGGATCCACGCCGACGGGGAGAACGGTGAGCATAGGCAGAGAGCAGCGACGGTTGTGCGGCGAGCTGGTGGCCGGCCTCCAGCTGACCGCGCCCGTGGAACCCGTGGACCTCTACGCCGCCCTCTGCGAGGGCATGAGCAGGATCCGCGGCCGCCGGGTCGACTTCCGGATCGCCGCGTTCCCACCCGGGACGGCGAGCGGCCTGTGGCTCGACATGGCCGACCGGGACCTGGTCATCGTCGAGGAGCGCACGGCCCCGGACCACCAGCTGGTGATCCTCGGCCACGAACTGTGGCACATGAAGGCCGGCCACTGCAGCCACCACGTCGACGGCGCCGCCGTCGCGGCCCGCCTGCTGTCCGACGAGGCCGACCTCGGCGAGACCGTACGGCGCGTGGCGGCGCGCACCCGCGCCGACGTCCGCGAGGAGACCGAGGCCGAGACCTTCGGCTTACTGCTGGGCAGTCGGTGCCGGACCTGGCTCGCCGGGTCGGCGAGCCACCGCGCACCCGCGCAGCGCGACCAGTTGGCGGGGCGCATCGAGGCCTCGCTCGGATACCGGGGGCACAGGAACGACCGTTGAACGGCCAGGACTACTACATCCCGGCAGCCGCGCTGGGCATCGCACTCGCCTTCAAACTGCCGGCGCTGCGCGACAACTGGCGCGACCCCCTGCTGCGCGCGGTGTGCTCCCTGCTGGTCCTGGCCGGATCGGTCTTCGCCTTCGCCGCCCCTCCCACCATCGCGGCGGTCAACGACCTGACCGGCGTCACCAACTTCTCCGCCCCGCTGGTGTACTGCCTGATCACCCTGTTCAGCGCCGCCTGCCTGGTACTGATCGTGAACTGGCGAGGCGGCCCCGCCGAGGTGACCCGGAGCATCTCGCGGCGGTGGATCGGCGGCTACTGCGGGGTCGTGGTGGTGCTCGTCGTGCTGTTCGCGATGGGCGAGGCGCCCGTCGAGCGGCTGCGCGACTTCGACACGTACTACGCCAACGAGCCCTACGTCCGCGAGATGATCGCCCTCTACCTGACGGCGCACCTGGTGGCGGCCGTGGTGATGGTGGCCATGTGCTGGCGCTGGTCCCTCCAGGTGCGCGGCTGGCTGAGGACCGGCCTGATGATCATCGTGGCGGGCTACGTCCTCAACCTCAGCTACGACGCGACCAAGATCACCGCGGTCGTCGCCCGCTGGACGGACCACGACCTCGACGACCTCAGCACGTACGTCGCCCCGCCGCTCGCCTCCCTGGGCGCGCTGATCAGCGCCATCGGCTTCGTCCTGCCCCTGGTCTGCCAGCGGCTGTCCGACCACTGGCAGACGTGGACGACCTACCGGCGGCTCGGGCCGCTGTGGGACGAAGTGCAGCCGTGCGCGCCCACCGGCACCCCGTGCGTGAAGATGTCGTGGTGGGCGCCGCCCGAGCTGCGCATGATCCAGCGCGAGTCGGACATCCACGACGCGTTCCTGCACCTGGGCCCGTACTTCGACGAACGGCAGCGGGAGCGCGCGTACGGGCTCGCCCTGGCCGGCGGATCGGACGAGGAGACCGCCCGGGCCGTCGGCGAGGCGGCCATGGTCGCCGCCGCCGTCCGGGCCCGCACCGCCGACCCGCAGGGGTCCGCCATCGACGGCGAGGAGGGCGCGGACGGCGCCGCCCGGGCCACGCCCGGCCCGAGGGACCTCGTCCGCGTCTCCCAGGCCCTGCGGGATTCGCCGGTCGTCGCGTGCGTGCGGCAGGGGACGGCCGGGGCGGTCTGCTGACCGACCGGGCGCCGGAGCCCGGCCCCCGCACCTGCGCCTGCGTCGGTGCCTGCGTCGTCGGCGGCGGCGCCCGTGTCAGCGAAGGGCGGCCGCCAGGGCGGCCTTCGGGAACAGGTCCTGGAAGGGGCCCGCGGAATCGATTCCCGCGCGGCCGTAGGGCGCGTCGAAGCTCCAGACCATGAACAGCAGGAACACGATCAGCGCGCTGAACAGGCCCGCCAGCAGCAGCTCGCGGCCGGAGCGGCGGATCTGGAGCGTGAAGATGAGGCCGACCGTCACCACACCGCCGGTCAGCAGCCCGAACCAGACCACGCTCGGCAGGGTCGACTCGTCGCTCTGCACCCGCGCGTGGCGGGCGTCGTCCGCGGCCGCGATGTGGTCCAGCAGCGGCTGGTAGGCCTGCGCCTGGAGCTCGGTGGCGGGGCTCTGGTGGGTGACGTCGCTGCGCAGCTTCGCCAGCAGCGCGGCGCCCTCCGGGCTGGCCGGCTCGCCCGAGGTCAGCCGCGGCCAGTCCACGGCGACGGTGTGGGCCACGTACGCGTCCACCTCGCCGCGGATCCGGTCGCGGACGGCGGCCGGGTAGACGTCGGCCCGCTGGCCGACCTCGTACAGCGCCTGCGCCTCGCGCCGCACGCTGTCCTCGGCGGCGCCGCGGGCCTCCCAGACGCCGGCGATCGCCAGGCCGAGCACGATCGCGTAGACCACACCCACCATCATCGTCATGTACTCGATGACGTCGGGTGTCTCGCTGGTGTCCTCGTCGGGGGCGACCCGGCGGTGCCGGATCACGGTGCAGGCGGAGACGAGGGCGCAGACGAGCGCCATGGCAATGGCCAGGATCAGCCATTCGGACACGAGGGTTCTCCCGTGGGTGGATCGGACAGGGGGTCAGCTGCTGCGGCTCTGGCTCTTCGACCGCGGGCGCAGTGCCGCCGCGGCGAGCACGGCCGGGGTGGTGACGACGGCCATGAGCATCACCGTGGACAGGCCGCCCGGCTCCCGCCGGTCCAGGGCCTGAGAGCGGTACGGGCGGACGTGGAAGGCGGAGACGCGCGCGGCCCCGGCTCCGTGCGCGGGCGGAGCCCCGGCCCCGGCAGGCGGCGGCTCGGCAGGCGGCGCGGGATCCGGCGCGGCTGCCCGGGGCTCCGCAGCCGCGGCCAGGGCCTTCGCCGCCGGCGATCCGGCCGGGGCTCCGACCGCCGGCGGCTCCGGAGCGGCGGCCTGCACCGGCCCCAGCCCGCGGTGGTGCACGGTCGGCCGGTCCGCGACGGGCGCGGCGGGCCGGACGGCGGGGGCCCGCGGAGGCCCCTCGGGCACGCACACGTCGGCCCGGGCACCGGCCCGGGCCGCGTGGCCGCCGCCACCGTCGGCGACGGCCACCTGGCCGTGCAGCGGCCAGAACACCGCCACCAGACCCGCCCCCGCGAAGTACTGCCAAGCGGTCACCGCGCATCCTTTCGTTCCGGAGCAGGAGTGAGGGTTCCGGCTGAAGAAACGATCACGGCACCGCTACGACACGCCGCAGCCGCCACAAGATCCCCCGACAGGGGGACCGGATTCAGCCCATCGAGAGCACCGGGCCGGTGACCACGAGACCGAGATCGCCGCCCGCGTGGGCGAAGAACGCGCACATCACCAGGGCCGCACCGCCCAGCGCGGTGTCCTTCAGGAACTGCACCCGCTCCGTCTGCCGGGCCTGCGGCTCCTGCTCCCGCCAGAAGCCGTGCATCAGCAGGGCCGTAGTGAAGCAGAACGCGGCGAGCAGCAGCGCCCCGATGTCGGCCCACAGGCCGACGGCCACGCTCACGGCACCGATCAGCAGGACGACGCCGCTGCCGGCCGTGGCGGCCACCGGCACCGGCACCCCGCGCGAGGCGGCGTATCCGGCCATCCCCTTGGTCTGGGTCAGGTGGCCGATGCCGGAGACGGCGAAGAGCAGGGCGAACAGGATGCGTCCGATGAGGACGAGAACGTCCATGGCGGCCTCCCAAGAGCACACGAACGACCGTGCATCGCGCCCGGCGCCTTCCCGTTCCGGCCTGGTTCACTCGTCCGGCGCAGCACCGGCCGCCGCCCGCCGACGCCCCGCCCCACGATCGGAAGGAACGAAACCCGCGGCCGGTGCGCGGGATCCGGCGGAAAGGGAAGGTGGCGGGTGGACCTCGAAGCGAAGGCCGACGCCCTGATGGACGGTTTGCGGGCCGATCTGGAACGGCTCGCCGCGATCCCGTCCGTCGCCTTCCCCGGCCATCCGACGGCGCCCGTGCTCGAGGCGCACGACCTCGTCGCCGCGCTGCTGCGCGACGCGGGCGTGCCGGTGGTGGAGCGGATCGAGCTCCCGGACACCGCGCCCGTCGTCTGGGGCGAGATCCCGCCGCCCGAGCCCGACGCTCCGACCGTGCTGCTGTACGGCCACTACGACGTGCAGCCGGCCGGGGACCCGGGCCTGTGGCTCTCGCCACCGTTCGAACCCACCCGCGTCCCCGGCGGTCTGCGGGCCCGGGGCATCGCCGACGACAAGTCGAACGTGATCGCCCAGGTGGGCCTGATCCGCCTGTACGGCGGCCGGCCCCCGGTCGGCCTCAAGGTGGTGATCGAGGGCCAGGAGGAGTACGGAAGCGCGTTCGACGCGTACCCGCCGACCGACCCGGAGCGGTTCGCCTGCGATGCGATGGTCATCGCCGACCTCGGCAACCTGCGGCCCGGCACCCCGACGCTGACCACGGGCCTGCGCGGGGCCGCCGAGCTCACCGTGGAGGTGCGCACCCTCGCCGAGCCGCGGCACAGCGGGGAGTTCGGCGGAGCGGCACCCGACGCGCTGCTGGTGCTGCTGCACGCGCTGGCGAGCCTGCACGACGCGAACGGCGACGTGGCGGTGCCCGGCCTGCGGCGCGATCCGTGGGACGGGGCCGAGTTCGGCGAGGAGGAGTTCCGCGACCTGGCCGCGGTCCACGACGACGTGCCGCTGCTCGGCAGCGGCCCGCTCGGCGAACGGCTGTGGAGCGGCCCCGCGATCACCGTCATCGGGCTGGACGCGCCCGCCGTGGACCACGCCGCCTCGGCCGTCGTCCCGTACGCCAGGGCCAGGCTGAACCTGCGCTTCCACCCGCACCAGGACCCGCGCAGCGCCCTGGACGCCCTGGCCCGGCACCTGCTCGCGCAGCGCCCGTTCGGCGTACCGCTCACGGTCACCCCGGGCGACACCGGCCCCGGCTTCGAGGCGCGCACGGGCGGGCCCGCGTACCGGGCCGCGCTCACCGCGCTCGAGGAGGCGTGGGGCACCCCGGCCTCGTACGTGGCCTCGGGCGCCTCGATCCCGCTGGTGAACGGCCTCGCCCGGGCCGCACCGCAGGCCGAGGTGCTGCTGTTCGGGGCGCAGGACAGCATGTGCAACCTGCACGCACCCAACGAGCGGGTGCTGCTGTCGGAGCTGCGCAACACGGTGGTGGCGATGGCCGCCTTCGTACGGGAGTACGCGGCGGACTACCGCGCGGCGACCCGGCGGTGACGGCCCGGCGGTGACGTCCGCCGGGCGCGCCGGCGAACGGCGGCCGCGTGCCCGGCATGCGCGAGGGGCGCGCCCCGTTCGCGGATCGCGCCCCTCGCCCGGTCCTGTCGGCCGTCGGGCCGTAGGGCCATCGGACTGTCGAACGTCGGACCGTCAGGCCGTCAGCCCGCCTCGGCGCCGCCGAAGCGCTCGCGGTAGGACTCCAGGTCCTCCTCGCTGATCTTCGCGAAGAGCACCGGCGGCACGGTGAACGGCGTACCCGCCGGGACCGCGTCCAGGGCCTTGGCCTGCTCCGGGGAGACCCAGGCGGCCGTGTCGTCGGCGAGCCGGAACGCCGAGCGCATGGCGCGCGCCGAGGCGGGGATGAACGGCTCGGAGACCACCGAGTAGAGGTGGATGAGGTTCATCGCGGTGCGCAGGGTGAGCGCCGCGCCCTCCTGGTCGGTCTTGATCTCCAGCCAGGGGGCCTTCTCCTCCAGGTAGGAGTTGCCGGCCGACCACAGGGCGCGCAGGGCGGCCGCGGCCTTGCGGAACTGGAGGGCGTCCATGTGGCCCTCGTACTCCGCGAGGAGCTCCGCGATCTGCTCGCCGAGCCGGGCCTCGGCCTCGCCGGCATCCTTGCCCGCCGGCACGTCGTCGCCGAAGCGCTTGCGCGAGAACGACAGCACGCGGTTGACGAAGTTGCCGAGGGTGTCGGCGAGGTCCTTGTTGACCGTGGCGGTGAAGTGCTCCCACGTGAAGGACGAGTCGTCGGACTCGGGCGCGTTGGCGATCAGGAAGTAGCGCCAGTAGTCGGCCGGGAGGGTCTCCAGCGCCTGGTCGGTGAAGACGCCGCGCCTCTGCGAGGTGGAGAACTTGCCGCCGTAGTAGGTCAGCCAGTTGAAGGCCTTGACGTAGTCGACCATCTTCCAGGGCTCGCGCACGCCGAGCTCGGTGCCGGGGAACATCACCGTGTGGAACGGGACGTTGTCCTTGGCCATGAACTGCGTGTACCGGACGTCCTGGGCCTCGAACCACCAGGACTTCCAGTCGCGGGCGGCCGGGTCGAGGTCCGACCACTCCTTCGTCGCGCCGATGTACTCCACGGGCGCGTCGAACCAGACGTAGAAGACCTTGCCCTCCGCGGCCAGGTCGGGCCAGGTGTCGGCCGGGACCGGGACGCCCCAGTCGAGGTCGCGGGTGATCGCGCGGTCGTGCAGGCCCTCGGTCAGCCACTTGCGGGCGATGGAGGAGGCCAGCTGCGGCCACTCCGCCTCGTACTGGGCGACCCAGGCCTCCACCTCGTGCTGGAGCTTGGACTGGAGGAGGAAGAGGTGCTTGGTCTCGCGGACCTCCAGGTCGGTGGAGCCGGAGATCGCCGAGCGCGGGTCGATCAGGTCGGTCGGGTCGAGCACGCGGGTGCAGTTCTCGCACTGGTCGCCGCGGGCCTTGTCGTAGCCGCAGTGCGGGCAGGTGCCCTCGACGTAGCGGTCCGGCAGGAAGCGGCCGTCGACCGGCGAGTAGACCTGCCGGATCGCGCGCTCCTCGATGAAGCCGTTCTTCTGCAGCTGCCGCGCGAAGTGCTGGGTGATCTCGCGGTTCTGCTCCGAGGAGCTGCGGCCGAAGTAGTCGAAGGACAGCTCGAAGCCGTCGTAGACCGCCTTCTGGGCGTCGTGGGCCTGCGCGCAGAAGGCGGCGACGGAGAGGCCGGCCTCCTTGGCGGCGAGCTCGGCGGGGGTGCCGTGCTCGTCGGTGGCGCAGATGTACAGGACGTCGTGGCCGCGCTGGCGGAGGTACCGGGAGTACACATCCGCCGGAAGCATCGACCCGACCATGTTGCCCAGGTGCTTGATCCCGTTGATGTACGGAAGCGCGCTGGTGATCAGGTGTCGAGCCATCCTCGGATGCTCCATTTCATGTATGCGGTTGCAGCGTTCGAGCCGTGACGGATTGTGATGGGGTCATCGTATCGAACCGTCGAAAGGTCACGCGCCCGCATTTCGCCGGGTGGACGTAACGCAAAAGCGAGGGTTGTGACCTCTGCGTCACGGCCCTCGCCATGGGGTCATGCTACAGCCGGGACGCGATCGGCTCGGACCGGGCCCGGCACGGCTCCGGCGGGGTCCTCCCCGGCCGTCCCCCGGCCCTGGCCCGCGGCCCTGGCGTAGCCGTGGCGCGACCCTGGCGCGGCCTGGCGCATCCCCGGCGCGACCAGGCGTCTTCCCGTGTCGGGGGCATATGCGTACGTACCGGCTGCGGCGGCGCACGGTCGAAGTCTGTCAGCGGCCGGTCATCACCGAAGGTAATCCTCCACCTTCCTCCTTCTGCGCCCCGCGTGCGCGCCCGCGCTGTCAGTCTTGCCGCGCACAGGGATGAGGTGAGGTGGAGCGGTGAGCGATGGGGGACCTGAGGAATCCGGCGGGGCGGTGGGGCTGCCCAGCCGGCGGCGACGGCCGACGCCCATGAGCCAGTGGAACCCGACGGCACGCCTGTCCTACTGGGCCTTCCACGCCAACCGGAGGCCCTCGTACATGCGCTTCGCGTATCTGCAGCTGGGCTCCGACTCGGCCGCCGAGGACGCGGTGGACGCGGCCTTCGACTCGATCATGAACGAGTGGTTGCGCATGCTTCACATGGACCGGCTCGACGCCTACGCCTGGACCATCCTCAAGCAGCGGCTGGTCGACCGGCAGGGGCTGCGCGGCACCCGGCCCGACCCCATGCCCGACCCCATGGACATCAGCGCCTTCGAGGCCGCCCTCAAGGAGGCCGCCGCCGACCGGTACGAGGTCCTCACGGACACGATCCGCTTCTATTCCGCCGTGTCCCGGCTCGCCGAGCGCCAGCGTGACGCCGTGCTGCTGCGCTACGGGCTCCAGTGCACCCCCGGGGAGGCCGCCTCCGTGATGGGCGTCGACGAGGCCACCGTCCGCTCGCAGCTCGGCCAGGCCCACCGGCGGCTCGCCCGCCTGCTCGACACCTCCGCCGAATCATGAGGCGGCGCGAGGGCGACGAGGAGCCAGGCCGGGGGGCCGCCGCCCGCCGCTCCCTGGACGAGTTCCTGGCCCGGGCGAGCGTCCGCGACCGGTACCCGCACTACGACCTCGGCGCGGCCGAGGCACGGCTGCTGCGCACTGCGCGCCGCAAGGGCGCCTCGGCCCCGGCCGGGCGGCGGGCCCCCGGGTGGAGCGACCCCGCGCGGGACCGCCCGCTCGACTCCGAGCGGGCCCGGCGGGACCTGAAGGCCGTCTGCCTGGCCGTGGTGTGCGCGCCCGGGGCCGAGGCGCAGCTCGCCGCGTTCCTGGCCAGCGCGCACACCGACCTGGCCGGCGCCGTCGTCTTCGGCTGCCTGCTGCACCTGGCCGGGCTGCGCGAGGGGGCCCGGTTCTGGTGGCAGTTCGCCGCCGGCTCCGGGCGCGCCCGGACCGCACCGGCCGCCTACTGCCTCTTCCTCGACCACTCCCGGCGCGGCGAACACCACGACGCCCGGGTCTGGGCGCGTGAGCTGGGCCCGCGCGGCTACCGCCCGAGCGGGCGGCGGGACCTGCGCGAGGTGCGGCTGTGCGCGCAGGCGGCCGTCCTGCGGCACGTCGACCAGCGCGACGATCCCGACCTGGGCGCGGTGCCGCTGCCGAAGCCGGGGCTGCCGGCCGTGCTCTCCGGTTTCCGCCCACCGCCGACGTCGGCGGCGGCGGGCGGGGCGGACCGGGGGTCGGGGAGCGCGCCGGGGGCGGATGCGGGGTCGGCGCCGGGCGCGGGGGCCGGTTCCGAGACCAGGTCGGCGCCCGGCGCGGGGGCCGGTTCCGAGACCAGGTCGGCGCCCGGCGCGGGGGCCGGTTCGGAGACCAGGTCTGGGACGGGGGCAGGTTCCGAGACTGCTTCGGAGACGGGGTCGGAGGCAGAAGCGGAGGCGGCGCTCGGCGGCCCGGCGGCACCGGGTGTCGGGCCGCCGCGGGATCCCCTGCTGCCCCGCGATCCCCGGGAGCCCCGGACGGCCCGCGGCGGCACGCGCGGCGGCGGCCGCGCCGGCCGGGCGCCGACGGGCGGCTCCGGCGAGGCCCTCGCCGCGGCCCGCCGCGCGCTGGCCGTCGTGCGGGTCCTGGAGAAGCACCCGCTGGGAGTGCGGGCCGGCCAGCTGGCCCGGGAGTCCGCGCTGGCCGAGGAGGAGCTCCGGCCGCTGCTGGCGATGCTGTGCGAGGAGGAGTACGCGTACCGGCCCGGCGAGGACGTGTACGCGCGCGGGCCCGCCCTCGACCGGCTCGCCTCCCTGGGCGGCCGCGGGCTGGCCGGGCAGCTCCAGCGGACCCTGGCACTGGCACGGGACAGCGCCGGGGCCGCCGTGTACCTGAGCCGGTACGCCGACGGCGAGGTCCGGATCACGCAGATGGCCGACGGGCCCGGGACCCCGCCCGTGCAGGAGTGGGTGGACTTCCGGGATGCCGCGCACGCCAGCGCGGTCGGCAAGTGCCTGCTGACCCAGTTGGGCCCCGACCTGCGCCACGACCACGTCGCCCGGCACCGGCCCGCGCGGCTCACGGCCCGGACCATCACCGACAGCCGGGCGCTGTTCTCCGCCCTGGACGCGGTGGCTCCGGGCGCGCCGGTGTTCGACCTGCGCGAGTACTCCTCCGGCGTGGTGTGCTCCGCCGTCCCCATCGCCACGGGCGGCGCCGCCGGGAGTCTCGCGCTGTCCCTGCCCGCACCCCATGCCCACCGGCTGTACGAGGCGACCGAGGCCCTGCGCCGCAAGGCCGTTCCGGTCCTGCTCGCCCTGCTCCTGGCGGGCGCGATCCCGCCGGACGCACCCGAAACCCCGGCCCCGGCGGACCCGGCGGTTCCGGCCGACGCGTCCGCCGGGGCCGGTGCCGCGGCCCGTGCCGCGGCGGCGCCCGGGGCCCCCGCGGGGACAGGGGCCTCCGGGCGGTCCGCGGCGGCCGGGCCCGACGGCACCCCGCCCGAGGCCCCTCGGCCCGGGCCGAACGCCGCCCCGGCCGTCCCGGTCGTCCCGACCGTCTCAGCCGTTTCCGGGGTCTCCGCGGGCTCCGCATTCTCTGCAGTCACCACGGTCACCGCGGAGACCCTGCGCCACCTGCGCAGCCTCTTCCGCACCCCGCTGGCCGGGGCCACGGCCTCCGCGGCCGGCCCGCACCTGGTCAGCGACAGCGCGTCGGAGGCGGCGTACCTCTTCGACGCCGCCCCCGACGACACCGGCCCGCCCCGCATCGCCCTGCCCCACACCCTCGCCCCGCTCACGCCGGGCAGCCTCCGGACCCACGACGGGCTGGTGGTCCTCGGCACCTGAGACGGACGGACGGAGGTACGCGTCAGCCGGCGGGGGCGCGCGTCATCGGCGGGCGTACGCGTCAGCCGGCGGGCGTACGCGTCAGCCGGCGGGCGTACGCGTCAGCCGGCGCGGCTGAGGCGGTCCGCGCCCGAGAGGATCGCCGCCGCCAGCGCCTCGGCGGACGCCGAGACCTGCTCCCCGCGGAGCAGGGCGAACTCCACCGAGCCCAGGTCCGGCAGCCCCGGCACCCGGACCAGGCCGGGCGGGATCAGCCCACGGGTGTGGGCCATGACGCCCAGCCCGGCCCGAGCGGCGGCGATCAGGCCGTTCAGGCTGCCGCTCGTACAGGCGATCCGCCACTCCCGCCCGTCCCGTTCCAGGACCTCCAGCGCGCGGGCCCGGGTGATCCCCGGCGGCGGGAAGACGATCAGCGGTACCGGCCGTTCCGGGTCCACCCGCAGTCCCTCGGCGCCGATCCACACCATCCGGTCCCGCCACACCAGCCGGCCCCGCTCGTCCCCCGGCCCGCGCCGCTTCGCCAGGACGAGGTCCAGCCGGCCCGCGTCGAGCCGCTCGTGCAAGGTCCCGGAGAGCTCGACCGACAGCTCCAGGTCGACCTCCGGGTGCTCGTGGCGGAAGCCCTCGAGGATCTCCGGCAGCCGGGTCAGCACGAAGTCCTCCGACGCCCCGAAGCGCAGCCGCCCCCGCAGCCGGGTGCCGGTGAAGTAGGCCGCCGCCCGTTCGTGGGCCTCCAGGATGGTCCGGGCGAAGCCGAGGAGCGCCTCGCCGTCCTCCGTCAGCTCCACGCTGTGGGTGTCCCGCAGGAAGAGCGGGCGCCCCGTCGCCTCCTCCAGCCGGCGTACGTGCTGGCTGACCGTGGACTGGCGTACGCCGAGCCGCCCGGCGGCCTGGGTGAAGCTGAGCGTCTGGGCGACCGTGAGGAACGTACGCAGCTGGACCGGGTCGTACATGGCCCCATGGTGGCACGGCCATCACGGATCGCGATGGCAGTCAGAGCGGTGTACGGGTTTCCCGATGGCCGGGCGCCGACAGACCATGAAGTGCGAAGCAGGCACGCCGAAGCACCGCACGCCGAAGCTGCGTGCACCAGCCCGCAGGCCTCCCGGTACCCCCTGCACCCGTTCCGCCTCCCAGAGCAAGTGAGCCCCGTACATGCGCCGCCCGCACCTGCCCGCCCGGCTGCCCCTGGACCCGTACGTACTGGCCCTCCTCGGCACCGTCGGCCTCGCCGCACTGCTCCCGGCCCGCGGCACGGCCGCCACCGTCGCCGGGGGCGCCGCCACCGCGGCCGTGGCGCTGCTGTTCTTCCTCTACGGGGCCCGGCTCTCCACCCGCGAGGCCCTGGACGGGCTGCGCCACTGGCGGCTCCACCTCACCGTGCTGGTCTGCACCTTCGTGCTCTTCCCGGTCCTCGGCCTCGCCGCGCGCGCCCTGGTCCCGACCGTGCTGACGCCGCCGCTCCACGGCGGGCTGCTCTTCCTCTGCCTGGTCCCGTCCACCATCCAGTCCTCCATCGCCTTCACCTCGATCGCCCGCGGCAACGTGCCCGCCGCCCTCTGCGCCGGCTCGTTCTCCAGCCTCGCCGGGATCCTCCTCACCCCGCTGCTCGCCGCCGGGCTGCTCGGCGGCGGCACCGGCGGGTTTTCCTCCGGCTCCGTGCTGAGGATCGCCCTCCAGCTCCTGCTGCCGTTCCTCCTCGGGCAGGCGCTGCGCCCGCGCATCGGCGGCTTCCTGGTGCGGCACAAGGCGGTGCTGGGGTACGCCGACCGGGGCTCGATCCTGCTCGTCGTGTACACCGCGTTCAGCGCGGGCATGGCCGCGGGCATCTGGCACCGGGTCAGCGCCCTGCGGCTGGGCGCGCTGCTGGCGGTGGAGGCCGTACTGCTGGCCACCATGCTGCTGGTGACCTGGTACGGGGCGAAGCGGCTCGGGTTCGGCCGGGCGGACCGGATCGCCATCCAGTTCGCCGGGTCGAAGAAGAGCCTGGCGGCCGGACTCCCCATGGCGAGTGTGCTGTTCGGGGCCCAGGCGAGCCTTGCGGTGCTGCCGCTGATGCTCTTTCACCAGATGCAGCTGATGGTGTGTGC
Organism: Streptomyces sp. NPDC043854; assembly: GCF_056436005.1. Classification (NCBI taxonomy): domain Bacteria; kingdom Bacillati; phylum Actinomycetota; class Actinomycetes; order Kitasatosporales; family Streptomycetaceae; genus Streptomyces; species Streptomyces sp. NPDC043854. The sequence goes on from NZ_JBWKDK010000045.1 coordinate 47,517, forward strand.
GGTGCTGGGGGGGGGGGGGGGGGGGGGGGGGGAGGGGGGGGGGGGGGGGGAAACACCCGACAGGAATGTGGCGGAGGGGTGCCGCGGGCC
>NZ_JBWKDK010000046.1:0-47379 GCF_056436005.1 Streptomyces sp. NPDC043854
CAGCGCCGATGGTACTGCAGGGGGGACCCTGTGGGAGAGTAGGACGCCGCCGAACAATCATTGCGGGAAGCCCCGCACCAACCCCCTCGGGGGTTCTGGTGCGGGGCTTTTCTGCGTTCAGCGGGCACACGCCTTCCTGCTAGGGTCGAGTTGCATCGTTCGCACGTCCAACAGTGGAGGCCCCCGGGTGGAGGTCCAGGAGACTCGGGTTCAGACGGACCGAATTTTCACCATTCCGAACATCCTGAGCATGGCCCGGCTCGCCGGCGTGCCCCTGTTCCTCTGGCTGATTCTGGAGGAGTACGACGGGTGGGCGCTCGCCGTTCTCATGCTCAGCGGGGTCAGCGACTACCTGGACGGCAAGCTGGCACGGCGCTGGAATCAGATCAGCAGCCTCGGACGGCTGCTGGATCCCGCCGCCGACCGGCTGTACATCCTCTCCACGCTCTTCGGCCTGACCTATCGAGACATTCTGCCGCTGTGGCTCACCGGGGCCCTGCTGGCACGCGATCTGATGCTGCTGGTGATGGTCTGGATCCTGCGTCGCCACGGCTATCCGCCGCCGCAGGTCAACTTCCTCGGCAAGGCCGCAACCTTCAACCTGATGTACGCCTTCCCGCTGCTGTTGCTCAGTGACGGTACGGGTTGGTTGGCCTGGATGGGGGCAGTTTTCGGATGGGCGTTCGCCGGATGGGGTACAACGCTCTACTGGTGGGCAGGAATCCTTTACGTGGTGCAGGTCCGCCGTCTCCTGAAGGCGGATGCCGCGGCCGATTGAGCCCGCTCGGTGCCGGTCCGACACGGAAGAGCTGCGGAGTCACCGCCCGGGCCGGGTGAGGTCGGCTGGAACGTCGTCTCCCGAGGAGGACTCTTCCGACATGAAGGCCGTCGTGATGGCCGGTGGCGAAGGCACTCGCCTTCGCCCCATGACCTCGAGCATGCCCAAGCCGCTCCTGCCGGTCGCCAACCGGCCGATCATGGAGCACGTGCTCAGGCTGCTCAAGCGGCATGGGCTCAGTGAAACCGTGGTCACCGTGCAGTTCCTGGCATCACTCGTCAAGAACTATTTCGGTGACGGCGAAGAGCTCGGAATGGAGCTCACCTATGCCAACGAGGAGAAGCCACTCGGCACTGCCGGCAGCGTGAAGAACGCCGAGGAGGCCCTGAAGGACGACGCATTCCTCGTCATCTCCGGCGATGCGCTCACCGACTTCGACCTCACCGACCTCATCCGCTTCCACAAGCAGAAAGGCGCACTCGTCACGGTGTGCCTCACCCGGGTGCCCAATCCCCTGGAATTCGGCATCACCATCGTCGACGAAGAAGGAAAGGTCGAGCGTTTCCTCGAGAAGCCGACCTGGGGCCAGGTGTTCTCCGACACCGTGAACACCGGCATCTACGTCATGGAGCCCGAGGTCTTCAATTACGTGGAGCCGGATGTTCCGGTGGACTGGTCCGGCGATGTCTTCCCACAGCTCATGAAGGAAGGCCGGCCGATCTACGGCTACATCGCCGAGGGCTACTGGGAGGACGTCGGCACGCACGAGAGCTACGTCAAGGCCCAGGCCGACGTGCTCGAGGGCAAGGTCCAGATCGAGATGGACGGCTTCGAAATCTCGCCCGGCGTGTGGATCGCCGAAGGCGCCGAGGTGAGCCCCGACGCGGTCCTGCGCGGGCCGCTGTACGTCGGGGACTACGCCAAGGTCGAGGCCGGCGCCGAGATCCGCGAGCACACGGTCGTCGGCTCCAACGTGGTCGTCAAGAGCGGTGCCTTCCTGCACAAGACCGTCGTCCACGACAACGTCTACATCGGCCCCCACAGCAACCTGCGCGGCTGCGTCATCGGCAAGAACACCGACATCATGCGGGCCGCCCGGATCGAGGACGGCGCCGTCATCGGTGACGAGTGCCTCGTCGGCGAGGAGTCGATCGTCCAGGGGAACGTGCGCGTCTACCCCTTCAAGACGATCGAGGCCGGCGCCTTCGTCAACACCTCGGTCATCTGGGAGTCCCGCGGCCAGGCACACCTGTTCGGAACCCGCGGCGTCAGCGGCATCCTCAACGTGGAGATCACCCCCGAACTGGTGGTGCGGCTGGCCGGCGCGTACGCGACCACCCTCAAGAAGGGCGCGATCGTCACCACCGCCCGCGACCACTCCCGCGGCGCCCGCGCGCTCAAACGCGCGGTCATCTCGGCGCTCCAGGCCAGCGCGATCGACGTACGGGATCTGGAGAACGTGCCGCTGCCCGTCGCGAGACAGCAGACCGCGCGCGGCAGCGCCGGCGGGATCATGCTGCGGACCTCGCCCGGCGTCCCGGACTCCGTGGACATCATGTTCCTCGACGAGCGCGGGGCCGACCTCTCCCAGGCACAGCAGCGCAAGCTGGACCGCGTCTTCGCACGTCAGGAGTACCGGCGCGCATTCCCCGGCGAGATCGGCGACCTCCAGTTCCCGTCCAGCATCTTCGACTCCTACACCGGTTCGCTGCTGCGGCGGGTCGACACCACCGGCATCGCCGAATCCGGGCTGAAGGTGGTCGTGGACGCCTCCAACGGCAGTGCCGGACTCGTCCTGCCCAGCCTCCTGGGCCGGCTCGAGGTGGACGCCCTGACGATCAACCCCGGGCTCGACGAGTCCCGGCCGACGGAGACCACCGAGTCCCGGCGGGCCGGGCTGGTCCGGCTCGGCGAGATCGTGGCCTCGGCCCGGGCCGCGTTCGGGGTGCGGTTCGACCCCGTCGGCGAGCGGATCTCGCTGGTCGACGAGCGCGGCCGGATCATCGAGGACGACCGGGCGCTGCTGGTGCTCCTGGACCTGGTGGCCGCCGAGAAGCGCAGCGGCAAGGTGGCGCTGCCCGTCACCACGACCCGCATCGCCGAGCAGGTGGCGGCGTACCACGGGACGCAGGTGGAGTGGACCACGACCTCGCCCGACGACCTGACCCGGGTGGGGCGCGCCGAGAACACGATCTTCGGCGGGGACGGGCGGGGCGGGTACATCGTCCCGGAGTTCGGCAGCGTCTTCGACGGGTCGGCGGCCTTCGTGCAGCTGATCGGGCTGGTGGCGCGCACCCAGCTCACGCTGAGCCAGATCGATGCGCGGATACCACGTGCGCACGTGCTCAAGCGGGACGTGCCCACCCCGTGGGCGGTCAAGGGGCTCGTGATGCGGCGGGTCGTGGAGGCCGCAGGCGACCGGCAGGTGGACACCACCGACGGGGTGCGGGTGGTCGAGGCCGACGGGCGGTGGGCGCTGGTCCTGCCGGACCCGGCGGAGGCGGTCACCCACCTGTGGGCGGAGGGCCCCGACGACGTGTCCGCGCAGGCCCTGCTGGAGGAGTGGGCCGGCGTGGTGGACGGCGCCGGGCACTGACCCCGCGGCAGGCGGGACCGCGGTGGACCGGGTGGGCAGCGTCGTCCCCGGTCCACCGTTCGGGCGCATTCGGTGCGGGCGGCGCCGACGTGCGACGATGAGGAGCATGTCGCAGCCGCCCCACAACCGGAGCTCGGCGCCGACGCCGTCGGCGCGCCCGGACGCGTCCATGTCGCTGCTGACGCACGTGATGGACCACAGTCTCGACGAGGGCTATGCGGAAGCGTCGGCCCGGCGCGAGGCCGAGGGCACGGCGGGACTCCCGCGGACCCTCAAGTCGAAGCTGGCGCTGGCCGCCGGACTCGTCCTGGCCGCCATGGTCGTCACGCTCGGCGCGGCCCAGACGCGGGTCGCCGCTCCGGTGCTCGCCAAGGAACGCCAGGAGCTGATCGACCGGGTACAGGTGGCCGACGAGCGCGCGGACGGCCTGGAGCGGGACATCGAGCGGCTGCGGGCGGACGTCGCGCGCCGCCAGCGCCAGGCGCTCAAGCAGCACGGCGGGGACCAGGGGCAGCTGGTGACGCTGCTGTCCGGAGCCTCGGAGGTGCGCGGTCCGGGACTCAAGCTGGTCGTGGACGATGCCAAGGGCTCCTCCGCGGCCGGCGGCGGCAAGCCGCGGGAGAACACCGGGTTCTCCGACACCGGGCGGCTCAGGGACCGGGACCTCCAGCGGATCGTCAACGGACTCTGGCAGGCCGGGGCCGAGGCGGTCTCCATCAACGGACAGCGGCTGACGGCACTGTCCGCGATCAGGGCCGCGGGTGACGCCATACTGGTCGACAACAGGCCGCTGGTACCGCCGTACGAGGTACTGGCGGTGGGGGACAAGAAGCGGCTCGGCACCCTGTTCCAGGACTCCGTGGACGGCCAGTACCTGCACGTCCTCCAGGAGAGCTACGGGATCCGGTACTCCCTGTCCCCGGCGGACGAGGTGCGGCTGCCCGCCGCGTCCAGCCTGACCGTACGGACAGCCACAGCAGAAGAGCCGAAGAAGGGTGCATCGTGATCGCGGTACTGGGCCTCGTGGCCGGAGTGGTGGTCGGACTTCTGGTCCGGCCCGAAGTGCCGGCCGTCGTCGAGCCGTATCTGCCGATCGCCGTGGTGGCCGCGCTGGACGCGGTCTTCGGCGGTCTGCGCGCGATGCTGGACGGCATCTTCGTGGACAAGGTCTTCGTGGTGTCGTTCCTGTCGAACGTCGTCGTGGCCGCGCTGATCGTCTTCCTCGGCGACAAGCTGGGCGTCGGCTCCCAGCTGTCCACGGGCGTCGTGGTCGTGCTCGGCATCCGCATCTTCTCCAACGCCGCGGCCATCCGCCGGCACGTGTTCCGGGCGTGAGGCCGATGAGTACGAACGACACCCCGCCCGAGGAGCCGAAGGTCCCGGAGCAGCCCCCGCGCGAGACCCGGCCGGGTGCGCAGCCCGGGGAGCAGCCCGTGCACCGGCCCGGGGAGCCGGCGCCCGAGCGCGCCGAACCCGCCGCGCCTGCCGAACCCGCCGAACGCGCCAAGCGCGCCGAACCCGACGTGCCTGCCGAGCCCGAAGCGCCTGCCGAGCCCGACGGGCCGGCCGGGCCCGGGATGACCGGGCGGCAGCGGCTCGCGGCCGGGCTGTGGCCGCCGCGGGTGAGCCGGGCCCAACTGATCGTGGCGCTCCTGCTGTTCGTGCTGGGCCTGGGCCTGGCCATCCAGGTGCGGTCGAACAGCGACTCCAGCGCGCTGCGCGGCGCCCGCCAGGAGGACCTCGTGCGGATCCTCGACGAGCTGGACAGCCGGACCAAGCGCCTGGAGGACGAGAAGCAGCAGTTGGACGACCAGCGCAAGGAGTTGGAGAGCAGCTCCAACCAGGCCGAGGAGGCGCGCCGGCAGACGGTCGAAAAGGAGCGCCAACTCGGGATCCTGGCCGGTACGGTGGCGGCGCAGGGGCCCGGCATCACACTCAAGATCACGGATCCGAAGAGCCAGGTGGAGTCCGACCAGTTGCTGGACGCGCTCCAGGAGCTGCGGGCGGCCGGGGCCGAGGCGATCCAGATCAACGGGATGCGTGTGGTCGCGGGCTCGTACTTCTCGGACGAGGGGGGCCAGATCGGCATCGATGGTAAGAAGATCACACAGCCCTACGAGTTCAAGGTGATCGGCAAGCCGCAGGATCTGGAGCCGGCGCTGAACATCCCAGGCGGTGTGGTGCAGACACTGGAGAAGGAACAGGCCACCGTTGGCGTCACACGGTCGGCGAAGATCGTTGTGGATGCCTTGCGGGCTGCGAAGCAGCCTGACTACGCTCGGTCGTCATCGTCGTGATGCGGGACGGAGAGCGGAGGGTCCTGCGCGGGCTGGTGCCTGCGGGGGGTCGGCGCACTGAAGTCGCGGTGCGTGGTGGAAACTGTCTGGTGGTTGCGGACGTTGTGAGGATGTCCGGGTCGGCAGGTGTGTGCATTCGGAGTTCGTCCTGCCCCACGGGCGGGTCTGTTTCGTTCAAGGGGAATCGCCCGTGAAGTTGTTTGAGAAGTTGTTCGGCAAGAAGAACCGCGAGGAAGACGGCGCGGCAGAGCACCGTGCGGGGCAGGGGGAGACGCAGAGCCGGGGGGACCGGCCGCTCTTCCGGGACGAGGTGGCGGGTGCGGGTGATGTTCCGGGCGCGCCGGGCGCGTCGGCTGTTGACCCTGCCGGTACCGGACGCATAGGTTTCGGTGACTCATCAACCTCGAGTACGGGTGGAGGGTTTGCTCCCGACCCGTATGCCACCGACGCCTCCGCGGGGTACCCGCGGCACGAGGAGCCGTCCATGTCGGCCGAGCAGGTTTGCAGCAGGTGCGGACACCGCAGCGATGCGGCCAGCCGGTTCTGCTCCAACTGCGGGGCGCCGCTGCGGGCGGGTCTGACGCCGGAGCGTGCCTCGGAGACCACGTCCACCATCTCGATCTCGGGCCTGGAGGCCTACGAGGCCGAGGTGTCGGGACAACAGCACGTGTCGTCGGCGCTGTCCCCCGAGGCCCAGGCCGCGGTGGAGGCACTGCCTGCGGGTTCCGCCCTGCTGATCGTGCGGCGCGGCCCCAACTCCGGCAGCCGCTTCCTGCTGGACGGTGAGCTGACCACGGCGGGCCGGCACCCGCAGAGCGACATCTTCCTGGACGACGTCACCGTCTCCCGGCGGCATGTCGAATTCCGCAGGAGCCAGGACGGCGGCTTCACCGTCGCCGATGTCGGCAGCCTGAACGGCACGTACGTCAACCGTGAGCCGATCGACTCGGTCCCGCTGCACAACGGCGACGAGGTGCAGATCGGCAAGTACCGGCTGGTCTTCTACGCGAGCCTGCGGGGCGTCTGACCCTTCCCGGGCTCCGTCCGGGGGGAACCCCAGGGAGGTCCTGTGCTGCGTACTCCGACAGGCGGTGCCGGGAACGGCACCGCCGCCTCGGCCGGGCGGCTGGTGAGCATCGGCACGGTGCTCACGATGCTGCGCGAAGAGTTCCCCGAGGTCACCATTTCGAAGATCAGGTTCCTGGAGGCGGAGGGGCTCGTCGAGCCCAGACGCACACCTTCCGGATATCGCAAGTTCAGCACCGAGGACGTCGAGCGGCTGAGCCGCATCCTGCGCCTCCAGCGCGACCACTACCTGCCGCTGAAGGTCATCCGCGAGCAGCTGGACGCACTGGACCGCGGTGAGCAGGTGCGGATCCCGGCGCCCACGGCGCACGGGGACGGCGCCGAGCCCGCCGCGCCCGCGGCCCTTCCGGGCGGGCCGGAACGGGAGCTGCCGGCCGGCGCCCGCGTCGGGCGGGCCGAGCTGATCGCCGCGGCCGAGGCGGACGAGGCCCAGCTGGCCGAATGGGAGTCGTACGGGCTGCTCGCGGAGGCTCCGGGCGGCGGGTACGACGCGGACGCGCTGGTCGTGGCCCGGCTGGTGGCCGATCTGGGCCGGTTCGGGCTGGAGCCCCGGCACCTGCGGGCCATGAAGGCGGCCGCGGAGCGGGAGGCGGGTCTGGTGGAGCAGGTCGTGGCCCCGCTGCGGCGGCACCGCAACCCCCAGACCAGGGCCCGTGCGGAGGCCACCGTGAAGGAGCTCGTGGGGCTGTCCGTGCGGCTCCACGAGGCCCTTGTCCAGGCCGCCCTCGGGGTGCGGCTGCACTGACCGGCGGGGTCCCGACTACCCAAACCTGCCGGGCAGGTCCTAGGGTTGCTGTGTGAACGAGCTCGACGTTGTGGGTGTCCGGGTGGAAATGCCCTCGAACCAGCCGATCGTGCTCCTGCGTGAAGTGGGAGGCGACCGGTACCTCCCCATCTGGATCGGACCCGGGGAGGCGACCGCGATCGCCTTCGCGCAGCAGGGCATGGCCCCCGCCCGTCCGCTGACCCACGACCTGTTCAAGGACGTGCTGGAGGCGCTCGGTGAGGAGCTCACCGAGGTCCGGATCACGGATCTGCGGGAGGGCGTCTTCTACGCGGAGCTGGTCTTCTCCAGCGGGGTCGAGGTGAGCGCGCGGCCGTCCGACGCCATAGCACTGGCCCTGCGGACGGGAACGCCGATCTACGGCAGCGACGGCGTGCTGGACGACGCCGGAATCGCCATTCCGGACGAGCAGGAGGACGAGGTGGAGAAGTTCCGCGAGTTCCTCGACCAGATTTCGCCGGAAGACTTCGGTACCGGGCCGCAGTGAGACAGCGAGACAGCGGTCTTGTCAAAGCCGATGAGACCGTCGCCCCATTCGGTTAGCCTTGCCCCTTCAAGGGGCACGGGAAACCACTCTCAGGGTGATTATCACTCGGCGTGCCGAGTGTGGCGATCGTTGACGCACCCCTGGTGACTGCCTACCTTCGAGGGGGCAGGTCAAGGACGGAGGGTCGGCGTGAGAGTCACGGGCGACGGTACGACCGGGGGCATCCCCGCACGGAGTGACGGTGGGCCGTACCCGCTCCTCGGGAGTGCGGCGGGCTCCGCGCGCCGTCAGCCGGAGACCTCGCCGGCGGCTTCGGCGGCCGGCTCCCCGGCGGCCGAGCAGGTGGGCTACCGCGGGCCGACCGCGTGCGCGGCGGCCGGCATCACGTACCGGCAGCTCGACTACTGGGCGCGCACGGGGCTGGTGGAGCCCACGGTGCGCCCCGCGTACGGCTCCGGGACCCAGCGCCTGTACAGCTTCCGGGACGTGGTCGTCCTCAAGATCGTGAAGCGTTTCCTGGACACCGGTGTCGCGCTCCAGAACATCCGCAACGCCGTCCAGCACCTGCGGGAGCGCGGTTTCTCGGACCTGGAGCGCATGACGCTGATGAGCGACGGCGCCACCGTGTACGAGTGCACCTCGCCGGAGCAGGTGGTGCGGCTCCTCCAGGGCGGCCAGGGGATCTTCGGCATCGCCGTGGGCGTGGTCTGGCGTGACGTGGAGAAGGCCCTGTCGCAGCTGCACGGCGAGCGGGTCGACACCGGCGAGACGGTGATCGGGCACAACCCGGCCGACGAGCTGGCGGCCCGGCGCAACCGGGCCGGCTGAGCCGCCCGCCGCCGTCCCCCGGCGAGAGCCGCCCGGCGCCGTCCCCGGCGCCGGCCTCGGCATTGTCAGTGGCGTGAGGCAGCATCGGTGCTGTGAGAGCCGCGTCGACCATCCTCCATCTCGACATGGACGCCTTCTACGCCTCGGTGGAGCAGGCGTCGAAGCCGAGCCTGCGCGGGAAGGCCGTGATCGTCGGCGGGCTCGGGCCGCGCGGGGTGGTCGCCACCGCCTCCTACGAGGCCAGGCGCTTCGGCGTGCACTCGGCGATGCCGACGGCCCAGGCCAGGCGGCTCTGCCCGAACGGCGCCTACCTGTACCCCCGCTTCGAGCTGTACCGGTCGGTCAGCGACGTCGTGATGGGCCTGCTGCGGGAGCTCTCCCCGCTCGTGGAGCCGCTGAGCCTGGACGAGGCCTTCGTGGACCTGGAGGCGGGCGGCGGCGTCTGGGACTCCCGGTCCGCGCGGGAGACCGGCGAGCGGCTGCGGGCGGACATCCTGGCCGCGACGGGCCTGACCGGGTCGGTGGGTCTGGCCGGGTCGAAGATGCTCGCGAAGGTGGCCTCCGAGGAGGCCAAGCCGGACGGGTTGCTGCTGATCGAGCCGGGCACCGAGCGGGAGCTGCTCGCGCCGATGTCCGTACGCACCCTGCCCGGGGTGGGGCCGGCCACCGGGGAACACCTGCGGCGGGCCGGGATCACCACGGTCGGGGAGCTCGCCGAGGCCGGGGAGGACGAGCTGGTCCGGCTGATCGGGCGGTCGCACGGGGTCGGGCTGTACCGGATGGCGCTGGGCCTGGACGACCGGCCGGTGGTCGCCGAGCGCGACGCGAAGTCGGTGTCCGTGGAGGACACCTTCGACGTGGACCTGCACGACCGGGTGCGGATCCGGACCGAGGTGCAGCGGCTCGCCGACCGGTGCGTGCGGCGGCTGCGGGCCTCCGGGCACTCCGGGCGCACGATCGTGCTGAAGGTGCGGCGGTACGACTTCTCCACGCTGACCCGCTCCGAGACGCTGCGGGGGCCGACGGACGATCCGGCGGTGGTGCGGGAGGCCGCGGCCCGGCTGCTGGAGGTGGTGGACACCACCGGCGGGGTGCGGCTGCTGGGCGTGGGCGTGACCGGGCTCGCGGACTACACGCAGGAGGACCTGTTCGCGCAGTCCCAGGCCGCCGCGGCCGCCGAGCGGGCGGAGGGCGGCGCCCTGGACGCGTCCTCCGCGCCGGGTGGGTCCGAGGCGCTTCCGGAAGTTGCCGGCGGGGGCGAGGGTTCGGAGGGGGCCCGGGAAACGGCTCCTGAGGCGGCTGCGGAGGACGGGGCGGCCGACGGCCCGGAGCGGGCGCGTGAGCGGCACTGGGCGGCCGGGAGCGACGTCCGGCACGCCGTCCACGGCCCGGGGTGGGTGCAGGGCAGCGGGCTGGGCCGGGTGACCGTGCGGTTCGAGCAGCCCGGATCGGCCCCGGGCCGGGTCCGTACCTTCCTGGTGGACGACCCCGAGCTGGAGCCGTCCGATCCGCTGCCGCTGGTGGGGCGGACCGGCTGACCGGCTGACCGGGGCGGCCGGCGCTACTCCTCGGCCTGCTCGCCGTTCGCCAGGTGGCCGAAATCACCCTTGAACGTGAAGTCGGACGGGAGGGAGACGTCCAGCCCGTAGTGGTGGTAGAGCTGCAGCTCCTGCTCGGGGGACAGGTGGCGGCCCACACCGAAGTCCGGGGCGTCCTTGATCAGGGAGCGCTCGAAGGGGACGCGCAGGGTGTCCCCGACCAGCTCGCTCGGCTCCAGGGGGACGAAGGCGTCCCGGCTGAACAGGCCGGTCCGGACGGCGGCCCACTCCGGTACGCCGGTGGCGTCGTCGAGGTAGACCTCGTCGACGGTTCCGATCTTGGTGCCGTTGCGGTCGAACGCCTTGCGGCCGATCAGGCTGCGGGGATCGATATCTGTCTGCACGGTCCCTCCACGTGGGTCGCAACTCCTCCGTAATGACTACGAAAGGCCATTTCCCCGGAGGGGGCCACTCGAGGGAGGCCCGGGAACCTCGCTGGTAGGCTGGGTGGTGGCTGCTGACCCTGTGCGGGAGAGTCCTCCACCGAGCTCGACGGAGGCGCCGAAGGAGCAACTCCTCCCCGGAATCTCTCAGGCATACGTACCGCACGGACGAGGCCACTCTGGAAAGCAGGGGCGGTGCCGGGCCCGCAGTGCCGGTTCCACCCCTCACCGACGGTGAAAGCCGGACCCCGCGGACGACCTCCGCAGGATCCGGTGAAGCTCTCAGGTTGAGATGACAGAGGGGGAGGCCGTCCGGGCGCCCGCGTCGTGGCGCCCCTCGCAGGTCGTACGACCCAGGAGGCCTCCGTACATGACCGCCAACCGCATTCCGCTCTCCCAGCTGGAGCGAGGCATCCCCTTCGAGCAGCGCCACATCGGCCCGGACGCCGAGGCGCAGGCCAAGATGCTCGCCCAGGTGGGCTACGGCTCGCTCGACGAACTGACCGCCGCCGCGGTGCCGGACGTCATCAAGACCGCCGAGGCGCTGAACCTGCCCGAGGCGCGGACCGAGGCCGAGGTGCTGGCCGAGCTGCGCCGCCTGGCCGACCGCAACCAGGTCATGACCTCGATGATCGGTCTCGGCTACTACGGGACCTTCACGCCGCCGGTGATCCTGCGCAACGTGATGGAGAACCCGGCCTGGTACACCGCGTACACGCCGTACCAGCCCGAGATTTCCCAGGGCCGCCTCGAGGCGCTGCTGAACTTCCAGACCGTCGTCGCCGACCTGACCGGCCTGCCGACCTCGGGCGCCTCCCTCCTCGACGAGGGCACCGCCGCCGCCGAGGCCATGACCCTGGCCCGCCGCGTGGGCAAGGCCAAGGGCAACGTGTTCCTCGTCGACGCCGACGCCCTGCCGCAGACCATCGCCGTGATCGAGACCCGCGCCGAGCCGATCGGTATCGAGGTCGTCGTCGCCGATCTGTCCGCCGGCATCCCGGCCGAGATCGCCGAGCGCGGCGTGTTCGGCGTCCTCGTCCAGTACCCGGGCGCCTCCGGTGCCGTCCGGGACATCAAGCCGGTCATCGACCAGGCCCACGAGCTCGGCGCGATCGTCGCCGTCGCAGCCGACCTGCTCGCGCTGACCCTGCTGACCTCCCCGGGCGCCCTGGGCGCGGACATCGCCGTCGGCACCACCCAGCGCTTCGGCGTCCCGATGGGCTTCGGCGGCCCGCACGCCGGCTACATGGCCGTCCAGGACAAGCACGCCCGCTCGCTGCCCGGCCGCCTCGTCGGCGTCTCCGTGGACGCGGACGGCAACAAGGCGTACCGCCTGGCCCTCCAGACCCGCGAGCAGCACATCCGCCGTGAGAAGGCCACCAGCAACATCTGCACCGCGCAGGTGCTGCTCGCCGTCATGGCCGGCATGTACGCCGTCTACCACGGCCCCGAGGGCCTGAAGACGATCGCCCGCCGCACGCACCGCTACACGGCGCTGCTCGCCGCCGGTCTCACGGCCGGCGGGGTCGAGCTCGTGCACGGCTCGTACTTCGACACCCTGACCGCCCGGGTGCCCGGCAAGGCCGCCGAGGTCGTCGCCGCGGCCCGTGAGGGCGGGGTCAACCTGTTCCAGGTCGACGCCGACCACGTCTCGGTCTCCGTGGACGAGACGACGCTGCGCGCCCACATCGAGGCCGTCTGGGCCGCCTTCGGTGTCGACGGGGACGCCGCAGACATCGAGGCGCTCGACGAGACCACGGCCGACGCGCTGCCCGAGGGCCTGCTGCGCTCGGACGCGTACCTCACCCACCCGGTCTTCCACCAGCACCGCTCCGAGACCGCGATGCTGCGCTACCTGCGCAAGCTCGCCGACAAGGACTACGCGCTGGACCGCGGCATGATCCCGCTGGGCTCCTGCACGATGAAGCTCAACGCGACCACCGAGATGGAGCCGGTGACCTGGCCGGAGTTCGGCCAGCTGCACCCGTTCGCCCCGGTCGAGCAGGCCGAGGGGTACCTCACGCTCATCAGCGAGCTGGAGGAACGTCTCTGCGAGGTCACCGGCTACGACAAGGTCTCCATCCAGCCGAACGCCGGCTCCCAGGGCGAGCTCGCCGGCCTGCTCGCCGTCCGCGCCTACCACCGCGCGAACGGCGACGAGCAGCGCACCGTCTGCCTCATCCCGTCCTCCGCGCACGGCACCAACGCCGCCAGCGCCGTGATGGCCGGCATGAAGGTCGTCGTCGTCAAGACCGCGGACGACGGCGAGGTGGACGCGGACGACCTGCGTGCCAAGATCGAGCAGTACCGCGACGAGCTCGCCGTGCTGATGATCACCTACCCGTCCACGCACGGTGTGTTCGAGGAGCACGTCGCCGACATCTGCGCCCGGGTCCACGAGGCCGGCGGCCAGGTCTACGTCGACGGCGCCAACCTGAACGCCCTGGTCGGCCTCGCCAAGCCGGGCCACTTCGGCGGCGACGTCTCGCACCTGAACCTGCACAAGACCTTCTGCATCCCGCACGGCGGCGGCGGTCCGGGCGTCGGCCCGGTCGGTGTCCGGGCCCACCTGGCCCCGTACCTGCCGAACCACCCGCTCCAGCCGACCGCCGGCCCGGAGACGGGCGTCGGCCCGATCTCGGCCGCGCCGTGGGGCTCGGCCGGCATCCTGCCGATCTCGTGGTCGTACGTGCGCCTCATGGGCGGCGAGGGCCTCAAGCGCGCCACCCAGGTGGCCGTGCTCGGCGCCAACTACATCGCCAAGCGCCTGGAGCCGCACTACCCGGTGCTCTACACCGGCCCGGGCGACCTGGTCGCGCACGAGTGCATCATCGACCTGCGCCCGCTGTCCAAGGAGACGGGCGTCAGCGTGGACGACATCGCCAAGCGCCTGATCGACTACGGCTTCCACGCCCCGACCATGTCCTTCCCGGTCGCCGGCACGCTGATGATCGAGCCGACGGAGTCCGAGGACCTCGTCGAGATCGACCGGTTCTGCGACGCGATGATCGCCATCCGCGCCGAGATCGAGCGGGTCGCGTCCGGCGAGTGGCCGGCGGACGACAACCCGCTGCGCAACGCCCCGCACACCGCGGCGATGCTCGGCGGCGAGTGGACGCACGCGTACACCCGGGACGAGGCCGTCTTCCCCGGCGGCGTCCTGGCGACGGAGAAGTACTGGCCGCCGGTGCGCCGCATCGACGGAGCCTTCGGCGACCGGAACCTGGTCTGCTCCTGCCCGCCGCTGGACGAGTACGACAACTGATCCGCGCGGCGACCTGACACACGCGACCTGACACAAAAGCATCGGGTGACTGCACGGTGAAGGGGCCGGTCCGGGAGAATCGCTCCCGGGCCGGCCCCTTCGGCTTCGGCTGTTCCGGCGTCCCGTCGAGCCGGTGCCGGCTAGGCCGCCTGCGCCGCCGCCAGCGGGCGGTGCGGTGCGATGATCTGGCCGTCCGGCAGCAGCTCACCGGTGTCCTCGAAGAGCAGGACGCCGTTGCACAGCAGGCTCCAGCCCTGTTCCGGGTGGTTGGCCACGGGCTTCGCGGCCTCCCGGTCGGCGGAGTCGGCTGACGGGCACGCTGGCTGGTGCTGGCACATGGATGGATTCTTTCGCTGCGGTGTGGTCTGTGTGCTGCGGCTCGATGCCTTGTTCATGGCCGCCCCCCGTGGTCGACGACTTGATGCGGTCAGTCCCAGTGTTGCCCTCCGGACCTCGGTCCGCAGGGATTTCCGGCAGCTGTCCTCACAGATTGATGACGCATCACCCGTGCGGGCGGTTCAGCCCAACTCCCCTGTCATTTTGGGTGGTTCACGGGTGGCCCGGCAGGACTACGCCGGATGGGCCGTCCGGGGGGAGCCTGCTCAGGCGGCCGGAGCGGCCAGCGGCGGCCTCATCGGCGGGGCCGGCGGGGTGAGCCGGTGGGTCATCACGGGCAGCAGCTCCGACACCGGATGCGGTCGGTACGGGGCGATGCCGGGCGGGGCCGGGGCCAGCGGGACCAGCAGGTCCGCGGCCGCCGGCAGCCCGGCGGAGGCATCGGCTCCGACCGCCCCGTGCAGCCAGAGCGTCAGCATGTACAGCTCCGGTACGGACAGCAGCCGCGGCTGGTAGTCCTTGCCGAGTGCCTCCGCCTGGCGCAGCGCCCGCTCGGTGGCGGCGACGTAGGGGCCCTCGAAGAAGTGGGAGAAGGCCCACCCGTCCGCGGTCAGCCGGGTGTCCGCGGCGGCGACGTGCCGGTCGCCGCTGCGGATCAGGAACCGCCAGCCGGTCAGCCGGGTGCGGGGCGGGCGGGCCGGGGCGGTCGGCTGGGGCATGCCGAGCCGGTCGAGGACGTGGACCGGCAAGGGCAGCTCGGCGGTCAGCGGACCCTGCACGGCGCGCAGGGCGGGGGTGCCCGCCGCGACGGCTGCGGGGGAACCGAGTGCCGCGAGGACGCTGCGCAGGGCAGGCGCGGGAGCCGGGGGGACATGCAGCGGCATGGTGGGTCGCCTCTCACTTGGGAGACCTGTGGATCGGGGGGCAATGCGGACGGCGCTGTCGCATTCTGGGGTCAGAGGGGGGCTGAGGGGCAATGGCCGCGCGCCAACTCTCTGCCTCGTTTGCGGAGTTTATACGACATGTGTTCACGCAGTGTTTCGGCTAGCCGCCCCGCCTATTGCAGGCAAGGCCCTTACCGGTCCCGCTGACATGGCATCCATGCCGGATACACGCGAACACGTCGCGCTGACCTCGGAGGTTACCTGACGGGGGCTCGGCTGGAAAGCGTCGATTTTCCGGAACCGGCAAAACCGATGCGGAATGTGCATACAGATGCTTGCCAGGTGAATGTGCCATGGCGCCCTTCGGCCAAACCGGCGCACGCTCCCCGTCCCGCCCCTCCCCGCCGCGTTATCGATCTCGCCTCCGGGGCATCATCGACCGTACACGCGCGTCCGGGTGCCCGGGCGATGCCCACTCGAGGAGGGACGCTTCGATGGGGGAGAAGGTCGTGGCGGGCGGATTCGACCTGTCCGATCGCCAGCGGTATCGGAGGAAGCTCCACGAGTGCCTGGAGGGACTGGAGCGGCTTCTGGCGGAGAAGCGGTTCGACCGCCCCAAGAACATGATGGGGCTGGAGATCGAGCTGAATCTGGCGGGGGCCGACGGGATGCCGAGAATGGTGAATGCCCAGGTTCTGGAGCGCATTGCGAGCCAGGATTTCCAGACCGAACTCGGAATGTTCAACCTGGAGGTGAACGTACTGCCGCACCGGCTCGGCGGCCGGGTTTTCGACCAGCTCGCCGAAGAGCTGAGCGCGGGCCTCGGCTATGCGCACCGGCAGGCCGCGGCGATCGACGCGGGAGTGGTGATGATCGGCATCCTGCCGACGATCACCCGCTCCGACCTGGTCACCGCCAACCTCTCGGCGGTGGACCGCTACTCGCTGCTGAACGAGCAGATCCTGATGCTTCGGGGCGAGGACTTCCTCCTCGACATCGACGGGGTGGAGCGGCTGACCTGGAGCACCGGGTCGATCGTTCCGGAGGCCGCCTGTACCTCCGTACAACTGCACCTCCAGGTGACGCCGGCCCGGTTCGCCGATGTGTGGAACGCGGCCCAGGCGGTGACCGCCGTCCAGATAGCCGTCGGCGCCAACTCGCCTTTCCTGTTCGGGCACGAGCTGTGGCGGGAGTCGCGTCCGCCGCTGTTCACACAGGCCACCGACACCCGGCCGCCCGAGCTCCAGGCACAGGGGGTGCGGCCGCGAACCTGGTTCGGGGAGCGGTGGGTGGAGTCGGTGTACGAGCTCTTCGCCGAGAACGTCCGCTTCTTCCCCGCCCTGCTGCCCATCTGCGACGAGGAGGAGCCGCTGCGGGTGCTCGCCGAGGGCGGGGTGCCGACCCTCCAGGAGCTGGTCCTGCACAACGGCACCATCTACCGGTGGAACCGGCCGGTGTACGGGGTCGCCGACGGGGTGCCGCACCTGCGGGTGGAGAACCGCGTGCTGCCGGCCGGGCCGACGGTCGCCGACGTCGTCGCGAACGCCGCCTTCTACTACGGGCTCGTCCGCACCCTCGCCGATGAGCAGCGCCCGGTGTGGACCCGGCTGCCGTTCGCCGAGGCGGAGGCCAACTTCGACGCGGCCTGCCGGTACGGGATCGACGCCCGGCTGCGGTGGCCGCGCCGCGGCCGCGGCGGCGGCCTGGCCAGCGTCCCCGCCGTGCGGCTGGTCCTGGACGAGCTGCTGCCGATGGCCGCCGCGGGGCTGGACGCCTGGGGCATCGAGCGGGCCGACCGGGACCACTACCTCGGCATCATCGAGGAGCGCTGCCGGCGCCGGGTGAACGGGGCGACCTGGCAGGTGGACACCTACCACCGGGCGCTCGCGGCCGGCCTGGACCGGGACGCGGCGCTCGCCGCGATCACCCGCCGCTACAGCGAGCTCATGCACGAGGGCGACCCCGTGCACACCTGGCCGGTCGGCCTGCCGGCCCAGGAGAGGGGGGCGCCGGTACCGGTCCGGAGGTCCTGAGCCCGGCCGCAGCCGGAACGCCGTCCGGTGATCCCGTTCCGCCGCCGAGGAGGCAGTATGGGGTGGTCGGAACGGGATGGCGGAACGGGAGTCGGACGTGCGGGCGCAGCCGGAGCCGGTGGTCGGGTCGTTGGACGAGGACGGACGGCGGAGCCTGCTGCGCACCGAGACGCTGCTCGTGCTCGCCCTGTCCCTGGGCGCGAGCGCCGTCTCGTCGCTGATCAGCTTCATCGGCTCGCTGACCAAGCCCGGCGGCCTGAAGGACCAGGCCGCCACGCTCAACGGCTCGTACGCCCCCGGCCGGCCCTGGCTGGACCTGGCCTGGCAGCTGTTCGGGATCTGCACCGCGCTGGTGCCGGTGCTGCTGGTCGCCCACCTGCTGACCCGTGAGGGGGTGCCGGGGCTGCGGGCGCTGGGCTTCGACCGCACCAGGCCCGGCTGGGACCTGGCGCACGGGGCGCTGGTGGCGGCGGGGATCGGGAGTGCCGGGCTGGCGTTCTACCTGGCGGCGAGGGCGGGCGGGTTCAACCTCACGGTGGTGCCCGAGGCGCTGCCGGACGTGTGGTGGAAGTTCCCCGTGCTGATCCTCTCCGCGGTGCAGAACTCCGTGGTGGAGGAGGTCATCGTGTTGGCCTACCTGCTGCGCCGGCTCGACCAGTTGGGATGGTCCCCGACGGGTGCGCTGGTGGCCAGCTCGGTGCTGCGCGGTTCGTACCACCTCTACCAGGGCGTCGGCGGCTTCATCGGGAACATGGTGATGGGCGCGGTCTTCGTGCTCGCCTACCGCCGGTGGGGGCGGGTGATGCCGCTGGTCGTCGCGCACGCCCTGCTCGACCTCGTGGCCTTCGGCGGGTACGCGCTGCTCGCGGGCAAGGTGGGCTGGCTGCCGACCCCCTCGTAGGGCCCGGTTCCGGGGGGTCGGCGCCGCGCGGGTTCAGGGGCGGGTGAGCAGCTCGCCGTCGATGACGGTGACGGCTTTCCCGGTCAGGAGGGTGCGGTCGCCCGCGAGGGTGACCCGTACCAGGCCGGTGCGGGTGCCGCCCTGGAGTCCGGTCAGCTGCGTGCGGCCCAGGCGCTCGGCCCAGAACGGGGCGAGGGCGGTGTGGGCGCTGCCGGTGACCGGGTCCTCGTCGATCCCGAAGGCCGGGAAGAAGCCGCGGGAGACGAAGTCGTAGCCGCGGGCGGGGTCCTCGGCCGGCGCGGTGACGATCACGCCGCGCCGGGCGTAGCGGCGCAGGGCGGCGATGTCGGGGGTGAGCCCGCGTACGGTCCGCTCGTCCGCCAGCTCGACGACCAGGTCGCCGATGTGCGCGGAGGTGTCGTGGACGGACCTGATGTCGGCGCCGAGGGCCGCGCGCACGGCGGGATCGGGCGCGACGGGCGTCAGCCCGGAGGTCGGGAAGTCCAGGGTGAGGGTGCCGTCCTCGGCCGACTCGGCGGTGAGGATGCCGCAGCGGGCGGTGAACCGGATCAGGCCCCGGGCGAGGCTGCTGGTGGCGAGGACGTGCGCGGTGGCCAACGTGGCGTGGCCGCACATGTCGACCTCGGCGGTCGGGGTGAACCAGCGCAGGGCCCAGTCGGCGTCGCCGCCGGGCGGCAGGGGGTGGGCGAAGGCCGTCTCGGAGAGGTTGACCTCGGCGGCGACCTGCTGGAGCCAGGCGTCCGGGGGGAAGCCGTCGTCCAGGAGCAGCACCCCGGCGGGGTTGCCGCCGAAGGGGCGGTCGGTGAAGGCGTCGACGATTCGGAGGCGCATGGCCCGACAGTAGGGCCGTTCCTTGATCGTGGACAAAGGCCAATCCGGGAGGATTGGCCTGGGCGAGGCAGTTCGTCGAGGACTTTCCGATATATCGTTGACGCATCGCGATCGATTGGCGATAGTGGAGACATCGCACGAGCGATACGCGAAGCACCGGAAAGCACGGATGGCGAAAGGAGCGCAGTCATGCGTTCACGCGGACAGCACGGTCACGGCCACGAGCACGGCCGGGGCCACGGGCACTGCGGGCCCGATCGTCGGGAGGAGTTCATGGGGCGGCGCGCCGCCTTCGGTCCGTTCGGCCCGCCCTTCGGGGGCGGCCCCTTCGGCGGGCGCGGCGGGCGCGGCGGAATGCGCGGCCGGGCCCGGCGGGGCGATGTGCGCGCCTCGATCCTGGCGCTGCTCAAGGACCGGCCGATGCACGGCTACGAGATGATCCAGGAGATCGGCGAGCGCAGCGGCGGGGCCTGGAAGCCCAGCCCCGGCTCGGTCTACCCGACCCTTCAGCTGCTGGAGGACGAGGGGCTCATCGCGAGCGAGAGCGAGGGCGGCAAGAAGCTCTTCACCCTCACCGGCGCCGGGCGCACCGAGGCCGAGTCGGGGCCGGACGCCCCCTGGGCCGAGGCCGGGCGCGGCTTCGACTTCGAGGCGATGCACGAGGTCCGGACGGCCGGGATCGGCCTGATGGAGGCCTTCGGGCAGGTCTTCAAGACCGGTACGCCCGAGCAGCGCGAGAAGGCCCTCGCGGTCCTCAACGACGCCCGCAAGAAGCTCTACCTGATCCTGGCCGACGAGCACTGAGCCGGTCGGCGACGGGCGCGCCGCGCCCCGCGGGACCTCCCGCGGGGCGCGCCGTCACGTGGCGGGGCGGCCGCATGTGGTGGGGCGGCCGTGTCCCGTGCACGGGTGTACCGGGAGGGAGGTGTCCCGGGAAGGGGTCAGGCGACCAGGCCGGCGAGCCTGCGCAGCGATTCGTTCAGGGCGGCGGTGGCGGAGTCCTTCAGCTTGCCCGCCATCAGGGAGACGGCTGCTCCGGTGAACTCCCCGTCGATGCGGACGACGGTGGCCCCGCCGTCGGGGACCAGGGTGTAGCGGGTGAGGACGGCGACCCCCATCGGGCCCTTGCCGGTGATGGCGAGGACGCGCTCCTCCTCCAGTTCCGAGACGGTCCAGACGACCTCGGCGGGGAAGCCCATCATCTTCATGTTCTCGTCGAAGGTCGCGCCGACCGCGAGGGTCTCGGGTCCGCCCCTCGGGAAGCTCGTGTGCGTCATGCTCCACCGGCCGTACGCCGGCCAGTCCGTCAACTGGGCCCAGAGCCGTGCGGGGGACGCCTCGATGCGCGATTCCGCGGTCACCTCTGCCATGCGGCCACCCCTCTCGTCGGGTATGTGCGGCGGAACGTAGCCCCGGTGGGCGGAACATTCAATACTGACGGCTCGTCAGATAACAGGTCCTGGTCACGGCGGGTATCACATCTGTCTCAACAGGTGTCTCGGTCGTGACGGTCATGACAAGCCCTGCCATGATGGCCCGATGCAAGCGTCTGGAAAGAACGCCGGACTCGGCCTCGCGCTGGTCTCCGCGTTCGCCTTCGGTGGTTCGGGAGTGGCGGCCAAGCCGCTGATCGAGGCGGGCCTGGACCCGCTGCACATGGTCTGGCTCAGGGTGGGCGGGGCGGCGCTGGTGCTGTCCCCGCTGGCCTGGCGGCACCGGGCCCTGCTGCGCCGCAAACCGCTGCTGCTGGCGGGCTTCGGCATCGTCGCCGTCGCGGGCGTGCAGGCCTTCTACTTCGCCTCCCTGTCCCGGATCCCCGTCGGCGTGGCCCTGCTGCTGGAGTACCTGGGGCCGGTACTGCTGCTCGGCTGGATCCGCTTCGTGCAGCGCAAGCCGGTGACCCGGGCGGCCGCGGCCGGCGCCGCGGTGGCCGTGGTGGGACTGGCGTGCGTGGTCGAGGTCTGGGCCGGGCTGAAGCTGGACGCGCTGGGCGTGCTGCTCGGCCTGTGCGCCGCCTGCTGCCAGGCCTTCTACTTCGTCTTCGCCGACCAGGGGGCCGACGGTGACGACGCGCCCGACCCCGTCGGCGTGATCGCGTACGGCATGCTCATCGGCGCGCTCGTGATGACGGCGATCGCCCGCCCCTGGGAGATCGACTGGCACGTGCTGGGGGGCCAGGCCCTGATGGGCGGCACGCCGGTGCCCGCGCCGCTGCTGCTCGGCTGGGTCGTGCTGATCGCGACCGTGTTCGCGTACCTGACGGGTGTCGTGTCCGTGCGCAGCCTCTCCCCGCAGGTGGCCGCCGTCGTGGCCTTCCTGGAGGCCGTCGTCGCCACCGTCTTCGCCTGGATCCTGCTCGGTGAGCACCTGTCGACGCCGCAGGTCATCGGCGGCGCACTGGTGCTGGGCGGAGCCTTCATCGCCCAGACCGCCCGGTCGGCGCCGGCCCCGGCACAGGAAGCGGAGCGGCCCGCACCGCTCCCGGTGGACCGTGAGACGACCACTGCATAGGGTGGCGGGCATGCATTCGACCGTGCTTCCGCCGCCCGCCGCCTAGCGCGGGCGGCCGACGCCGTGTGAACGAGGACCCGGCCCGGGAGGCTCCCGGGACGGTCCGTGCTGCCCGCGAAGCGATGAGCCGTCTCATTCATCCTTCACGCATGCGCGGAGAACCACGTGTCGAATCCCTCGCCCGCTTCCGGGCGCAGCCTCCTCTTCCTCGTCGTCGCCGGCGCCGCCTGGGGCACTGCCGGTGCCGCCGCCTCGCTCCTGTACCTGGCCAGTGACCTCGGCCCGCTCGCCCTGACGTTCTGGCGCTGCGCGGGCGGCCTCGCAGTGCTGCTGGGCGTGCTCGCCGTACGCGGGGCCCGGCCCCGCGGCGCGGCGGCCGCACCCCGCCCCTCCGTCCGCTCGCTCGTCGGAACGGGGCTGCTGTTCACGCTCTTCCAGGCCGCGTACTTCGCCGCCGTACAGGAGACCGGCCTCGCCGTCGGCACGGTGGTCACGCTCGGCGCCGGGCCGGTCCTGATCGCCGTCGGGGCCTGGTACCGGATGGGCGAGCGGCTCGGCGCGGGCGGTGTGGCCGCCGTCGCCGGGGCGCTCGCCGGGCTCGCCGTGCTCGTGCTCGGCGGGGGCTCCGGGGAGGTGCGGCCGCTCGGCGTCGGCTGGGCCCTGGCCTCGGCCGCCGGGTACGCCTGCATGACCCTGCGGGCCCGCGCGCTCGGGCGGCGCGGGGCCGCGGGCGACCCGCTGGTCACCACCGCCTGGTCGGCCGGGGTGGGCGCGCTGTGCCTGCTGCCGCTGGCCGCGGCAGAGGGGCTGCTGCCGCACACCGCGGAGCCGGAGCGGGTGGTGTGGCTGCTGGTGTACATCGCCACCGTGCCGACGGCGCTGGCGTACGCCCTGTACTTCACCGGGGCGGCGGCGGTGCGGGCCGCGACGGTGTCGGTGATCATGCTGATCGAGCCGGTCGGCGCGGCGGTGATCGCCGTGCTCGTGCTCGGGGAGCGGCTGACCGGTGCGGTGGTGCTCGGCACCGTACTGCTGCTGAGCGCGGTGGGCGGGCTGATCGCCGCCGAGGCGCGGCGGCCGGCGGGCGGTGCGCCCGCCGCTGACGGGCCCGCCGCCGCACCGCTTCAGAGCGCCGCGAGGTAGTCCGGAGCGGCGATCCCGGGGGCCAGGCCGTCGGCCGGGACGGGGGCCCCGTGCACCGGGGCGACCGGGACCACGCCCGACCAGTAGGGCAGGTCCAGGTCCTCGGGGTCGTCCTTCGGGCCGCCGGTCCGCAGCTTCGCGGACACCTCGGCCAGGTCCAGGCGGATCACGGCGGTGGCGGCGAGCTCCCGGGCGTTCGCGGGCCGGCAGTCGGCCGAGCGGCCCGGTACCACGTGGTCGACCAGGGCGTCGAGGGCCGTGCGCCGCTCGTCCTCGTCGGTCACCTGGTGGGCGGTGCCGTGCACGACGACGGACCGGTAGTTGATCGAGTGGTGGAACGCCGACCGCGCCAGCACCAGGCCGTCCACGTGCGTCACGGTCAGGCAGACCGGCAGCCCCGGGTCGGCCCGGCCCGCGGCGAGCAGCGGGCGCGAGCCGGTGGAGCCGTGGACGTACAGGGTCTCGCCGACCCGTGCGTACAGCGTCGGCAGGACCACCGGCGCGCCGTCGCGGACGAAGCCGAGGTGGCAGACGTAGGCCTGGTCGAGTATCGCGTGGACGGTCGCGCGGTCGTAGCGCGCCCGCTCGCGGGAGCGGCTCGGGACGGTGCGGTCGGAGGGCTCGTAGGCACCGACTGCCTCGGCGGCCTCGGCCGACTCGGTGCTCCCGGAGGTTCCGGTGGTCTCGGCGGTCCCGGTCGTAGCGGTCATGGCGCACTCCATTGCACTAGTGCATAATAGGCTTTGTGCTAGGAGAGTATCGGATCGCAGGGCGCCGCGCATCGGACATCGCGGCGAGCATCGAGACGGGTGTGGGATCGGGCGCGCTCCCGCCCGGGACGCTGCTGCCGCCGATGCGGGAGCTCGCCGGCGAGCTGGGGGTGAACCCGAACACCGTGGCCGCCGCCTACCGCACGCTGCGCGAGCGCGGGGTCATCGAGACCGACGGGCGGCGCGGCAGCCGGGTGCGGGGCCGGCCGGCCACCGCCCCCCGGGACGAGCTGCGCCCTGCCATGCCCCCGGGCACGCGCGACGCGGCGTCCGGCAACCCGGACGTGCGGCTGCTGCCGGGGCTCGATGCCGCACTGGCCGCGGCCGCGGCACGCCACGCGCAGGAGCCGACCCTGTACGGCCACGACCCGGTCGCGCCGGAGCTGGCCCGGCCGGCCCGCGCCGGGCTCGACGCGGACGGGGTGCCTGCCGGGCCGCTGGCGGTGACCTCGGGCGCGCTGGACGGGATCGAGCGGGTGCTGAACGCGCACCTGCGCCCCGGGGACGCGGTCGCCGTCGAGGACCCGGGCTGGGGGAGCGTGCTGGACCTGGCGGCGGCGCTGGGCCTGCGGGTGGAGCCGGTGGCCGTGGACGACGAGGGGCCGTCGGCCGCGGGCGTCGAGCAGGCGCTGCGGCGGGGGGCGCGGGCGCTGGTGGTCACCTCCCGGGCGCAGAACCCGACCGGAGCGGCCGTGAGCGGGCGGCGGGCGGCGGAGCTGCGGGCGGTGCTGGCGGCCCACCCCGAGGTGCTGGCGATCGACGACGACCACGGGCACGGCATCGTCGACGTGCCGCTGCACCCGCTCGGCGGGGTCACCCGGCACTGGGCGCTGGTGCGGTCCACGGCGAAGGCGTACGGGCCGGACCTGCGCCTGGCGGTGCTGACCGGTGACGACGTGACCCTGGACCGGGTGCGCGGGCGCCAGCGCCTCGGGCCGGGATGGGTGAGCCGGGTGCTCCAGTACGCGGTGGCAGACCTGTGGTCCTCGGGACTGGTCGACCCGGCCGCGGTGG
Organism: Streptomyces sp. NPDC043854; assembly: GCF_056436005.1. Lineage (NCBI taxonomy): Bacteria > Bacillati > Actinomycetota > Actinomycetes > Kitasatosporales > Streptomycetaceae > Streptomyces > Streptomyces sp. NPDC043854. The sequence continues at coordinate 24,547 of NZ_JBWKDK010000046.1, forward strand.
CGCGCTCGTACGGGGAGCGGCGGGACGCCCTGGTCGCGGCCCTGGCGGAGCGCGGGGTGCGGGCGCACGGGCGTAGCGGGATGAACGTGTGGGTGCCCGTCGCCGACGAAACGGGCGTGGTGACGCGGATGCTGGCGGCCGGGTGGGCGGTGGCGCCGGGCAGCCGGTTCCGGGTGCAGTCGGGGCCGGGCGTGCGGGTGACGGTGTCCGGGCTGGACGCCGCCGACGTGGCCCCCCTCGCCGAGGCCCTCGCGACGGCGGTACGCCCCGCCCCGACCGGCCGCTTCGACTGACCGGCCGGTCGGGCGGGGCTCAGCGGCGGCGGGTCTGGGTGAGGGCGGCGCCGGCCAGGATGATCGCCGCGCCGACCGGGGTGTTCCAGTGGAGCTGCTCGCCCAGCAGCAGGACGCCCGCCGTGGTGGCGATGACCGGGATGAAGTAGGTGACCATCTGGGCCGTGGTCGGGCCGACCTCGGCCACCAGGCCGTACTGCATCTGAAGGGCCATGCCCGTGCCGAGCGCGCCCAGGGCGACCACGGCCAGCGTCGGCCACAGCGGCAGTCCCGCCGGCGCCGTCGTGGCCAGGGAGCTGATCAGCAGCAGCTGGAGCGTGGAGATCATCAGCTGCCCGCCGGTCAGCGCCACCGGGGAGCCCGGCACCGAGGCCAGGGTGCGGCGGACGTAGATCCAGCCGACGGGGTAGCAGAGCGAGGCCAGCAGGGCGAACGCGGTGCCCTTGGCGTCGACGCCGGAGAAGCCCTGCCAGGCGCCGAGGACCGTCAGCACCCCGAGGAAGCCCAGGCCGAGCCCGGCGACGCGGCGCCGGGTCGGGCGGTCCTCGGACAGTGCCACCAGCGACAGGACCATCCCCCACAGCGGGGAGGTGGCGTTGCAGATGCCCGCCAGGCCGGACGGGATCGTCAGCTCCGCGTACGAGAAGAGCGAGAACGGCAGGGTGTTGAGCAGCAGTGCGGCCACGGTGAGGTGGGCCCAGGTGCGCCGGCCCCGGGGGAGCGGCTCGCGCCGGACCAGGAGCACCGCCAGCAGGGCCAGCGCCCCGAAGAACACCCGGCCGAGCGCGACGTGGAACGGGGCGTACCCCTGGGTGCCCACCTTGATCAGCAGGAAGCTGAAGCCCCAGACCACCGAGAGGAGCGCGAAGCGGAGGCGCCAGTCCACCAGGACGGACCGGATGGACCGGATGGACCGGATGGACCGGACGGGCGGGGGCGTGGGGACGGCGGCCGGCGACGGCGCGGGTCGGGGTGTGGCGGGTGCGCTCATGAGGAGTACTCTGCTCCGCTCAACTACGTAGGACAAGCGAGATTCTTTTGGAGTGACGGCGTAGCATCGCTTACATGTTGAACCTGGAGCGCCTGCGCACCCTCGACGCCCTCGCCCGCCACGGCTCGGTCAGCGGCGCGGCCGACGGCCTGCACGTCACCACCTCCGCGGTGTCCCAGCAGATGGCCAAGCTGGAGCGCGAGGTCGGCCAGCCGCTGCTGGCCAAGAACGGGCGCGGGGTCCGCCTCACGGACGCCGGGCGGCTCCTCGCCGACCACGCGGCCCGCATCCTCTCCCAGGTGGAGCTGGCCCAGGCCGACGTCGAGGCCCAGCGCGGCCGCGCCGTCGGCGAGCTGCGGATCGGGGCGTTCCCCACCGCGATGCGCGGGCTGCTGCCCGGGACGCTGACCGCGCTGGCCGCCGCCCACCCCGGACTGCGGCCCCTGGTGCGCGAGCAGGAGCCCGAGGAGAGCATGGCGGCGGTCGTGCGCGGCGACCTCGACCTGGCCCTGGCCATCGACTGGCACAACAAGCGGATGCCGGTCCCGGCCGAGCTCGCCCGGGCCCACCTCCTCGACGACGCCTGCGACATCGCGGTGCCCGTCGGCCACCCGCTGGCCGACCGGGCGCGCATCTCCCTCGGGGAGTTCGCCGCCGACGAGTGGATCTCCTGGAACGAGGGCCAGTTCTGCCACGAATGGCTCGTCTACACCCTGCGCGGCCTCGGGGTGGAGCCCCGCATCCGGCACATCGCCGAGGAGCACCACACCCAGCTCGCCTTCGTGGAGGCCGGGCTCGGGGTGTGCGTGACCCCGCGGCTCGGACGTGGCCCGGTGCCGCCCGGCGTCCGCCTGCTGCCCGTGTCCGACGCCGTCCGCCGGCACGTCTACGTGGTCTGGCGGGCCGACGCCGACCGGCGCCCCTCGATCAGGGCCGCGGTCGACGCCCTCCGCGAGGTCGCCGCGGGGCTCTGAGGCGCGTACGGCCCCGGCGTGCGCCGGGCGACGCCGGCGTACGCCCTCAGAGCTTGCGGAAGTCCCAGGAGACGACCGCGTCCGGGGCGAGGCGGATCCAGGCGTGGCGCCCGTCGTGCGGCATCTCGGCGACGCCGAAGTTCTTGGCCGCGAAGATCCGCTCCACCTCCGCCAGTTCCGGGCACGGCTCACCCGTGCGCGGGGCCCCGCCGACGAAGGAGGCGCGGCCCGACAGCTCGACCCCGCGCAGTTCCCCGTACGCCTCACCCGCGTCCACGACCACCGAGATCCGCGGGTCCCGGCGCAGGTCGGACCAGCGGCGGCTGCGCGTGATCGAGTACAGCCACAGGGAGGTGCCGTCCCAGGCGAACCACAGGGCGCCCACGTGCGGGCGGCCGTCCGGCGAGACGGTCGCCACCCGGCAGGTGCGCTGCTCGCGCAGGAAGGCGTCGACCTCCTCGTCCGTCATCATGATGCGGCGGCCCCGCCGCTGGGTCGCGCCTGTGCTGCCCGTCCGCTCCATCCGTACCGCACCCACCCCTTCACATCTGACTGTGTGTCAGGAATCATGCGGGCTCGTCGGCCGCCACGCCAGGGGGAGCCATGACCCGATCCGATCCCGCCGGGGGAGCCGGTCCCGCCACCGGAGCCGATCCCGCCACCACCGCGCTGCTCACCGTCGAGTGCCAGAACGGCGTCGTCGGCGAGGAGAGCGCCCTGCCCGAACTGGCCGAGGAGGCCCGGGGCTCCGGGATGCTGGAGCGGGTGGCGGCGCTGGTCGACGCCGCGCACACGGCGGGTGTACAGGTGCTGCACGCCGTCGCCGAGCGGCGCCCCGACGGGCGCGGGGCCAGTGCCAACGCCCGGCTGTTCCGGGCCGCGGGCCGGCTCCCGGTGCGCCAGCTGTCCGGGAGCCCGGCGGTCCGGATCGCGCCGCCCATCCGGGTCGCCGAGGAGGACCTGGTGGTACGCCGCCTGCACGGCCTCTCGCCGATGGCCGGAACCGAGGTGGACGCCCTGCTGCGCAATCTCGGCGTCCGCACCCTCGTCGTCGCCGGCGTCTCCTCCAACATCGCGATCCCGAACACCGTCTTCGACGCCGTCAACCTCGGCTACCGGGTCGTGGTCCCCGCCGACGCCATCGCCGGCGTGCCCGCCGCCTACACCGCGGAGGTGGTCCGCAACTCCCTCTCCCTGGTCGCCGAGCTGACCACCACCGCCGCGCTGACAAATGCCTGGGCCCTCCGCGCCGACCGCCGTAACCTGGGCGGATGCTGTCCGAAGTGATCGCGACCCGCTACGTCACGCCCCTGCGTGAGGGCGGCTCGCTCCCGGGAATCGTCGAGGCCGACGACCTCGGTACCTACGTCATGAAGTTCACCGGCGCCGGCCAGGGCCGCAAGACCCTGGTCGCCGAGGTCGTCTGCGGCCGTCTGGCCCAGCGGCTGGGCCTGCGGGTGCCGCGCCTGGTGCAGATGCAGCTCGATCCCGTCATCGGGCTCGCCGAGCCCGACCAGGAGGTGCAGGAGCTGCTCAAGGCCAGCGGCGGCCTCAACCTCGGGATGGACTACCTGCCCGGGTCGATCGGCTTCGATCCGCTCGCCTACCAGGTGGACCCGGTCGAGGCGGGCCGCGTGGTCTGGTTCGACGCGCTCGTCAACAACGTGGACCGGTCCTGGCGCAACCCGAACATGCTGGTCTGGCACGGGAAGCTGTGGCTCATCGACCACGGCGCCACCATGATCTGGCACCACAACTGGCCCACCGCGCAGAGCGCCGCGGCCAAGCCCTACAACGCCTCCGACCACGCCCTGGCACCCGTCGGCCCGGACTTCGCGGCGGCCGCCGCCGAGCTCGCACCCCTGGTCACCGAGGAGCTGCTGACCGAGGTGGCCGCCGACGTCCCCGACGAGTGGCTGGTCGACGAGCCCGGCTTCGACTCGCCCGACGCGGTGCGGCGCGCCTACGTGGCGGCCCTGCTGCCGCGCGCGGCCGCGATCCACGAGAGGATCTCCATGGAGCCCGAGGTGAAGGCCCCGCAGCAGCCGCCGGGCTGGCTGACCGACCACCTCACCGAGTGGCCCCACAAGACCAAGGACAAGCAGAAGAGCGGCAACGAGTGACCAAGCGGGACGTGTTCGAGTACGCGCTGGTGCGCGTGGTGCCCCGGGTGGAGCGCGGCGAGTGCTTCAACGCCGGAGTGATCGTCTACTGCCGGGCGCGCTCGTACGTCGCCGCGCGCACCCACCTCGACGAGGCGAAGCTCCTCGCGCTGGACCCGGAGGCCGACGTGACCGGCGTACGGGCCGCCCTGCGCGGGGTCGAGGGCGTGTGCAGCGGCGGAGAGCGGGCCGGCCAGGCGGCGGGCGACGACCCGGGCCGCCGGTTCCGCTGGCTGATCGCGCCGCGCAGCACCGTGGTGCAGCCCGGACCGGTGCACACCGGGCTGACGGCCGACCCGGAAGCCGAAGTGGAACGGCTGCTCGACCTGTTGGTGCGCTGATCCGTTCGACCTCGGAGCCCCGGGCCCGGCGCCGTTGACACCGGGTGCCGGGGCTCCTAGCGTCTCCTCAGCTGAAGCTACTAAGCGGTTGCTCACCCCTGGGCGGCCGCCAAGAGGATTCCAAGGGCGAGGAGATCCAGTATGTCCACCACCGAGCAGCGCGTCGCCGTCGTGACCGGGGCGGCCCGGGGCATCGGCGCGGCCACCGCCGTGCGCCTGGCCGCCGAGGGCCGGGCGGTCGCCGTACTCGACCTCGACGAGGCGGCCTGCAAGGACACCGTCGAGGCCGTCACGCGCGCCGGCGGCAAGGCCCTGGCGGTCGGCTGCGACGTCTCGGACGCCGCGCAGGTGGAGGCGGCGGTCGAGCGCGTCGCGAGTGAGCTGGGCGCCCCGACCATCCTGGTCAACAACGCCGGTGTGCTGCGCGACAACCTGCTGTTCAAGATGAGCGACAGCGACTGGGACACCGTCATGAACGTCCACCTGCGCGGCGCGTTCCTGATGGCGAGGGCCTGTCAGAAGTACATGGTGGACGCCAAGTTCGGCCGCATCGTCAACCTCTCGAGCAGCTCGGCCCTCGGCAACCGCGGCCAGCTCAACTACTCCGCCGCCAAGGCCGGGTTGCAGGGCTTCACCAAGACCCTGGCCATCGAGCTCGGGAAGTTCGGCGTCACCGCCAACGCCGTCGCCCCCGGCTTCATCGCCACGGAGATGACCGCCCAGACGGCGGCCCGCGTCGGCATGGGCTTCGAGGACTTCCAGGCGGCAGCGGCCACCCAGATCCCCGTCCAGCGCGTCGGTAACCCGGACGACATCGCCAACGCGATCGCGTTCTTCACGGGCGAGGCCGCCGGCTTCGTGTCCGGCCAGGTCCTGTACGTGGCCGGCGGCCCGCTCAACTGACGAGAGGCAGGCCACAGCCATGGCGTACGAAGGAACGGACAGCGGCAAGGTCGCGCTGATCACCGGCGCCAGCCGGGGCATCGGCTACGGCATCGCGGAGGCGCTGGTGGCCCGGGGCGACCGGGTGTGCATCACCGGCCGCAACGAGGAGGCGCTCAAGGAGGCCGTCGAGAAGCTCGGCGCGGACCGGGTGATCGGCGTCGCCGGCAAGGCGCACGACGAGGGCCACCAGGCCGCCGCCGTCGAGCGCACGATGGAGGCCTTCGGGCGGATCGACTTCCTGATCAACAACGCGGGCACCAATCCGGTCTTCGGCCCGATCGCGGACCTGGACCTGAACGTGGCCCGCAAGGTCTTCGAGACCAACGTGATCTCCGCGCTCGGATTCGCCCAGCGCACCTGGCACGCCTGGCAGAAGGACAACGGCGGCGCGATCGTGAACATCGCCTCGATCGCCGGCGTCTCCGCCTCGCCCTTCATCGGCGCCTACGGGATGAGCAAGGCTGCCATGGTCAACCTCACCCTTCAGCTCGCGCACGAGATGGCGCCGGGCGTGCGGGTCAACGCGATCGCGCCCGCCGTGGTCAAGACCAAGTTCGCGCAGGCGCTCTACGAGGGCCGGGAGGCGGAGGCCGCCGCGGCCTACCCGCTCGGGCGCCTGGGGGTTCCGGCGGACATCGGCGGAGCTGCGGCATTTCTTACATCTGCACAAGCGGAATGGATCACCGGTCAAACTCTGGTCGTTGACGGAGGAATGTTCCTCAATGCCGGAGTTCACTGATCGATAATCGGACGTATTTGCCTCCCGACGGGAGGCAAATACGTACCGAACGGGCGCGAAATCGGTCAAGTGTCACACCAAACCTACCCATTGGATTTGTGACGTACTGCGCTAGGGTTTGCCGCACCCCTGGCAGATCGAGGAGCGTGCACGTGTCCAACCGGACCAGAAGCCTGCAGATCACTGCGGCCCTTGCGTCCATATCCCTGCTCGCCGGATGCGGCATGCTTTCCGACGACAGCAAAGACGCCGAGAAGAGAATCGTCGTCGGCACGACGAGCGCCCCGAGCACCCTCGATCCCGCCGCCGCATGGGACGGCTCCTGGGAGCTGTACCGCAACGTCTACCAGACCCTCCTGGCGTTCCCCACGGGCTCCTCCAAGCCCCAGCCGGACGCCGCCCAGAACTGCGAGTTCACCGACTCCGCGAACGAGTCGTACCGCTGCACCCTGCGCAAGGGCCTGAAGTTCTCCAACGGCGAGGCGCTCGACGCCAAGGCCGTCAAGCACTCCCTCGACCGGATCCGGACCATCGGCTCCAAGGTCGGCCCCAAGGACCTCTTCGGCAGCCTCGACAAGATCGAGACCCCCGACGCGCAGACCGTCGTCTTCCACCTGAAGACGCCCGACGCGACCTTCCCCTTCGTCCTCGGCTCGCCCGCCGCCTCGCTGGTCGCGCCCAAGGACTACCCGGCCGACAAGGTCCGCGAGGACGGCAAGGTCACCGGCTCCGGCCCGTACCTGCTCGAGTCCTACAAGGACGGCAGCGAGGCCGTCCTCGGCAAGAACGCCGGCTACACCGGCTTCGCCAACCGCCGCAACGACGGGGTCACCATCCGCTACTTCGCCGACGCCTCCCAGATGGTCGCCGCGCTGAAGAACAAGGAGATCGACGCCACCTACCGAGGCCTGTCGGCCCCGCAGATCAAGGAACTGCAGTCGCCCGCCGCCCACACGCTGGGCGTCCAGGTCGTCGAGAACGTCGGCGCCGAGATCCGCTACCTGGTGTTCAACCCCCAGGACCCCAACGTCAACAAGCTCCCGGTGCGCCAGGCGATCGCCCAGATCATCGACCGCGGGGCGATCGTCTCCAAGGTCTACCAGGGCACCGCCGAGCCGCTGTACTCGATGGTCCCCAAGGGTGTCGTGGGCCACAAGACGCCCTTCTACGACAAGTACGGCCAGGCCGACGTCGCCAAGGCCAAGAAGATCCTCAAGGACGGGGGGATCAACCAGCCGGTCGAGCTGACCTTGTGGTACACCACCGACCGCTACGGCGCCTCCACGGCCGACGAGTTCACCGAGATCAAGCGCCAGCTGGACGAGAGCCTCCTGTTCAAGGTCACCCTGCGCAGCCAGCCCTGGAAGACCTTCCAGGAGGGCTACAAGAACGGCCAGTACCCGGTCTTCGGCCGAGGCTGGTTCCCCGACTTCCCGGACCCGGACAACTTCATCGCGCCGTTCGTCGGCAAGGAGAACGCGGTCGGCACCCCGTACGAGTCCGCCGAGATCCTCACCGACCTGCTGCCCAAGTCCCGCCGCGAGAGCGACCGCGCCGCCGGCGTCCAGCAGTTCGAGCAGGCACAGCGGATCTTCGCGGAAGACGTCCGGCTGCTGCCGCTCTGGCAGGGCAAGCTGTACGTCGCCGCACGCGAGGACATCGCGGGCGCCGAGCGGGCGCTGGACCCGCAGACCGTCTTCCAGATGTGGGAGCTGTACCGCAAGACCAGCTGGTAGCCGCTGCGCCGGGGTCTTCGGACCCCGGCGGGTGAAGCGCTGTCAGTGGGCACCGGTAGGTTCTTGAGCTGTCGCACCACGCAGTTGCGCAGACTTGTACTACCGGAGGTTGTCGCCGTGACCCAGATGCTGCCCGAGTCCTGGCTCCCCGTCCTCGGCGGGGAGCTGGACCAGCCCTACTTCAAGGAGCTCGCCGAGTTCGTCGAGAAGGAGCGGGCGAACGGGCCGGTCTACCCGCCCCACGAGCAGGTCTTCGCGGCCCTGGAGGCCACCCCCTTCGAGAAGGTGAAGGTCCTGGTCCTCGGCCAGGACCCCTACCACGGCGCCGGCCAGGGCCACGGCCTGTGCTTCTCCGTCCGGCCGGGCGTCAAGACGCCGCCCTCGCTGCGCAACATCTACAAGGAGATGCACGAGGAGCTCGGCACCCCCATCCCGGACAACGGCTACCTGATGCCGTGGGCCGAGCAGGGCGTCCTGCTGCTCAACGCGGTGCTCACCGTCCGCGAGGCCGAGCCCAACTCGCACAAGGGCAAGGGCTGGGAGAAGTTCACCGACGCGGTGATCCGCGCCGTGGCCGACCGCACGGACCCGGCCGTCTTCGTGCTGTGGGGCGCGTACGCGCAGAAGAAGCTCCCGCTGATCGACGAGGAGCGGCACGTGGTCGTCAAGGGCGCGCACCCGTCCCCGCTGTCGGCCAAGAAGTTCTTCGGCTCCCGGCCCTTCACGCAGATCAACGAGGCCGTCGCCGCGCAGGGGCATGAGCCGATCGACTGGCGGATCCCGGACCTGGGCTGAGCGCCGACCGCGCCTCGGTTCCGCGGGCCGCACCTCCGGCTAGCGTCGTGACGATCAGACCGGAGCAGGTCTGGCAGACCCAGCCGGAGGCCGCGGTGACCGAGCAGCAGGAGGCGTCGGAGGACGCCGTCATGACCCGGATCGGCCAGGCGGTCATCCTGCTGCACGCCGGGGACCGCGAGGAGGCCCGCAACCGGCTCCGCGACCTGTGGACCGAGCTCGGCGAGGACGGCGCGAGCCTGCACCGGTGCACGCTCGCGCACTACATGGCCGACGCCCAGGACGACCCCGCCGACGAGCTGGCCTGGGACCTGCGCGCCCTGACCGCCGCCTGGGGGCCGCGGGACGGGCCGCAGGCGGAGCCGGGGGACGGGCCGGGCGAAGGGCCGGAGGCAGGGGCCGGGGCTGCCGGGCCGCCCGGGGACCGGCAGCGTCCGCCGGACGAGCCGGAACCGGCGGTGCGGGTGCTCTACCCCTCCCTGCACCTGAGCCTGGCCGCCGACTACCTCAAGCTCCGGCGGCCCGAGGAGGCGCGGGTCCACCTGGCCCGCGCCTGGGCCGCCGCCGGCGTGCTCCCGGACGACGGGTACGGGTACGGCGACGGCGTACGGGCCGCCCTGGCGCGCCTGGAGCGGCTGCTGGCCGGAGAACCGGGCGGGGGACCCCGGCCGTTCCCGGAGCAGCACCCCTGACACCCGGCGAGGGCCCTGCGACGCCTCGAGGGCCTGCGCCGAGCCCACCGGGCCTCCCGGCTCCCGGGCCTCCCGGGCCTCCCGGGTCTTCCGGGCCTACCGGGCCGGCCCGAACCGCCCGGACCCCGCGGGCAGGCGGGAGCGTCAGCCGCCGTGGACGCCCTCGCAGATCCGGGCCTCCGGGCTGTCCGGGGCCCAGCGGCCGTGCTTGTGGCCCATCGCGCACACGTCGGCGGGCCGCACGGGCAGCTTCTCCGCCAGCCCCCGCCGCACCCCGGCCTTCGGATCCAGCGGATCGGGGCGGTTCGCCTTGCTCCCCGGGGCCGGCTTCGCGACCCCGCGGGGCTCGGGGATGTCCGGGACCGGCGGCACGCCCTTCGGGGCCTCCCCGGCGGCCGCTTCCACCGCTGCCGCCGTGCCCGCCGAGGCGCCCGGTGCCGGGCTGCGGCCCGCGGGGGCCGAGGCCGTGGGCAGCCCGGACTGCAGCGGCAGCGCCTTGAGGGCCTCCAGGGCGGGCGCCTGGACCTCCACCGGAGCCGCTCCCGGGCCACCGCGCGGCTCGTGCTGCGGCAGGGCGCCCGCGGTTCCGGGCGCGCCCGCCGGCTGCATCGGGGCGGGGCTCACAGTCACACAGCCGGACACCGCCGAGACGGCGCAGGCGAGGGAGAGCAGCAGCTTCGTCGTGGTTCGGGTTGGGTGCACTCGCGCAACTCTGCTGTGCGAGGACCCCGTTGCGGAAACCCGGAGCCGATATTCACTCCGCACGGGTGACGCCGCGTCCTCCGAACACGCCTCGCCCGGACCGGCGTCAGACGCCCGCGGCGCCGTCGATCTGCTCGCGCAGCAGGTCCGCGTGGCCGTTGTGGCGGGCATACTCCTCGATCATGTGGGTGTAGACCCAGCGCAGGCTGAACGCCTCGCCCCGGTGGTGGCTCTCCGGCTTCGACATCAGGTCCAGCGATCGGCCCGCCGCGGCTTCCCGGGCCCGCTCCACCTCGGTCCGCCACACCTGCTCCGCCTCGGCGAAGGTGTCCTGCGCGGTGAAGTGGAAGTCGCCGTCCCGGTCCTCCCGCGTGCTGTACAGATCGGGCAGGTCCTCACCCAGCATGATCTCCCGGAACCAGTACCGCTCCACCTCCGCCATGTGCCGTACGAGGCCCAGCAGGCTCAGCTCGGAGGGCGGCAGCGGCATGCGGCGCAGTTCCTCCTCCCCGAGGCCCGCGCACTTCCAGGCGAGGGTGGCGCGGTGGTACTCCAGCCAGCCCTCCAGCATCCCCCGCTCGTCGGCGGAGGTGGACGGCTCGGTGCGGTGGGATCCGGAAGTCATCGTCATGGCCGCCATCCTCGGGCCAACCGGCCGGTCTCCACCAGGGATTAAGCTGCGGGGGTCCCACAAGGAACCACCTGGAGGTCCGCGGTGAAGGTCGGCGTCATCGGACTGGGCGACATCGCCCAGAAGGCGTACCTGCCCGTCCTCACGGCCCGCCCCGGTCTGGAGCTGCACCTCCAGACCCGCACGCCCGCCACCCTGGAGCGGATCGGGGAGTCCCACCACATCCCGGCGGAGCGCCGCCACACCGGCGTCGACGCCCTGCTGGCCCAAGGCCTCGGCGCGGCGTTCGTGCACGCCCCGACCGCCGTCCACCCCGAGATCGTCACCCGGCTGCTCGAGGCCGGGGTGCCGACGTACGTGGACAAGCCGCTGGCCTACGAGCTCGCCGACTCGCGGCGCCTGGTGGAGCTCGCCGAGGAGCGCGGGGTCCCCCTCGCCGTCGGCTTCAACCGCCGCCACGCGCCCGGGTACGCCCAGTGCGCCGAGCACCCGCGGGATCTGATCGTCCTCCAGAAGAACCGGGTGGGGCTGCCCGAGGACCCGCGGACCCTCGTCCTCGACGACTTCATCCACGTCGTGGACACCCTGCGCTTCCTGCTGCCCGGCGAGGCCGACCACATCGACGTCCGCGCCCGGGTGCACGGCGGGCTGATGGACCAGGTCGTGCTCCAGATGTCCGGGCCCGGCTTCACCGCGCTCGGGATCATGAACCGGCGGTCCGGGTCGCCCGAGGAGATCCTCGAGGTGTCCGGGCAGGACACCAAGCGGCAGGTCGTCAACCTCGCCGAGGTCGTCGACCACCGCGGCCAGCCGACCGTGCGCCGCCGCGGGGACTGGGTGCCGGTCGCCCGCCAGCGCGGCATCGAACAGGCCGTCGACGCCTTCCTGGAGGCCGTCGCGGCCGGGAAGGCGGTCAGCGCCCGGGACGCCCTGCTGACCCACGAGCTGTGCGAGCGGGTGGTGCTGGCCGCTCTGGAGCAGGCTTCCTGATCCGCAGCGTGCGGATCCCCTCCACGGTGCAGTACACGGCGAGCAGCGCGAGGGAGGCACCGACCGGCCAGTCGCCGAAGCGGACGTAGGGCGTCGTGCCGTGGGCGAGCGGGACCTCGTACACCTGCGCCGTGCTCGCCGAGACGGGCAGCGGCGGGCCGATCCGCCCGCCGTCCGGGCCGTACACGGAGCTGATGCCGGTGAGGGTGGCGTGCACCACCGGGCGGCCGGTCTCCGCGGCGCGCAGCGCGCCGAGCGAGGCGTGCTGCGCCGGGGCCCAGCTGTCCTGGAAGGTGGAGGTGGCCGACTGGGCGACGAGCAGGCCGGCCCCGTCGCGGACGAGGCGGCGGCCCATGTCGGGGAAGGCCGACTCGAAGCAGACCAGCGGCCCGATCCGCAGTCCGTCCGGCCCGCCCGGCAGGTCCATCAGCACCGGGGCCGTGCCGCGGCGCCGGTCCTCGCCCGCCGCCCTGCCGACCGAGGTGGCCCAGCCGAGCAGGGACCGGGCCGGGACGTACTCGCCGAAGGGGACCAGGCGCATCTTGTCGTACCGGTCGCCGGTCGGGCCGCGCGGGCCGACGAGCACGGAGCTCTTGAAGATGCCCTCCCCGCCGCCCCCGCCCCCTGCCGGGTGCTCCTGCGCGGCCGCGGCCGCGGCCGCCGGGCGGGGAGCCGCCGGCTGCCGGGCGTCGACGTTCACCAGCAGTGGAGCCCCCACCTCCGCGGACAGCGCGGCCAGCCGCCGGGACAGGTCCGGGCGGGCCGCCAGGTCCGCGCCGACGCTGCTCTCCCCCCACACCACCAGGTCCACCGGCCGGCCGGCCAGCGTCCGCGTCAGCCGCTCCCCGGCGGCGAGGCGCCGCTCCGCGCTGTCGGGGCCGTCCGCCACCAGGCCCGCCTGGACGACGGCCACCCGCAGCAGGCCCGACTCCTGCGGGCGCGGCAGCCACAGCCACACCGCCCCGGTCAGCACCGCGCACCCCGCCATCCCGGCCACCGCCGGGACCCGGGCCCGGGGCACCGCGATCAGCAGCACCACCGCGCAGTTCACCGCCACCACCAGCAGACTCACCAGCCACACCCCGCCCACCGAGGCGAGCCGCAGCACCGGCGGCACCTGCCACTGGCTCGCCCCCAGCAGCCCCCACGGCCCGCCCAGCCCCTGCCAGGACCGGGCCAGCTCCGACAGCAGCCAGCCCGCGGGGACGAGCACCAGCGCGGCGGCCGCCCGCCCCGGTCCCGGGGTCCCGCCGAGGAGTTCGCGCACCAGCAGCGCCCAGGGGATCCAGAGCAGGCCGAGCAGGGCGGCGAGGGGCAGCAGGAACACGTGCAGGCTGGGCAGCAGCCAGTGGTGCACGGCCACGATGAACCCGGCGCCGCCCAGCCAGCCCTCCCAGGCCGCCCGCCGCCCGGTCGGCGCCGACCTCAGCAGCAGCATCCAGGGCACGAGGGCGACGTACGCCCACCACCACAGGGCGGGCGCGGGGAGGGCGAGGCACGGCAGTGCCCCGGCGGCGGCCGCGGCGGCCGCACGCCGGCGCCGGGTGCGCCTCGGGATCGTGACCGCCCTCGGGACCGGGACCATGAGCGCCTCCGCTTCCAGTGTGGGACAGGGCCGTATCGGCCGCTCAGGCGGAGAGGTGGCGCCACTTCTCGTGCACGGTGACCCGGGTCAGCCGCCAGCCGTCGCGGGCGGTGCGGACCAGGGCGAAGGTGTAGCGGCCGCCGGCGGTGAAGTCCGGGGCGGCCGCCGGCCCGCCGGCGCCGCCTCCGTCGAGTCGCATCGGGTTGACGAAGTCGGCCCGGACCTCGGCCCGGACCTCGGCCCGGTCGGCGGCCCAGCCGCCGCCGTCGGCCAGCCGGACCAGCCGGTTGACGATCAGGTGCTGGCGTACCGGGAACAGCTGCAGGGCCTCGGCGAGCCAGTCGGCCACCTCCTCGGCCGGGCCCTCGATCCCGCCCGCCGAGCTGTAGTCGGCGCGCCCGCCGGGTGCGAAGAGTGCGCGGTACGCCGCCCAGTCGCCGTCGTCCACGGCCATCGCGTACCCGGTGACCACCTCGTCGATCGCCAGCCGGTCCATGACCGAGGCGAGATCCACACGCTGCGTCATCGGGTCAGTGTGGGCGCGCCGGGCGGCGAGGCCAAGGGGCGTGCGCCGGCCAGTCCGGCCGGCTCGCGGTCAGTGGCCGGAACACGGCTCCCGCTGCCGGACCACGACCAGGAACGCGTCGCTGGCCAGGTCCATCACCACCTCCGCGGGCACGCCCTCGCGCATCCGCTGGGCGGCGTACTCCTCGGCGGGCCAGCTACCCCTCGGGCTCCCCGCCGGGAACCGCTCCAGCACCACTCGTCCCATGGGGCACCCCCTGCTGCTCGGCTTCGGGACTCCGACACTCTCCACGCACAACGACGCGAAGGCCGCTCGGGAACGTTCCCGAGCGGCCCGGCGGTTCACGCGAAACGGTGAGCGGGACGGCGTACCGGCTAGCCCGCCGACTCGGCTGCGTGCGGGCTCAGCACGCCCATGCCGACGAGGGCGAACAGCAGGATGCCCAGCAGGATCCGGTAGATCACGAAGGGCATGAAGCTCTTGGTGGTGATGAACTTCATGAACCAGGCGATGACGGCGTAGCCGACGGCGAAGGCGATCACCGTCGCGAAGATCGTCTGACCCCAGGAGACGGGCCCCTCGCCGATGTGCTTCAGCTCCAGCCCGCCGGAGGCCAGGACGGCCGGGATGGCGAGGAGGAAGGAGTAGCGGGCGGCGGCCTCGCGGGTGAAGCCCATCAGCAGACCGCCGGAGATCGTCGCACCGGACCGGGAGACACCCGGGACCAGCGCCATCGCCTGGCACAGACCGAAGATCAGGCCGTCCCTGACGCCCAGCTCCCGCAGCGTCTTGCGCTCGCGCACGGCGCGGTGCCGGCCGCCTTCCTCGTCCCGGGCCGCCAGCCGGTCGGCGAAACCGAGGACGACGCCCATGACGATCAGGGTCGTGGCGGTCAGCCGCAGGTCGCGGAAGGGACCCTCGATCTGGTCCTTGAACAGCAGGCCCAACACGCCGATGGGGATGGAGCCGACGATCACCAGCCAGCCCATCTTGGCATCCTGCTCCGCCCGCAGCGACTTCGTGTAGAGCGAGCGGAACCAGGTGGAGACGATCTTCGCGATGTCCTTGCGGAAGTAGATCAGCACGGCGGCCTCGGTACCGATCTGGGTGATCGCCGTAAAGGCCGCGCCCGGGTCCTCCCAGCCGGCGAATGCCGCGGTCAGCCGGAGATGGGCGCTGGAGGAGATCGGGAGGAACTCCGTAAGCCCCTGGACGAGACCGAGGATTAGGGATTCGAACCAGCTCATGTCGGGGTGCGTTCGTCCTTGTGATCGTCGGGCAGTTCGGGTCCGATGCTAGGGCCCGTGGGAAGCCGCTCCGACCACAGGGGGGTGCTCGTGCAGGGCCCCCGGGGCCGCCGGCCGCGCCGGGCGCGCCAGCCGGTGCCGCTTGCGCCATCCGACGACGGCGGCCGCCAGCAGCGACGCGGCGATGAAGCCGAACGAGACGAGGAAGGCGGGGGAGCCCGGCGAGGAGGCGCTGGCCCCGGCGACGACGTACGCCGCGGTGTTCGGCACGATGCCGATGGCGGTGGCGGCCAGGAACGGCAGCCAGCCGCAGCGGGACACCGCGGCACAGTAGTTGGCGGCTGCGAACGGCATCCCGGGGAAGATCCGCACCGCCAGCATCGAGCGGAAGCCGTGCCGGGCCAGCTGGTCGTCGGCCGCCAGCAGCCAGCGCCCGCGCAGCAGCGGGCGCAGCGCGTCCCGGCCCATGGCGCGGCCCAGGCCGAAGGAGATGCCGGCGCCCAGGACCGAGCCGGCCACCGCGGCGGCCAGGCCGAACGGGATGCCGAACATCGCCCCCGCGGCCAGGTTCAGCAGCGGCCGCGGCACGAGGGCCGCCGTGCCCAGACCGTACGCGCCTGCGAACAGCAGCGCCGCCACGCCCACCGGCAGCCCCGGGGGCCACCCCTCCGACAGGATGCGCTGGGGCTCGAACAGCAGCACGCACACGCCGGACGCGAGCAGCAGCACGACCAGCAGCGACAGCCGGGTCCGCGGCGCCAGGAGGAGGGACATCCGGGGAGACTATCCGACGTATGCGGCGGCCCGCCGTAATCCAGGCCTCATGCGGAGGAACGACCGGCGTCCGCCGCGATCCCCGCGCAGCGCGCCGCGCGCGGGGCCGCCCTCCCGCACGAGCCCGGGGCCGTACCGGAATTCAACGGAAGTTCATTCGAAGGAAATTCATTCGACGCAGGGGGCGCCGGTCCGGCACGATCGGCCGCATGTCCCGGCACGCCTTCCCCGCAGCGCCGTCCGCCATCGCGGACGCGCCGAAGGCTGCCGTCCTGCTCTTCGAGGCACTCGCCTTCGCCGCGTTCGACGGCGCACGACGCTGACCCTTCCCGGACAGTCCGGCGGACCCCACAGGGGGAGGGTCGGCTCGGCCTCAGGGGTCCCGTTCCGGCTTCGGCCGGTCGCAGCAGCGCATGTACACGGGAAGGGACATCATGGCCAAGACGGCCTTCGTTCGCACCAAGCCGCACCTCAACATCGGCACCATGGGTCACGTCGACCACGGCAAGACCACCCTCACCGCCGCCATCACCAAGGTCCTCGCCGAGCGCGGCGGCGCCTCCTTCGTGCCGTTCGACCGCATCGACCGGGCCCCGGAGGAGGCCCGGCGCGGCATCACCATCAACCTCGCGCACGTCGAGTACGAGACCGACACCCGGCACTACGCCCATGTCGACATGCCCGGGCACGCCGACTACGTCAAGAACATGGTCACCGGCGCCGCCCAGCTCGACGGGGCGATCCTCGTCGTCTCCGCGCTCGACGGGGTCATGCCGCAAACCGCCGAGCACGTGCTCCTCGCCCGGCAGGTCGGCGTCGACCACATCGTCGTCGCCCTGAACAAGGCCGACGCCGGGGACCCCGAGCTGACCGACCTGGTCGAGCTGGAGGTCCGCGAGCTGCTCACCGCCCACGGCTACGGCGGGGACGGCGCACCGGTCGTACGGGTCTCCGGGCTCGGGGCGCTCGAGGGCGACCCCCGGTGGACCGGGGCGATCGAGGCGCTGCTGGACGCGGTGGACACGTACGTCCCGATGCCGGTGCGGTACACGGACGCGCCGTTCCTGATGCCGGTGGAGAACGTGCTGACCATCACCGGGCGCGGGACCGTCGTCACCGGCTCTGTCGAGCGCGGGCGGGTGCGCCCGGGGGACCGGGTGAGCCTCCTCGGCGGCGACGGCGAGCCGGTGGAGACCGTGGTGACCGGCCTGGAGACCTTCGGCAAGCCGATGGAGTCCGCCGAGGCCGGGGACAACGTGGCGCTGCTGCTGCGCGGGGTGCCGCGCGACGGGGTGCGCCGCGGGCAGGTGGTCGCCGCTCCCGGCAGCGTGGAGCCGCGGCGGCGCTTCACGGCACAGGTGTACGTGCTGTCCGCGCGGGAGGGCGGGCGCACCACCCCGCTGTCGACCGGGTACCGGCCGCAGTTCTACATCCGCACCGCCGACGTGGTCGGGGACGTGGACCTGGGCGCGGCCGCGGTGGCCCGGCCGGGGGAGACGGTCACGATGACCGTCGAGCTCGGCCGGGACGTGCCGCTGGAGGCCGGGCTCGGCTTCGCGATCCGCGAGGGCGGGCGCACGGTCGGCGCGGGGACGGTGACGACGGTCCTCGGCTGAGGCGCCCCGGCGTGGTGGCGGCGGTCCCGGTACGCCAGACTGCCGTCACCACAGGGCGTGGCACGACGAGGGGCGGGCGGCATGGGCGGCGGCAGGACGGCACTGGTGCTCGGCGGCGGAGGGCTGACCGGCATCGGCTGGGAGTCCGGGATGCTGTACGGGCTCGCGCAGGCGGGCGTGGACCTCTTCGGCGCCGACCTCGTCGTCGGCACCTCCGCGGGCTCGCTCGTCGGCGCCCAGCTGGCCTCGGGCTTGCTCACCCCGCGCGAGCTGTACGAGCGCCAGCTCGTGGACCCCGCGGGCGAGCCCGTGGCCCGGTTCGGGGGCGGGCTCGTCGCCCGGTACGCGCTGGCGATGCTGCGCTCGCGCGACGGGGCGGGCTACCGCAGGCGCGTCGGGGGGATGGCGCTGGCCGCCGACACCGGCGAGGAGGCGGAGCGGCGCCGGGTGATCGCGGCCCGGCTGGTCTCGCACGAGTGGCCCGCCCGGCGCCGGCTCGTGGTCACCGCCGTCGACGCCCTCAGCGGGGAACTCGCCGCCTTCGACCGGGAGAGCGGCGCCGGGCTGGTCGACGCCGTCGCGGCGAGCTGCGCGGTGCCCGGGGTGTGGCCGCCGGTGACGGTGCGGGAGCGCCGTTACATCGACGGCGGGATCCGCTCCGCGGCCAACGCGGACCTGGCCGCCGACTGCGACCGGGTGGTGGTCCTCGCGCCGATGACCCTCGGCTCCGGGCACGTCCCCGCGCCGACCGCCCAGGCGGCCCGGCTGCGGGAGGCGGGTGCCCGGGTGCTGCTGATCACGCCGTCCGCCGAGGCCCGCAAGGCCTTCGGGCGCAACGTCCTGGACCCGGCGCGGCGGGCCCCGGCGGCGCGGGCCGGATTCGCCCAGGCCGCACGGCACGCCGCCGAGGCGGCCGCGGTCTGGGCGGGCTGACGGCGTCCGGGCCCGGGGCGTACGGGCCCGGGGCGTACGGGCCCGGGGCGTACGGGCCTTCGGGCAGGCCGGCCGGCGTACGGGCCTGCGGTCCGGCTGCCGGACAATGGTGCGATGAGCGAGGAACAGATCCCGGTGGTCCGGGCCGTGGGCCAGGGCACCGCCAAGCTGATGCCGGACGTGGACCGGGACCGGGCCTGGCTGCTGACCGTCGACGGCGCCCCGCAGTCGTACGTGGACCTCGACGATCCGGAGCACCTGGAGTTCGAGTACGCACGCCGCCTCGCGCACGTCCTGGACTGCGCCGCGGAGCCCGGCGCGGCCCTGGACCTGCTGCACCTCGGCGGCGGCGCGCTGACCCTTCCCCGGTACGCGGCGGCGACCCGGCCGGGCTCCCGGCAGACCGTCGTGGAGTTCGACGCGGCGCTGGTGGAACTGGTCGAGGAGCACCTGCCATGGCCGGCCGGGTCCCGGATCACGGTGCACACCGCGGACGCGCGGGCCTGGCTGGAGGGCGCGGCCCCCGCGGGCGCGGACGTGATCGTGGCCGACGTGTTCGGCGGCTCGCGGGTGCCGGCCCAGCTGACCTCCCTGGAGTACGCCCGGGAGGCGGCGCGGGTCCTGCGGCCGGGCGGGGTGTACGCGGCGAACCTGGCCGACGGGGCGCCGTTCGACTTCCTGCGGGGCCAGCTGGCCACCTTCCGCGCGGTGTTCGGGCAGGTCGCGCTCGTCGCGGAGCCGGGCGTGCTGCGCGGGCGCCGGTTCGGCAACGCCGTGCTGCTCGCCTCGGACCGGGAGCTGCCGGTGGACGCCGTGGCCCGGCGGTGCGCGGCGGACGCCTTCCCGGCGCGGGTGGTGGCCGGCCCCGAGCTGGACCGGTTCGTTCGGGGGGCCGCGCCGGTGGCCGACGCGGACGCCGCCGGCTCCCCGGAGCCGCCCGACGGGGCGTTCGGCATCGGCTGAGCCCGCCTGCGCGCGGGCCCGCCGATGCCCGCGCCGCGGCGGCGCGGGCTCAGTCTGCGGCGGCGCGGGCGCCGGCTGCCGGGGCAGTTGCCTGGGCGGCCGTCGGGACTGCGGACGATCCGGCCTTCGTCCGCCCCGGCCTGCGGGTGAGCCGGCGCACGTCCGGGACGGCGAGGACTGCGGCGCTGACGGCCACGACCAGCGTGGCGCAGCCCCACAGCGCGGCGCTGCGGCCGAAGGCCGATTCCACGGGCCCGGCCACGGCCGTGGCCAGCGGCAGCAGCGACACCGAGCCGAACCAGTCGTAGGCCGAGACCCGGGAGAACTTCTCCTCCGGTATCTCCTGGTGCAGGGCCGTCATCCAGTTCACGCCGAACACCTCGATGGCCGTGCCGCTCACGAACATCACCGCGCACAGGGCCCACACGGGCAGCGGCACGGCCAGGCCCGCCGACGGCAGCGCGAGCGGGAACACGCACAGGGTGCCCACGAGCAGCAGCCGGCGCGGCTTCCACACCATCATCAGGACGGCGCCGGCGATGGTGCCCACGCCGAAGAGGGCCAGCGCCAGGCCCCAGGGAGCGGGCCCGCCCAGCTCGTCGCGGGCCACGAGCGGCCCGTACACGGCGTCCGCCGTACCGACGACGGCGACGACCACGGAGAACTGGAGGACGATCCCCCACAGCCAGGGGCGGGTCCGGAACTCCACCCAGCCCTCGCGCAGATCGGCCAGCAGGCCGCCGCCGGGCGCCCGGTCCGCGACCCGGCTCACGTCCAGGGCGGCGCGCAGGGCTCCGGCCAGGGCGAAGGCGGCCGCGTCCACGGCCAGCACCCAGCCGGGCCCGAAGGCGGCGATCAGCGCTCCGCCGAGGGCCGCTCCGCCGATGCCGGCGCCGTTCACGGCCATCCGGAAGAGGGCGAAGGCGCGGTTCGCCTGCTCGGCGGAGACGCTGGCGAACAGCATGCCCTCGGCGGCCGGGTTGAAGAAGGCCGTACCGGTGCCGCAGAGCGCGGTGAGCAGCATCATCTGCCACAGCTGCGGGTCCCCGGCGAGGACGAGGACGGCGAAGGCGGCCTGCGAGACGCAGTTGAGGGTGTTGGCCGCGACCATCACGCGGTGGCGCGGCAGCCGGTCGGCGACCGCGCCGCCGATCAGCAGGAAGAGGACCAGCGGCAGCGTGCGGGCCGCCGCGACCAGGCCGACGTCGCCGGCGGATCCGCCGGCCTCCAGGACGGCGAAGGCCGAGGCGATGAGCGCTCCGTGGCTGCCGAGGTTGGTGATGACGGCGGCGGCCGTGAGCAGCGTGTAGTTGCGGCCGGCCCAGTCGGGCCGGCGGCGGGCGTACGTGCGGGACGGCGTGGTGGGGGGAGGACTCACCCCTCGGACTATCCACGCCCCGGTGCGGTAATCCAAACCGATTACCGGACCGGGGCGTAGGGGTGTGCGGGTGCGGGTGCGGGTGCGTCCTTCCGGATCAGCCGCTGGTGCCGGTGCCGTGCAGGCGCACCGAGCCGAGCACCTTGTCCATGGTCTCCTGCGGGACCTCACCCGGGACCCCGACGGCGCTGAACAGGATCCAGCTGGAGAAGTCGCCGTTGGCGGTCTTGAAGCTGAACGCGATGGACTTGCCGTCGCGCGAGCACTTGTTCTCCTTGGGCACGCCGATCGCGGTGGCGGTCGCCATGTGGCCCTTGAGGCCGGAGGAGGTGGTGTACTCCTTCGGCTCGGAGACCTTGACGGTTCCCTTCGGTGCCTTCTGCGCGAACGCGGCGAACGCCCAGTTGCCGGCCTCGTTCTTCACGGCCTCGGCGGTGTCCTTGGCGCCCTGGCCGCCCTTGGTGCCGCTGCCGGCCAGCTCGGTCTTCTCCTCGCGCCCGTCCTTGTCGGAGTCGATCGTGCACCAGTCCTCCTTGAGGAAGGCCGGCGCGGAGAAGCTGATGAGCGGCTTGCCGTCGTTCTTGACCTCGTCCGTGAAGCTGGCGATGACGCCGGGGCTGGCGACGTTCCACTCCGGCGGGATGTCGAAGGCGGTGCCGTACTTCGGGTTGACGACGACCTTCCAGCCCGGGATCACGGGCTTGACGTCCCCGCCGGCGCGCGGGTTGTCGCCCGGCGAGGACGCTGCGGGCGACTGCGGCGCGGCGGACGAGGCCGGGGGGTTGTTGTCGGCCACGTCGTTCGTCTTGTCGTCCCGGGTCAGGACGAACGCGCCCGTCGCGGCGGCCGCGACGACGACCGCGGACGCGGCGACGATGGCCACCGTCTTGGTGGAGAGCCCGCCGCCACCGCCACCGCCGCCGCTCGGCGGTGCCGGAACGGCCTGCTGGGGTTGGGTCCACGGCTGGGCCGGCGCCTGGTAGCCCGCCTGCGGGTACCCGTAACCGGGCTGCTGCTGGTACGGGTTCGGCTGTCCCGGCTGCCCCGGCGGCTGCTGCTGGTACGGATTGTGTTGCGCGTCCTGAGGGTTCTGCTGTCCCCCGGGCGGCTGCTGCTGTCCTGGCCACATGGCCGGTAACGATAGTGGGAGCGGCCGACAGGGGCCACGGCCGCCCCCCGGACAGGTCTGGCCAAGCGCATCTACTCGTGGGTAACATCGCGTCCCATGAGCGCAGACCAGATGAATGTGGGCGAACTGCTCGCCGCGACCGTGCCGATGGCCCGGACCCTGAACCTCGAGTTCCTGGAGACCACTTCCGAGCGCGCGGTCGTCCGCCTGCCCGACCAGCCGGACTACCACAACCACGTGGGCGGTCCGCACGCCGGCGCCATGTTCACCCTCGCCGAGTCCGCCAGCGGTGCCATCGTCCTGGCCGCCTTCGGCGACCAGCTCTCGCGCGCCGTGCCGCTCGCGGTGAAGGCCGAGATCGCCTACAAGAAGCTCGCCAAGGGCGTCGTGACGGCCACCGCCACCCTCGGCCGCCCGGCCGCCGAGGTCGTCGCCGAGCTCGACGCGGGCGGCCGCCCCGAGTTCCCGGTCACCATCGCCATCCAGCGCGACGACGAGGCCGTGACCGGGGAGATGACCGTCGTGTGGACCCTGCGCCCCAACGCATGACCACACGTTCCCCGGGGGAAGCGTGGGGGGGGGGGGGGGGGGGGGGGGGCCGCCCCCCCCCCCCGGCCCCCCCCCCCCCCACACGAACCCAACGGACGCCCGGGCCAGACCCACCCCCCCCCACCACCACTCCCCTACACCA
>NZ_JBWKDK010000047.1:0-45583 GCF_056436005.1 Streptomyces sp. NPDC043854
GCTCTCTCTTCACGCCCCGCATCTCAACATGGACATGCCCACGAGGCGGTCCGGACCGCGATCAGTACCACGATCGAGCGATCACGAACCGAGGAAGATCGAACTTAACGCCCACTCACACGACCTGCAACACCCCAGCTCGCCAAGCCCGCGGTACCGCAACTGCCCACCCTTTCAACGACACCTGCTGCGGGCTGTTACCGGCGAAGCGGTCACCGAGGACGACATGACCGGCGTCAAGCCACAGACGCCGATGTCGCCGGGGAGTGGTTTCGAACCGCTCCCCGGCGACATTCTTGTGCGCCAGCCTCGGCAGCGCCGATCCGGACCGCCTGCAATAGCCGTCAGAAACTACCGGCCGTCGTTCCTGACGCTCCATTCGAGTCCCGCAGTCAGGACCTCAGAGAGGCTTGACGGGCGGATTTCCCAGTCCACCTGATCGGTCCAGAAATGGCCCGCAACACCCTTTTCGGAAATGACTGTAAATCCTGACAAGCATTCGTCACATTCCAAGCATAGGTGATGCACGTCCACGCGGATCACGAATGCGAGAAGCCCGTTATTGCACACTGCACATTCAAGCCAGGATTCGATCGGGACGTCCTTTGGGTAGCCTGTTATGAGTTGATTGCCGTTCCTGACTATGACGGCAACGCGGGCCAACAATCATGGCCATCCAGCGCCACGGGCGGCCGTCACGACCCTGGAGCCTGCATTATCTGCCGAGCATGCCGCAGAGCCCAATCCATAAATTCGACAGAAACTCCGTCGACTCTTGGACTGATACTTACTCTGGCATTCGACCACTCATCGGAAGTATTATACACAGCGAGAACGGCACCCACTTCCTCGGCATTGGAGTCAACAAACTCCAATACCCGCTCACCACTGACATCATCGATGTCGATGATCTGCACTCGACGTCCGTCGAATTCCTCATATCGCACGAGAACACCTTAGTCCAAGAATCCCGAGAAGGTGCCGTTCAGGTCGAACCTGGCCCCGAGCCCGTTCGGAAGGCGCACATCGAGCGTGTCCTGCCACACTCCCCCGACCCGGCCATGGCCAAGATGAGCGATCGAATCAGGGCTTGTCAGAATCTCATGAAGCATCGTCTGCCCTGCCTCATTCCAAGCAGCAGGATTCTGAGCACCAGTTGGCCTTGGCCAGTTAGGGCCGGTTCCAGCGCGATTGGCGTGCTTCTGCAGAGCGCGGCCAGCGAAAGACCATGCACCCTTGTCCGTAGCAGACCCGGATTGAGCCGCCTTATCAAGATCAATCAGGCCGCTTGGCCCAATTCCACAGTTGTGGACCAGGACGGGCTTCTTACCGGCGAGCACGTAGTACGTGTGGAGGTCGGCGACAGTGAGGTTGTGAACCGTGGCCTGCTGCGCTGCGTGGCGCTTGACCGCTGTTATCTGAACGTGGGTTCCGGCGCTGGTGCGGAGCCACTGGCCAGGCTGGAGGTCTGTGGCGTCGACCCACTTGGCGAGGTCCACTACCCAGAACGGGTGTTTGTCGGTGGCGGTTATGACTTCGGAGGCAGTGTCGGTTTCGCCGTTTGCGACCGTCACCTCGACGAGGTTTTTCCCTCCTTCACCGAGGATTGTGGCTGTGACGTCCCTGGTGACCGTTTCTCCGGTTTCGGGGTCGGTGGCGAGCACCTTGTCACCGGGTTCGAGCTTCTCGATCGGCCTGGTGGTGCCGTCTGCCATCAGGACCAGCGTTCCTGAGGTGAAGCTGTTCCCGATCGGACATGCGGCACCGCGTCCGCTCTTGGGTGCGGCCTTGGAGAGGAGCTGGCCGACTCCCTTGCCGATGGCCTTGCCTATTGCTGCGACGGCTGGGGCGGCCGCTGCGCCTGCTGCGCCGCCTGCTGCGCCCCATAGAGCGCCGCTGCCCATGTCCTTCAGGACGCCCATGGTGCTGTGGTCGGCGTTGGGGTCCATGAGGTTGGCCACGGCTGCGCCTGCGGCTCCTGCGATGGCCCCGCAGCCGGCTGCTGCGGCGAAGCCGATACCGCCAGTTGCCACGCCTGCTGCGCCCGCGGCGGCGAGGCAAGCCGTTCCGACGACGATCTCGGTGGTGATCGAGGCGATCACCACCCTGTTCTCGTACAGGAACTTCTTGGTGCTGTTGACCGTCTTGTTCCAGTTGCACTTCGAGAAGAAGCCGCAGCTCTTGGTCTTGTGGTCCCGCCCGTCCCTGTTTGAGGGGGTGTAGTTCGGGGCGTCCAGGCTGTCGCGTTCGTCGCTGCCGCCGCCTCCCCCGCCGATTGCGTCGTAGTTGCGCTCGTCGAGTGTGCCGCCGTTCGCGGAGCAGTTCGGGTGGTAGGCGCAGTTGTCGTCCTTGAGGCCCGTTGGGTCGGATCTCATGACGGGGTTGCCGCTGGCGTAGGTGTAGCCGTTCATCTGCATCGGGTCGGTGATGTCGATGATCGGGTCGACGCTGATGAAGCGGCCGGTGGTGGATTCGTATTCGCGGGCGCCGATGTGGGTCAGGCCCGTGCTGGTGTCGTCGACTCCTGTGCCGAGGAAGGTGCGGTTGCCGGGCCAGTTGCCGGGCTGGGCGCCGCGGGGGTTGCCGTAGGGGTCGGACTTGCGGCGGGTGACCTGCTGGTCGCCTGCCATGTCGACGGTGGTGGTGGCGGTGTTGTGGTGGTCGGCGAGCAGGACCGACAGGTTGTGGCCGGTGGTCTTGCCGTTGGTGCGGCGGACGGTGGTCGGGGCGCCGGGGCTGCTGTAGTAGCGGGCGGCGTCGACGGCCTGGCCGGCCAGGTTGACGGTGATCTCGGTTTCGCCGAGGTAGAGGGTCCGGGAGCTGCCAGTTTCCTCGATGAGGCGGTTTCCGTTGGCGTCGTAGAGGTAGCTGGTCGTGTTGTCGGCGAGCTTCCACTGCTGGTTTGCGGCGCCGCTGGCGCAGGTGTGGAAGATCAGGTCCGTGCCGTCGGTGGCGTTGCCTCCGGTGACGTCGAGGCAGGCCGTGGCAGCGGTGCTGTACAGGGACTTGTCACCGACGCGGTAGCTGAACTTCTGGTCGTCGGAGCCGTTGCAGGGAGCGAGGACGGCCTTGCCGTTCCTGGCGGTCAGGCACTTGCCCAGGGCCTGGACGGTGTCGCCGGTGAAGCGCCACTGCTGGGCCTTGGTCTGCTTGCAGGACATCAGCTGGACCGGGGTGTCGGCCGAGGGGTTTCCGTCCTCGGCGTCGAGGCACTTGCCGGACAGGCCGGTGACGGTGACAGCGCCGATGCCGGGGCTGGACGCCGATTTCAGCTTGTTGCGGCGGTCCCAGGTCAGGTCCTGCTTGTCGCCGCCGATGGTGCGGCTGGTGGTGTTGCCTGATGCGTCGTAGGTGTAGGTGGATATGGAGTTGACCGTCGATATGGACTCGGGCGTCGCGCCCCGCTTGCGGCTGGTCTTCTCCACCTTGGTCAGTGCGTGGGGCTGGGAGCCCTCGTAGCGGTAGGCGGTCTCGTCGTCCAGGGCCTTGTCGGTGAAATCGTGTTCGACGAGGCGGGTGCGGTTGCCGATGGAGTCGAAGCCGTACTCCTGCCAGAACCCGTCGTTGTCCGGTCCGGGGGCGACGTCGGCGAGCGTGGGGCTCGCGCACGTCTTGCCGGTCCAGGCGTGGGCGAGCTGGCCCATCGGGTTGTAGGCGTAGCACTCGCGGTCGGTGGTGCCGTCGCCGCGGGTGTCGGAGACGGCGGTGATGTTGCCCGCGATGTCGTACGTGTAGGAGACGTCGCTGATCCGGTTGGAGCCGGTCTTCTCGCGGTCGCTGGTGGACTGGGTGAGCATGCCGGTGCTCGGGTCGAACCTGTTGGTGGTCCACACGCGGTTCGGCGCGCTGCCGGAAGCGGTGCGCAGGACCTGCCCGAAGGAGCTGTAGACGGTTTCGGCGGTGTACCAGTTCAGGCCGGACATGCTCTGGGGCATGCCGTCGCGGTTGTAGCGGGTGATCAGTTTTTCGGCGGCCAGGCCGCCGGGGGTGGCGGGCAGGGTCGTGGATTGGACCTTGCCGGTCGGGGTGTAGGTGGTGGTGTAGGCGTAGGTGCCGGCGAGGCCTGTCGTGGCGGTGGTGTTCGGGATCGTGATCCGCGAGCCGGTGGGCCGGTACTCGCTGTCGTAGCCGGTGACCTCGGTCTTGTACTGGTTGGTGCCCTCGTGGCGGATGGATGCGACCGGCTTGCCCTTGCCGCCCGGAAGGGTGTCGAAGGTCCAGGAGGCGACGAGGGGTCCGGTCGGGGAGTCTTCGCGAAGCTGGGTGGCGCGGCCGAGTGCGTCGTAGACGGTGTGCTGGGTGCGGCCGCTGGAGTCCTTGGCCCAGATCTGCTGGTCGAGCTTGTCGAAGCCGAAGGAGGACGGGCCGGTGTCCGGGTCGGTGGAGGAGGTCATGCGGCCGCGGGCGTCGTAGGTGTACGTCCACTGGTTGCCGGCGGCGTCCTTGACCGCGGTCAGCTTGTTGCGGTGGTCGTAGGTGTACTCCGTCCTGTTCCAGGTGGTGCTGCCGACATCGGTCGACGTCGCGTATTCGACTGCGGAGGTGCGGCCCAGGGCGTCGGTCGAGGTCCTCGTGGCGCGGCTGCCCGCGAGGGGGCTCTCACCCTTGGCGTCCATCGCCGACCGGGTGAGGGTCGTGTCACCGGTGTATTGGGCCGTGGAGGAGTACTGCTCGTCGCCGTTGTGGAGCGTGGTGGTGCGGACCGGTCGGCCGAGGCCGTCGTAGGCCGCCTGTGTGGAGTTGGGAACGGCGGTCATCGACTCCGGCACGAAGATCTTCATCTCCGGGTCGCCGTCGGCGTGGTAGCCGTTGTCGGTCCGCCGGACCGCGCCTTGCGAGTTGTGGAAGGTGTCGGTGATCAGGCGGCCGCCGCCGGGAGCCTCGCCCTGGGTCTGACGGGGGCGGAGCAGTCCGTCGTAGATCGCGATGGTCTTGGTGTACGTGCCGTCGTCCTGCAGGGTTCCGCTGGAGACGACCGGGAGCTTGTCGGGGTCGATCTGGTAGCTGAAGGTGAAGGCGGCCTTGTCGGTGAGCTTCTGGGAGGGGGTCCACACGGCGGTGGAGCGGCCCAGTGCGTCGTACGCGGTTGTGGTCTTGCGCCCGTTGGCGTCGGTGTCCTCGAGCGGTGTGCCGCGGCCGGGGTCGAACTTGGTGGTGGTCGTGTGCCCGAGCGCGTTGGTGCCGGTCACGGAGTAGACCGGGCCGGTGGCCGGGCTGTAGGCCGTCGACACCGCGTTGCCGACGGCGTCGAGGACCTTGACCGGGCGGCCGAGCTGGTCGTATTCGGTGCGTGCGGTGGTGACCCAGCCGGTGCCGGCCTCGTCGTTGGTGTCGACCTGGCGGACGAGGCCCTTGGTGGGGGCGGTACCGAACGCGTCGAGGGCGTCGTAGGAGGTACGGGAGGCGGAGATCAGCGCGCCGGTGCCCGCCTGGGCGCAGTCGCCGGCAGTGGTGCGGATTTGCTGCGGCAGGCCGATCAGGTTGTTGGCGGGGTTGTGGACGTAGGTCGTGGTCGCGCAGGTCTGGCTGATGGTCTTCGGGCCGCTGCCGTCGGTTGCGGGTTCGATGGCGTCGGTCTGGACCTTGTTGATGAGGCCGTAGTCGGTCTCGCCCTGATTCGGCTCGTGGAAGTAGAGCGTGCGGACCGTCCGGGTGCCCTTGCTGGTGGTCTGGAGTGCGTCGGTGCGTGCGTTGCCGGAGCGGTAGGCCTTGAGGGCGGTCGTGCCGGGGCGGTCACGGGATGCGGTTTCCTGGCTCCAGGGCCAGGTCAGGGAGCGGGCGGCGATGCTGCCGCCGGCCTTGTGGTAGGTGATGGTCTCGAAGGCGCGGCCCTGGTAGTGGGGCAGGTCTTCGCCGAGGTCTTGGGTGCCGGTGGAGTCCTTGACCTTGATCTCTTCGCGGCCGGCGTCCTTGGACATGCCGCGGAAGTAGCGGTTACGGGTCTGGGACTGCTCGGCTGCCTCAGGGCCGGTGGCCTCGGTTGCTGCGCCCTTCGTCGTCTTCACGCTGGCGTAGCCGCGCCACTGGCTGTAGGTGCGCAGCTCGGGCTTGGTGAATTCGTCGTCTTCCTTGGCCCAGGCGGGGTCGCCCTCGTAGTCGTAGGCGGTGACCACATCGGCCTGGCGGGCGACGCGGTCCTTCTCGGTGACCTTTGTGACCAGGTACTTGTTGAACCAGGCGAGCGGCGGCTTCTCCAGGTCGCTGTCGGGGGACCAGTGGACGGGGAAGCAGAGGGTGTTGTTCTTGTCGGGTGCCGGATGGGGGTCGCCCACCTTGCACGGGGCGGAGTAGTCGACGGATATCTCGCCGCCCGTCTCGGTGCGGATGGTCTGCACGCGCAGCCGGTCGAACTCCGGTGTCTTCTCGTCAATGCTGGCGGCGACACGGTTGGGCATGTCGACGGCGTTGGCGATGAACGTCACCGGCGGAAGGGTCACGGCCGTCTGGTCGGGCTTGTTCCCGAATCCCGTTCGGGTGATGGAGTCCAGCCACAGCGGGGGATGCGAGTCGGTGCGCTGCTTGGGGAAGGTCTGGGCCAGTGACCACTGGTCGACCTTGGCCAGTGCCGTGGAGCCCTCGGTGCGCTGCGCGAGCGTGGTGACGGCGGTGAGGCGCTTGCGGGACCAGAAGGTGGGGGAGCCGATGTAGCAGTTCTCCGCGTCCTTCTTGCAGAACAGCGTGGCGGGGGTGTCCCACCACGCCTGCTTGTCGGCGTAGTTCTTGGACTGGAAGTTCGTGTCGACGCACTTGCTCTCATCCAGGCAGCGTTCGTCGACCTTGAAGTCGACCCGAGCGGCCGGAGCTGCCGCGAGGTTGTCCGCAGGCAGGCCGTACGAAATTTGGACGGGGTACCCGCCGCGGATGTAGATGCCGGACTTGTCGCTGAACTTCTGGTTTTTGGCGTAGCGGTTCTCTTCGCCGGCCCAGTCGATGATCATGGCGTTGCCGTGGAGGTCCTCGACGTAGTCGAGGTTCCAGCGCCAGGCCTGGTTGCAGGAGGAGTCGGCGAAGGCTGCCTTGTGGCAGGGCTCTCCGGGGTGGTTGCCGAAGACCGGCACGGTGAACACGGAGTTGGTGACGGTTGCCGTGGCGGAGTCGCCGAGGGCGTGGGTGCCGACGTTGTGCAGGCCGAAGTGGTAGCGCGTGCCGTCACGGGTGGTCAGGACCCAGTAGTCGCCGTTCTGCGTGCCGTTCGGCTTGTTGGCATCGGCCTTCATTTCGATTTTGGAGCCGTCGTCGGAGGCGGGGATCCACTGCCCCGTCTTGCCGTCGTGCACCAGTTCGGTGGTCGATCCGCCGAAGGACATCACCACGTTGTCGCCGGCCCAGCAGAGGTCCGACTTCTTCTTGTCCGTGGCGTTGTCGTTGTTGGGCGCGCCCTGTGTGGTGCTGCGGTCGTCGGCGCAGGAGCGGTAGCGCCGCTCGATGAAGCCGGGGTTGTAGTCCCAGCCGTCGCCGATCCAGGAGGCCTGGCCGTTGGCGACGGACGTCTTGCCGTCCACCGCCTGGGAGGAGTAGGAGAACGCGATCTTCGGGGACGGGCCGGCAGGAGGCGCCGGAACGGTGAGCGGGTAGGTCCAGGAGAACCCGCCGCCGCTGCCGCCCGCACTCCACGTGCCCGATGGGGACAGGGGCGTTGCCTTGTAGGTGCCGCCTGCGCCGGCGCCACCGTCGGTGGCGGCGAGGACGGTCGCTCCCCCACCGCCGCTGCCGCTGCTCAGGGCCATCGTGCGCATGCCCTGTACGGGTACGGAGGCCGGGTCGACCGTCGCTCGGACGGTTTTGGTCACCGGGTCGTTGGTGCTGGGGATGTCCGTGCCGATGGAGCACTCGGGAGGGGTCGGTATGTCGAGGACGCACTCGGGGTACTGCTTGATCTTCAGCCGGGTCGCCCACTCGTTGCCGAAGAGGTCCCTGAACTTCGTGTAGTCCAGCTGGACGTCGGCGGGTGCGGAGCCTTCCGCCGGGGGCGTGACCTTGATCAGGGCGCCGTCGATGTCGGCGGCCTCGGTCGCGGTGCGGGACAGGACGCCCACCGTCCAGGTACCCGAGGGTGCCGGAGGGGGTGTGGTGCCCTCCTCGGCCTTCACCTTGCCGATCTTGACCGGCAGGGTGCCGACCTGTACGTCGCCGCTGGTCGGCTGCAGTGTGACCTGACCGCTGGCGGCGCTCGGCGGCGTCTTCATGACCGCCTCGAAGCCCGCCGACGGCGGAGGCTGTCGGGGGTCCCAGCCTTGGAGTTTGGCGGCTGCGACCTTGTCCAACGCGGCTTTGAGGTCCGGTTGCAGGTCGGGTAGCTGTACGGCGGTGCGGCTGCCTGGTGGCGCCGCCCAAGCCTCTATCGGAAGCAGAGTCGTGACCAACAGGACGGCCAACGTGACGCCGGTGCGTCTGGCCAGGCGCGCGCGTCTCGCGCGGGCCTTCCTGCTTCCGGGCAGGCAGAAATTGTTCGCCGAGAACGGCGACATATGAACCCCCCACGAGCTGCCGCCGCGGTGATGCCACGCGGCCGGCAGAAAAACTGACAATGAGCCAGCTGATTCTGCGGCTCTGATGGCGGAAAATCTACGGTTCCCGCATTCCATGTGGGCTTTGTCACTTTAGCCGCGGAATACATTCACACAAAGAGCGCCAATCGGGCGCAATGGTGTGCCGGCCGAGCTGCAGTGCAGGTGAAGATGTCCGCGGGATGGTTCATGCTCTGCTGACGCTTCTTCACGCAAGAGGCAGGGACGGCGGATGCGCCTCCCGCAATTCCGGCAGAACGCCGAAAAGCATCAGTGAGCACCGAAGGCCGCCTCCGTATGCGCGCGGCCCGAGGGGGGAGAACGACGCTCGTGTCCGTCAGTGATTCGTCCGTGGACGAAAGCCTGCCAACAGCGGCTGGAAGTAAAGAAGTTGAGGCGCCGCCGCCACGTCGCTGGTTCAGGCGCCGACGGGCCTGGGGAGGCCTTGCCGCTCTCCTGGCCCTGGCTGTCGCACTGCCTGTCGGCGTGCATGTGGTCGGCGAGGGAACGCCTCAGAAGCGCCCGGACGAGGATGCGTCCGTGGCCGCACCGGAGGCACGTCGCCTGGCCGAACGCACGGGCAAGGAGGTCGAGGTCACGGCCGCGCGCACCGCGAACACCACGACCTGGGCGCAGCCCGATGGGCTGTACCGCAAGAAGGTGTACGCCTCCGCGATCCGGGCGAAGGTCGACGGTCAGTGGAAGCCGATCGACACCCGTCTGGAGCGGGTGGAGGGCGGTTTCGCACCGAAGGCCGTCAACGAGCGCGTCGTGTTCAGCGCCGGCACGAAGCGGGCCTCCCGCGCGGTGTCCCGGGCATCTCTGAACCTGACCCAGGACACACCCGCCGAGACCTGGACCGAGCTGGTGCGGTTGTACACCGACGGGCACGAGCTGGTCGTCGGCTGGCCCGGAGTACTCCCCGAACCCGTCATCGACGGGTCGCGGGCGCTGTACGAGAACGTCCGGCCCGGCATCGACCTGGTGCTGACAGCGCAGGACGGCGGCTACTCGCACGTTCTGGTGATCAAGGACAGGCAGGCCGCAGCCGACCCCCTGCTGGGTGAACTCAAGTACCGGCTGTCCTCTCCCGACCTGGCCTTCCGCCTCGATGCCGAGTCCGGGGCCGTCAGCGCCCGCAACGAGGCCGGCGAGGAGGTCGCGGGGTCGCCGTCGCCGCTGATGTGGGATTCGTCCGGCAAGATCGCCACCACCGACAACGGCCCCGCCTGGAAGCCGTCGGAGGCAGCCCGGCAGCACCCCACGCTGGGACTGGCCGGCCTGGGGGGTGCGGAGGGCGCCCGCATGAAGGTCGCCAAGGCCGCTCTCGCCGAGAACACCCTCTCCCTCACACCGGACAGCTCTCTGCTGAACGCTCCCGAGACGGTGTATCCGGTCTTCCTCGACCCCTCCTTCAAGGGGCACAAGCACGCCTGGACCCTCCTCTACAAGACGGAGGGCAATTCCAGCTTCTACAACGGGCAGAACTACAACGCCAGCGGCACGAACGAAGCGCGCGTGGGGTACGAATCCACCACCGGCGGCACGTCCCGTTCCATCTTCAACTTCGACTTCGGCACCGAACTCCACGGCACCGCGATCAAGCGCGCCGCCGTGTACGCGCTGCAGACCTACTCCTGGTCGTGTGACCGCAAGGCGATGGACATCTACTCGACGCCCTACATCACGTCGTCGAGCACCTGGAACAACACGGCCTCCTACTGGACCCGGAAGGTGGCCACCGAGACCGCCGGCTACGGCTACAACAGCTCCTGCCCCGACAACTGGGTCGCCCCGGACATCACCGGCCTCGTCGCCGACGCGGCGAACAGCCGGTGGGGCGCGCTCTCCCTCGGCTTCGCCGCCCCGAACGAGTCGGACTCGTACTACTGGAAGAAGCTCCTCGCCAACGGCGAGTACGCCCCCTACCTCGACATCACATACACCACGCCGCCGGACGTCCCGATCGCGGCGAACATGAGCACCTACCCGGGCGGCCCCTGCGTGACCACCGGCCCGGGCACCAGCATCGGAAAGACGAACATCACCTTCCAGGTCAAGGGCAACGACCGCGACGGCCTCCCCAACCTCAACCAACTGCAGATCGAGGTGTGGGACGCCGAGAGCGGACAGCCGATCCACAACCAGTGGATCCCCGTCAACAGCGACGGCGTGGTCACCAGCGAAATCCCCATGGGAAGGTTCACTTCCGGCAGGAAGTACTACTGGCTCTCCCGCGCGGTCGACTATGACGGCGTCGGCTCGCCCGGCAGCGGCCCCCTGGACTCCGGTGGCGGCGGCTGGTGCACCTTCACCGTCGACCACGTCGTCCCGCCGGCCCCGGGCGTGAGCTCGACCGACTTCCCCGGCGCCAACCGCGACAACAATCCCGCGCCCACGTGGAGCATCAACCCGGCCGGCACCAAGGACCAGGTGATCAAGCTGCTGGGCAACGGGGCCGCGGCCGCAGACATCCGCGAGTACCAGTGGAGCCTGAACCGCCCCGCGTGGGACCAGAAGGCCGCACCGGCAGCCGACGGCACCGCCGAGCTCAAGCTCCAGGTCAACACGGCCGGCCCCAACGTCCTCTACGCCCGCACCGTCACCAAGTCGGGCAACATCTCCCCGCAGACCGAGTACCTCTTCTACGTCACCCCCGGCGCCGTCCAGGACACGCCCGGCGACGTCACCGGCGACGGCCACCCCGACCTCCTGGCCGTCGACAGCCAGGGCAACCTGCGCACCTACGCGGGCGACGACCGCGGCGACACCGACGCCTACATCCCCGGCGCCGTCAAGGACGGCATGACCATCGCACCCGGCTACTGGAAGGACGCAGGCGGCAGGCGGGCCCTGATCGCCCACTCCACCGACTGGTACCCGGGCGACGGCATCACCGACCTCATCGCCCGCATGCCCGACGACGGCAAGCTCTACGTCTACCCCGGCACCGGCACCGGACAGTTCGACGTCGGCCGCCGCCTGCAGGTCCTCCTCCCCGCGAACGCACCCGACCCCGCAACCTTCCGGCAGATCGTGGCCACCGAGGACATCACCGGAGACGGCCTGGCCGACATGTTCGCCCTCGACACCGCAGGCGGCTTCTGGTTCTTCAACGGCTGGACCGGCGCGAGCTTCACCTCCTACAAGAAACTCGCAGCCGTCTGGGCCCCCCGCGACATCGTCGGGGTCCGCGACATCTCCGGCGACAACATCCCCGACCTGCTGTACCGGGACGACGCCAACGCCAGCCGCGGACTCGTCCTGCGCAAGGGCAAGGCCGGAACGAACGGCGGCGTCGACATCACCTCCCTGCAGTCCGCCGCCAACGCCGAAGGCGGCCAGGACTACACCTACGCCACCACGTCCTGGAGCAGGGCCGAACGCCCCATGATCCTCGGAACACCGGACACGAACGGCGACGGCATCCCCGATGTCTGGGCCACCGGCACCGACGCCAGCCAGTTCCTCTTCCTGGGCTCGCGGACAGCGATCGGGGGCGCGAGCGGCCGCGACGAGGACGGCTGGAACACCTTCCTCACCATCGGCTGACCCGACACCACGGCTCGGCCGGGCCCAAACCCGGCCGAGCCGCCACACACCCAACACCAACAGACACCACAGGGCCTGGCAACGCGGCACAACCGCGGCCGGTACAGCCACTGACACCACAGCACGCGCGACGGCGACACGGACTCCGAGCCAGCCGCCGGCCGACGGCCGCTCAAGTACCGACACCACAGACCCAGCTCAACCAACGCAACCCTCGCCGTCGCCGGCTCCAACGGCCCGCCGATGAAGCCGACGGACCGTCACGAAAGATCGAGGTTAACCTGAACACACCCAGGTCAAAGGGCCAGCCCAGGCACTGCATCAATGGCCCGTCATAGTGGTGGTGGGGATTGTTCAGTTACCGGCGGGGAGGCGGTTCCATCGAGAGGCGTAGCCGACGCTGCCCCACGTACCGTCCTGCCAAACGCGGGCGCCGTTCGCCTTGCTGTTGCCCTTGATCGTCAGGTCCCTGGCGCTGCCGCCATTCACTACCCGGCCGTTCGTACCCCAACCCCAGATCTGGCCCTTGACGTTGGGCTTGCAGTCCCACTGCTGAGCCCGTGCGTAGTCGGCTTTGCTGGAGTTCTCGATTTCCAGACACTTTCCGCTGGCCTTGTTGATGAGCTTGAAGTAGACATGCTCCCTGTCGATCCATGAGACGCGCCACTTCGCCGCGTTCTGGCCGTTGCAGCTCCACTGCTGGGCAGGCGCACCATTGGCTCTGCTGCCGTCCGCGATCTCAAGACAACGGCCGCTGTGGCCGTTCACCAGTAGGAACCAGGTGTCCGCGTGACTTACGGACGGGGTCATCAGGACAATGGCAGCGCCTGAGGCAGCCACGGCGGCCAGCTTCGTGCTGATCTTCAAAATGTTCCCCCAGATGTGATGTTTCCGCTTGCGTGAAAGCGACTGGTCCGTTCACGTCAGCATCAAGATGATCTTCATGCTAACAACCCTGCTGCCCCGCCGACACTGCTTGACCCGGGGACGTCGAGGCGGCAATTCCCCCGCAATCGCGAGAGCGCGCCGAGCTCTGCGGGACCGTCCGCCCCGGACGGTCCATGTATCTGCTGCGCCGGAACACCACGGCGAGCCGCAGCCCATGAGGTGCGGACTCGCGGGGTTGCGGGTGGTGATCAGCCTGGGTCGGAACTGCCCTCAGCAGCCACCCATCGAGTTGTAGTCGGCTACGACGCGCACACCCGGCGCTTTGTAGAAGCTGTAGCGGCCCGTCGCGTTGTCGCGCTCGAAGCTCATCCGGTACGCCAGGCTGATCTCGGCGTCGTACTCGACGCCAGTCCACGTGCCGGCCCAAGCGTATTCGCTCAGCCAGCTGGACGCCTTGCCGAACGTCTTCGGGCCGACGACGCCATCAGCCTGTGACGCGCCGAGGTACTTCGCCTGCCACTTCCGGGTGGCCTCGGCCGTGCGCGGGCCGAATTTGCAGTCGATGTCCGACGCGTTCAGGAACCCGTCGTTGTAGAGAATGGCCTGCCAGACACCCGTCGCTCCGCTGTTGGCGTGCTGGGTCGTGGAGAGAAGGCCCTCATCGGCCCAGTCGTCGGTGACGGCCCCGGACCCGGTGATGTAGCCCTGGGCGCTGTCGGCTTGCGCCGCCGTTGTGGTTGTGACAACGCTTCCCAGCGCCAGCGCGGCAGCGGCGACCGCCACGGCCCTGTACCTGACCCGCGGCATGGAAATGCTGCTCATACAAATCCCTTTCCATCGGCAAGCCCCCACTCTGGCGTCCGTGCAGGCCAGCGCCCATCCGCGCACGCACTCATCCTGCGCCTGGGTACGTGTACTCAGGCCCGATCCGACGTCCACCCGGGACAAGATGGCTGCCCTCGCGCGCCGCCGCGACCTGCCAGCCCTCCTCGACCGGCACGTCCCCTTTGGCCCCGACCAGGCCGCGGTCCGCCTCGGCATCCGCAGGACCGTGGTGGGCAAGGTGGAAAGCGGGTGGGCGGGACGCGCTGCTGTCCCGTCCGCGGGGCCGGCGCACAGGTGAGCATTAGGTTTAGCTCTTGGCCATGCCATCGGGCGCTCCCCGGGGCGGGCTGGCTACGAATCCCCATGCACACCGGACACAGGCCGCCCTGGGCGCGGCAGCTTCGGGCGGGCGGCCCGGAATCGGACGGCTGCGACGCCGAGCCATCCGAAACCTGCAGGTGTGCCGGTCAGCGCGCGCAGTGCTCTTCCGGTGGATCGTGCTCGGGCCGCAGACCGAGCATGTCCAACAGCGCTCTCAGGTCCGCGGCCCCGGTGGCACGGGAAGCCACAGCGCGGCGCGCGGCGTCCCGGTCCACCGAGCCCGCCACGGCCAGCAGTGCCGACTCGCAGCCGACGAAGGGGTCCTCCATCCGACCGATGCCACCACAGGCCGATCCCGTCCGCAGCTGCGGCTGC
Source organism: Streptomyces sp. NPDC043854 (assembly GCF_056436005.1). Classification (NCBI taxonomy): domain Bacteria; kingdom Bacillati; phylum Actinomycetota; class Actinomycetes; order Kitasatosporales; family Streptomycetaceae; genus Streptomyces; species Streptomyces sp. NPDC043854. The sequence goes on from NZ_JBWKDK010000047.1 coordinate 14,469, forward strand.
TCCATCCGCCCCTTGCGCTCGCGTTTGCGGGGCCGGGAGACGGCCGCCGGCACCGCACCCGCGCACCGTCCGCCCACATGGCCGACACTGCGGTCACATCCAGGGCGTTCAGATGCCCAAGTGATGGGCCCTTTTCGTCGCGCGGAGCGGAGCATCGGCCGGTCCCTTCATGAAGGGACCACACCAGGAACCGGCGCCCGCGGCAGCGTGGATCGACCACGGCGATGACCGTACAGCGGCGCAGCAGGGACGTGACGCTGGCCTTCCGTGCCGGTCATGGCGGTGGTGAGGCGTTCAGTCGCCGAATTGCTGCCTCGGCACGCTTGCGGGCCTGCCGTGCTGCCTGCGCTGCCTCCCGGTGCCGCCTGGCGGCGGCCCGCTCCTCCTTGTCGGCGGCCGCCGAGCGTGCGCGGAGGTCGGCAAGCTGTTCGCGAAGGTCCGCTGCGTTCGCCTGTGCCGTGCTGAGACTGGCTGTGGCCTCGGCCAGCGCGGTCTGGGTCTGGGCTTCGGCGATCCGGGCAGCCTCGGCCTCGCGCTCGGCGGCTTCCCGGCGGGCGTGCCGGGCACGAGCCTGGTCGTCATACGGCTTCTGCTTTGCCTGCTTTGCCGGCGCGGGCGGTTCTTCTGCCTGAGGGCAGGCCGGGGGATGTTGGGGCTCCTTCGGCGGGCGGGCGCCGGGAGCGGGTTCGAGTCCGGTGAATCCGTCGGTGGGAGCGGGTGCCGTGGCCAGGTGTCCGGCCATCCAATCGGTGGCGGCGTCGGGGTCGGTGAGCAGGTCGTGGAGGAGCTGTTCGAGCTGTCGCAGGACGGGGTCGGTGATGCGTTCGCCCGCGGCGGTGGCGAGGCCGGCGGCTTCGCGGGCGAGTGCGGTGATGACCTGGTGCTGCTGGTGGGAGAGCGTGCGCAGTTGGGCGCCGTCGAGGTTGCGGTGCGCGCGCTGCAGCTCGCCGCCCAGTTTGATGAGGGATTCGGCCTCTTGGGGGTGGGTGCGGGCGAGGAGGTTCGCCGCCCATACGGCGAGGGTCGGTTTCCGGAGTGCGGTGATCCGGTGCGCGGTGGCGGCGTCCTTGTCCCGGCGGGCCTGGGCGGCGTACGCGTCGCGGGCCGCGATGAACTCCGCCGGCGGCAGCCCGTACAGCTCCGCGATCACCGCGTCCACGTCCATAACCCCCCACCATGCGCCTGTCGGGAGGCGTTTCGCGGTCAGGCACGCTGCGGGCCGTCGCCATCGCCGCCGCCCGCACCACCTGCTCGCCCACAGCGTCGACGTTGGCGTGGCACCGCAGGTGAAGGGTGGTGCAGGCGATGGCCGGGCCGGTGTGGACGCCTGCGGTTACGCACGGAGCAGCCCTCCGTCGTTCTCCTTGATCGGTTGAATGTCCGTAGATACCCACCGGAGCCGTGAAGGCCTGGGCCACGGACCGGGCCACAATGGAGAACACCGGATCCAGCATGTCATGCAGCATCCGCACGAGAACCTGCCAAAGGGCTGTCCCGTAAGTGGGTTCCGTGGTTGGTGGGCTTCAGAGGAAGGCCAGCGGGACGTCCTTCTCGATGCAGAGCCGCAGGACGCCCGCCAGCTGGCGGGCGTCCTCGATGTGCTGCTGGAGGAGCTGGTCACCTTCCTCCCGTGCCCACTGGTCGGTGATCGCCTCCAGCCGGACCAGAATCGACGCGCACTCGGCGGGCGAGAGGTCGTCACCGCCGGCATCTGGATGATCGAGGAGTGGCTCAAGAGCGGTGGACACCTCGCTCCACGGGCGCTCGCCGCCGAAGCCCCACATCTCGGAGAGGACGAACCCCTCGGCCTCGGCCAGGCACCGCCGGAACGCGGCAAAGCCGCTGTAGGACCAGGAGACATCCGGACTGCTGTTGTCTCCATCGCCCGGGAAAAGAACCAGCCCCATGTGCCCTCCTGCTTGCCGAGCTCACAGGATCGAGGACACAGGTCAGCCTCGGCAACTGGGATGATCTTGGTGTGGCTGGTGTGATCACGGCGGCGGAGCCCTCCTGGATAGCCCCCTTCACCGGGCTGAGCCCGCGGCAGTTCGGCCAGCTGGTGACGGTTCTGCGGCACGAGGGTGCGGAGGCGGTCCGCAAGGGCTGGCCATGGGAGCCTTCCGCTGGAGGAGCGGGCACTTCTGGTCGCGGCTTACTGGTGCACGAACCTGACGATGCGGGAGCTTGCTTCGCTGTTCGGGGTTTCGAAGTCGGCTGCGGATCGCATCATCGACCACCTCGGGCCGATGCCCGCTCTCCGCTCCCGCAAGCGGTTCGCCAAGGACACCGTCCTCATCGTGGACGGCACCCTGGTCCCCACCCGCAACCACACCATCGCCGCCCAGTCGAAGAACTACAGGTTGGCTGCGTAGGTGAGACGTGGGAACGAATGCCGGTGAGCCTCGGCAACGTTTCCAGCCCGACAGGGCACGGAATGTCGGTCAGAAACAGAAACGACGGGATGCCACAGGCCTAACGGCACGGGGTTCAGCAGTCGTAGCGATGGGTGTAGGGGGTGTCCGGGCAGTTGCGGCAGACGAAGAAGTACATACCGCCGAGGTCGCCCAGGTCCATGTGGTGTCCGAATGTGTCGAGGGCGGCGGGGTCCGCCTCGGCTCGCCAGGACGGGGTCGCGGCCTGGTCCTGGCTGGGGCTCCGCTCGTCCAGGGGGAGCCAACGGCCCATGCCCGCCTCGGTCGCGGTGATGCTGAGCAGGTGCTCCATGCGCGTGCCGCAGCCCGCGCAGTCAGGCCAGTTCGGCGGCTGGGTCCAGCTCGGATAGCCGCCGACCTTGCTCTGCTGGGTGGTGGCCACCTCGAAGTAGCCGAAGCCGCGTTCCTCCTGCAGGGCCTCGAAACGCTCGCCGAGCCGCTCGCTGAGTCCGTCAGGCAGGTCCCAGTTCGGGTATTCCACGGCTGGTGTGGGAGACACCGTGCACGGCCGGGGCAGGTAGTCCTCCTCCGCGGTATGCGGGAGGGGCGGTTGCCCGTCAGCGGCGTCGGCGGCCGTCAGTGCCGTGCTGCGCCAGTGGAGACGCGGGTTGGCCGCGTACTCGTCGTCCTCGTGCACGAGCGGGCACCACAGGATCTGCAACAGGTCGGTGCCGACAGGGAAGACGAGGTCGGGCACATCCCGTGCATACAGCTGGACCACCGGAACCATCGCGACCGGCTCGGGCCCGACGGGCGCGTCGAGCGGCTTGTAGTGGTCCGGTTCGGCGCACATCGGCCAGGGCTCACCGGCCGGCCACAGCAGGGGCCCGCCGATGGAGCTGTCGCCGGGGCCCGGCCGCCCGGCCCGCGGGTAGAGGAGGGTGACCGTGCGCGCCGTACCGGCAAGCTCCGGAAAGACCGACTCGACATCGAAGGGGATCGGCGCCAACAGGCGCGGCCCGGCCGACCGGGCCTGAGGGGTGTCCTGCTGTATGTGCCCTGACGGCATGAGGTCTCCTGCTGCTGATGCTCGTACGCCTCCGACCTTAGCCCCCGCATCCGACAGCGGTTCTGTCCACGCCTCCCGCGGTCCTGCATCCCGCCCTTGGGGCGACGGGATACGCTCCAGCTTCGAGAAGCCTGATGCCATCTGGGCAGACATGCCGCTTCTGACAGCATCACGGGTCGCCGCCGGCAGATCCCCCCTGGCGTTGGCCAGGACCTGGGACCTCTTCCTGCAGTACACAAGCAGGGGCCCGACGCAAGCACCGAAGCGTTCCTAAATCTCAGCGACATCATTTTCACGTCGCGAGAAGCGTTCTCGCCGCCGAGCAACAGACGTTCCCGCGACTGACCAACAAAGCCACAGCGGCGAAGCTCACGCCGATTCGGGCGGCAACGGAACGAGAAGACAATGCGATCCCCCTGGGACATGTACTGGTCAAGGGACTACACGGGGTACGCGCCACGGCCGCTCACAGCCCGCACACCATCACCTGCTGGATCCTCAGGCGCCGGGCGGTGGAGTAGCCAGAGGACACGGGGCAACCGCCCCACACCAGCGCTTCAAACGATGGCCGTGGCCGGCGACCGGGAACGGCTTGAAGACGCGGCGGACGTTCTCCGGCTCTTGTGCCGGGACTTCGCCATCAGCATCAGCAGCCTCGCCGAGGAGCGGCAGGGACGAGTCCGGGACTCGTACAGGTCTTTGCAGGCCGGTCAGAAGGCGCGTGGTCCGTTCTCGGTGGCCCGCATCTGCTCGACCGAAATCGGCTTGCCGTCGTGGACGGTCTGGCAGGCGTACTTGGTGCGCACATCGAGCGGCACCAGCACGGCCTTGGGGAGGTCGGTACAGCGGACCTCGCTGGGGTTGCTGTTGCCGTAGAGCAGCCTGGGACGCGGCTGTTCACGAGTGCCGCTGACCAGGGGCTCACGAAGCGCTTGAAGATCGCTTCCCACGGTGCGAGTGATCGTTTCCCAGGCGGGGACGGATCAGTCCCACCAGAAGTCCCAGCTGTGGGCTCCGGTGATCCGCTCGGCGTACGCGGTCAGCGTGTTCGGTCGGCTGCCCTGCCAGACGTTGTCCGGGCAGAAGGCGAAGTGCTCGGCCGCGACCAGGAGGGCGTCTTCCTCGTTCATCGGTGGCGCGGCGACGCTGAGGTGCAGGGTGGAGAAGCCGGCCGCGATGACACGGGCGCCGAATCGGTGCTCCCAGTCGCGGATGACCGCAGAGAACTTGGCGGTGTCGTTGTCGTAGTTGAGGGGGCCGCACCAGCCTGCAACCGTGAGGGCCTCGGAGCCAGATGCGGCCGCGACCAGTCCCAGCCGGGACTGCGGACGGTCGGTGAGAAACGCCTGAGCGTACTCGGCTGCCAGTTCGTCGGGGTCGGTCGCGGCCGACCGGGCGGGAGCGATGCCGGGCCAGTCCTGCCCGAAGGGGGCCGTTACGGCGAGGCGCCTTTTGGCGCAGAGCATGTCGTCGTCTTCATCGATGGCGGTGTACGTCGCCCACCATTCCTCGAGAAGACCAGCCGGGTCGTGGCTCGCCGGAGAAGACATCCGCTCGGGCATGAGCTCGCCCGATAAGGGCAGCAGGGCGCGGCGCCCCCGCGTCAGCTGGCCGGCCTCCTCCAGGGCGGCCTGGTACGTCGCCGAGAGGTCCCGGCCGCGGCGCCACAGCCAGTCCTCGACCCGCTCGTACGGCACCTGCCGGGTGAGCATCGCGGCCGCCGCGGCCAGGAGGGGGTCGTGCGGTTCGCTCTCGGCGCCCGGCACGATGCGGTCGCCGTCCAGGGACGCGGCCTGTGCGCCGAGAAGGTCGATCAGCTCGGCGCCCGCGAGCGCCAGCGACAGGTCGCCCTGTCCGACGGGGCGGTCCGGCTCCTGGTCCATGACGATGATGAACAGATCCTTGGCCGTGCTCATGAATGCTTCCCATCAAGGTCGGCGGAAGGCGGCTCCGCACATCGCCTTCCCGTAGTAGCGCCAACGCCCGCCACGGCGTCCGGGTTCCCCGATCCGCCCGATCCACTCCTGCAGCTCACCAGTCGTCCTCCCCGTCGTACTCGGGTGCCGGCGAGGGGTCCGTGACCCAGCCCGCGGTCAGTACGAGCCGGGTGTGGCGGTGCAGGGCGAGGAAGGCGAAGGGACGGTCGAAGGCGGCGCTGATCATGGTGGTGACGTAGCGGAGGTCGGGGATGCCCGCGCCGACCACTCCGAACGCCGTGACGGCGGCGGCCTCGAAACCCTGCGCGCCGAACTTCGCCATGGTGTTCTGCCGGGCCGACCCGATGGCGAGCGGGAAGGCGCTGATGCCGGGGAAGTGCCCGCGCGAGGTGTCCTGTGCCGTGGTGAGCCCGAACACTTCGTGCAGCTTCAGCAGATCGTGGCTCGCGTGCATGTCGTACGCCGCGGTCTTGACGTACAGCGACGGCGGCTCGGGCCGTGTGCAGCGCACCTTGCGCACCTGCAGGCCGGGGCCCGGGTTCCCGTAGGGCAGCCGCGGTCCCGGGACGACCGCACATCGGCCGGCGAGGATGTCCACCCCTGCCCTCAGCACGTGTGCTGGCTGCATGCCCTCCTCGCCGAGCAGCAGGTGCACGTCCAGGGCATGGGTTCCCAGCACCTTGAGCTCGGTGACGTGTCCGCCGGGTGTCTCCGCCACCCCCACCCGGTCCAGCACGGCGCTTCGGCGCGACAGGCCCAGACGCGGCGTGGTGGCCCAGGGCTCGTACGCCGTCTCCAGCTCCGTCTCGTGGAAGGGGCTGAGCCACTGCGTGCGCAGGGTCAGCGCGCTCGCCAGCACCATCTGCGTGTCCTCGGTCAGCGTGACCGGCATACGGTCGATCAGCCCACCGGTCCGTTTCGCCGTCCAGGCATCCAGCGCCCTCTGGTCGGCCGCCGCGTCGCCGGTGAGCACCCCGTGGGCGTCGGCCGGCAGGCCCGCCGCCCATTCCTGCCTCAGCTCCAGCGTGCGCTTCGTCCACAGTCCCAAGGCCGTGTCCAGTCCCCGCACGGCGCCCATCACTGCGAGCAACTCGCGGGCGGCGGTTGCCGCTTGCCCGGCGGGGAGCCCGAGGGCCTCCGCCAGCTCGGCCCGCGCCGTGCCCTCGGCGCCGTCAGCCAGGTGGGCCAGCAAGGGCCACACCCCCGCTGCCGAGAACACCGTTCCGCCCTCCGGGGCACCGGCCCATCGCGCGGTCAATGCGTTCACCGCGCGGACCGTCGCCGTCGCGACTCCCATCCCACCCCCATCGCCGGCGCGATCATGACGCAGCCCACCGTATGTCAGTTCGGCGTCGCCGCCTCGTCGTCAAACCCACGGTGTACGCGGCCGCGTTCGGTCCTGCGGTCGGGGTGGGGGCGGTGCTGCGACGTCGCAGGCCGGCGCCGACCGCGGGCGGTGGCGCCGGTGAGTTCAACCCCCGGTTGGACGACGCCTCGGGCGGGTGCCTCTACGCTGCGGGGATGCAGGCAGGCATAGGGCGGATACATGTCGACCCGCTGGTGATCGGCGGCCTGCTGGGGTGTGTCATGGCCGTCGTGACCGTCGTGTACGGACGGCAAGGGTACACCGTGCAGTACCAGGGCGAGGGCCGGCCGTCCTTCGGTCTGTTCGCCATCGCCCTCAGTCTGGCGGTGAACCTTCCTCGGGCGCTGCGGGGACGAGCGCCGGTGCTCTGGCCCTCTACACGGCGGCCGGTTTCCAGCCATCGACGAATCTGTGGGCGCCGCTGCTGGCCTGCTACACGGTGATCGTGCGCCATCCGGCGCGCCGCGCGGTGTGGGCGGCGGCCGCGACCGCGGTGGCGTGGGTGGCGGCCGGCCTGGGGGCCCGTCTGTCGGTGGAGCTGTCCGTGGCGCAGGCCGTGATCGGGGTCGGGGTGGTCTGGGCGTGGGCCACGGGCAGCCGCCTCCTGGCGCAGCGCAATGTTCAACTCGCGCATCTGACGGCGCAGTTGCGGTGGGAGCAGGACATGCGTGCCCAGCACGCGATCGCGCGGGAGAGGCTGCGGATCGCCCGCGATCTCCATGACGTCGTCGCCCACCACCTGTCGGCGCTCAGGTCCTCCGGGAAGCAGCTTTGCGCCATAGCTTGGGCAGGCACAGCTCCACCGCGTGCGCGCCGAGTACAGCGCCCTGTGCGCCACGCTGCCCTGGTCGGCGGAGCCCCTGCCCGGATGGACGGTCCAGGAGGGGCGCTACTCCTCGCGCGGCGACGTGCCGCCGAGCCCTGGTTACACCGAAGAGCAGCAGGTGCAGCGGGCGCGGCTAGAGCGCCGGATGCGGCGGCTGGCGGGCGTCGTGATGACGGACGAGTTCTGGCAGGGCGTGGAGCGGGAGAAGGTCGTGGCCGCGCGGATGGCGCTCAAGCGGGCCCACGAGCCTGTTGCGGGGTAGCAGTGGCCGGGCGTGATCCGCGTGCGCTCTTCCCGCCGGATCTGGCCCGGCTGGAGGTGGTGGAGCAGCAGCTCCATGCGCTACTCGTCGAGGTCCGGGCGCTGATCGCCGAGGCCCGCCGCGACCAGCGCCTCGCCCAGACCGAGCACCGGCCGGTGCCGCAGGCCCAGTGGGGGATCCAGCACGGGATCGGCGCGGTCCGCCGGCCGGTGATGGTGCACACCGGGGACTGCTCCATGGGCCTGTCCCGCTCCCGCCCCGCATCGCGCGAGGAGGCCGCCCGGGCCCTCACGCAGGGAGTCGAGGCCTGCACGGTCTGCCGGGCCGACTCCGGCCTGGGAATCCTCGAAGCCTGACCCCCAGGCACCGCCCGAGGCGGGTATCCCGGCCAGGTGTAGGCAGCGGGCGGGGGGGTGCGAGGCTGGAATGAAGGGAGGGCGTGAAGGGAGGTCCGATGCGGCCCGTCTGGTCCGGCGCCATCTCGTTCGGCCTGGTCACCATCCCGATCAAGGTGGTCCCGGCGACGGAGGCGCACGACATCAGCTTCCGGCAGATCCACACCGCCGACGGCGGCCGCGTGCGCGTGCGGAAGGTGTGCGAGCGCGACGAGCAGCAGCTGCGCCAGGACCAGATCGTCCGCGGCTACGAGACCGCCACAGGCACCCTCATCCCCGTCACCGACGCAGACCTCGACAACCTCCCCCTCCCCACGGCCAAGGCCAAGGCCAAGGCCAAGGCCAAGGCCAAGGCCAAGGCCAAGGCCAAGGCCAAGGCCAAGGCCAAGGCCATCGAGATCGTCTCCTTCATGCCGACCGCGAGCATCGACCCGCTCCAGATCGGCACCTCCTACTACCTGGCCGCGACCGAGACCATGGCCGCGAAACCGTACGAGCTGCTGCGTCAGGTCCTGGAGAGGTCCTCGAAGGTGGCCGTCGCCAAGTTCGCGATGCGCGACCGCGACCGCCTCGGCCTCCTGCGCGTCAAAGACGACGTGATCATGCTCTACGCGCTCCGGTGACCCGACGAGATCCGCCCGGCCGATGCAGTCCCCGTCCCCGACACAGCGGTCACCGACGATGAGGTCGACGCGGCCGTCAGGCTCGCGAGCCCCTCTCCGGCAGCGACCTCACAGAGCCGCGACGAGTACCGGGACGCACTGGAGGAAGTCATCGCCGCGAAGGCCGCCGGGACCGGTTTGGCACCGGCAAAGGAGGCACCGCCAGCCGCGGCCGAGGTCGTCGACCTCATGGCCACCATGCTGGAGAAGTCCGTCCAGAACGCGAAAGCCACCCGCGGCGAGCCCGCCACCGTGCACGACCTCCCCAGCAAGAAGAAGACCGCGCCCAAGAAGACGGCCGGCACCGCGCAGGTCGGGAAGAAGCCCGCCGCCAAAAAGGCGGCTGCGAAGCGCACCCCGCGCCACAGCGCCTGAACCGTCCGACCACCCCCGGACTGAGGCTTACCGGCGCAGCACGTGATCCTCCTGTTCCCCTGGTGGAGGGGTAGTGCCGGTTGGTCAGGGTGCGGGCGCACGAACCAGCGGTGGCGGTAATCCGCTGGGTGTGGTCTCGGACGGTTAGCTCTCGTCGCCGCACGGTGTCCCGTCTAGCTAACCACCTGCGGTGGGCGTAGGTTCCGGGACGGCGTTGGGCTGGGCCTCCGGCGGGATCGACCACACGTGCTCCGGGGTCACGATCTTCGTGACGGTGTTGCCGAGGAGGGAACTCAGGTTGCCGGCCTTCCCGTCGATGTCGGAATTGACCACGATCACCAGGGTGGCCCGGGCCTGCGGCAGCCGGACGGCGATGGTCTCGTAGCCGGGCAGTTCGCCGTTGTGGCCGATCCAGCCGTCGATGTCGGCGATGCCCAGCCCGTAGCTCACGTCGGGATAGCCGGTGGGGAGCATGCGCAGCCGCTGGGCCTGGGTGCCGGGCTCCAGCAGCCGGCCGCCGTCGGGCAGTCGGCCGCTGGTCAGGGCCGGGACCCAGGCGCGCAGGTCGTCCATGTTGGAGATCATCGCGCCGGCCGCCCAGGCCCAGGACGGGTTCCAGGTGGAGGCGTCGGCGGTCGTGCCGTCCGGCGTGAAGTTCGTGTAGCCGTGTGCGTACGGGCTCGGCATCGCGGAGTCCGTGGGCAGGGAGGTCTCGTCCAGGCCTGCCGGTGCGAGGACGTGTTCGGCCAGGTAGGTGTGCAGGGGCTGTCCGGAGACCTTCTCGACGAGCATGCCGAGCAACACGGTGTTGGTGTTGCAGTACGCCCAGCGGGAGCCCGGCGGGAACTGGGCGGGGTGCTTGAAGGCGACTTCGAGCAGCTGCCGCGGGGTCCAGGAGCGGTCCGGGTCGGCCTGGTAGGCGGCCAGCCAGTCCTTGTCCTGGGTGTAGTCGTACAGGCCGCTGCGCATCCCGGCCAGCTGGCGGACCGTGATCCTGTCGCCGCCGGGCACGCCGTCGAGGTACCGAGAGACGGGCGCGTCGAGCCGTATCTTGCCCTCGTCGGCCAGCCGGAGGACGCCGGTGATGGTGAAGGTCTTGGTGACGCTGCCGATCCGCGTGAAGAGGTCGGTCTTCATGGGCGTGCCGGCGGCCTTGTCGGAGGTGCCGAAGGCTCGCTCGTAGGATCCGCCGCCGTCGATCCACAGCCCGACCCCCGCACCGGGGATGCCCGCCTCGCGCATGGCCGCGGTGATCGCGGCGTCGAGCTTCTCGGTGGTCGCGGTGTCGATGTCGATCCGGGCCGGAGGGGCGGCCGCGGGGGCCTGGCCCGCGCACAGGGCGGTCAGCAGCAGGGAAGCGGCGGCGAGGGCCGTTGTCGTCCGGTACGGGGCCATCGGGGATCACCTCTGACGCACGTCCCCGAGCGGTCCCTCTCATCGTAGGAACCGGAGTCAGGCGCTGCGACCCGGCAGTTGCGGTGGCGGCGGCCGCCGACCGGTGGGGGTCGGCTGCCTGGTGACGCTCGCTGTGCTCACCGCGGCCGCCGTGCGGCTGCGCTCGGCCGCACCCCTTCTGCAGCCCTGGGTGTTCGTCCAGGTCGCCATCAGCACGCTGTTATGCGCGGGGCTCGCGTTTCTGTACGGGCACATGATCGGCTTCGACCCCACAGACCCCTGGTCGCTCTGCAATGGCCGGGTGAGCCGGATGTTCCGGAACCCATCGGTACCCGAGAGCCAGCTCGTCACCCGGTCGGTGCTCCCGGTGTCGGTGGTGTGCGAGGAGTACTCGGGGGACCCGGACGCCACCGAGCAGGTGCCGGGTTGGGTCAATCCTGTCGTCTTCGTCGGCGGCGGCCTCGCGCTGGGGTCCGCAGGCCTGGCACCCTTCGCTGGCGTGCTGCGCCGCCGGCTGTGCCTGCCGGACAGGTAGGGAGCCGGAACGCCAGGCGCCGCAAGCCCGGCCTGATCCCGTTGCCGGAAACTGGCGGCCGTCGTCCCCGCCGGACCCGGACTGGCTGCGCGAACTGCCCAGCCGCATGCTCAACGCCCGCCATGCCGTCGTCGACTTCACCGGCCGCGCGGACGAACTCGCCGCCCGGTGGCGCAACGGGGGCCCCGCCTGGCCGCCCCCTGGCTCCACGGGCCAGGCGGCCAGGGCAAGACCCGGCCGGCCGACCACTTCGCGGGTCTGTCGACCGCCGCCGGGTGGAAGGTCGATGCCGCCACCCACGGCCCCGGAACCGTGCTGCCCCCGCCCGGCAGCCAGGACCTGCGCCCCGACGGCGCCCACGGGATCCTGCTCCTCGTCGACTACGCCGACCGCTGGCCCCTGACCCACCTGACCTGGCTTCTCAGCAACGCGCTATTCCACCACGGCGACTTACCCACCCGGATCCTCTTCCTCGCCCGTACCGCGGACCCATGGCCGGCAGTCCGCGTCGCCCTGGCCAACCATCAGGCGGGCACCTCGGCCGCCCTCCTCGAACCGCTTCCGCCCGCGGAGCCCGAGTCCGGCCGGGCGGCACCGCCGCCAGCGGACCCCCATACGCCCCGTACGGCGATGTTCGACACCGCCCAGGACGGCTTCGCCGCCCGCTACGGCTCCGCCCGGCGATGGCGGCGCGCATCGCCCCGCCCAGCCCGCTGGACCACCCCGACTTCGGGCTCGTCCTCGCCGTGCACATGGCCGCGCTGGTCGCCGTCGACGCCCACGCCACCGGCTCCCGGCCGCCCGCCGAGACGGCCGGGCTCACGGTCTACCTGCTGGACCGCGAACACCTCCACTGGGCCCGCCTGTACGGCGACGGAACCCACGAACCGAACCGGACCCGGCCGGGCGCACGTACCGCACCCCGCCCTCCGCAACGCGCCGGCCCCTGGAGGCCGTGGCCGTCGCGCTCGCCGGTCGGGCGGGAGCCCGGCTGGCCGTTGTCCTGCACAGTGTGGTCAGTCGGACGACGCTGCTGAGGCTGCTGATGGCGCTTCCTGAGCCAGCCTGGAAGGTGCTCAGGGTCGGCGAGGCGGAGCCGGTGGGCGTGAAACTGGGCGTGTGGGTCTCCAACACCAAGACCCGCCGTGACAAACTCACCGCCGACCAGCTCGCCGCCCTCGCGAAGCTGGGCGTGAACTGGGCGTGACTCGGCTCGATGTTACCGTGCGCCCAGCTCCTGGCCGACCGTCTACGGATTCACGGCCCCGACCACCGCTCCATCATCGGCGCTCGCAAGGAGGTCGCCGACTGACTCAGTCGAGCGGGTGATGAGGCCGCCGCCACCGCGTACGCTGAGCTCCTGGCGGACAGCAGTCGGATTCTGGGCCCCGACCACGAGCTGACCTTCGCCGCCCGCTTCAAGCTCGCTTACACGCGTGTCAGGGCTGGGGACACGGTTGGCGCCGCCCAGGAATTGGCTGACATCCTGGGCACCATGGTCCGTGTCCTGGGCCCCGATCACCTCCATGTCCTCGACAGGCGTGCGAGTGTCGCCTCGTGGCCAGGCCGGAGCGGGGACGCGGCCGGCGCTGCCGAACGACCGCAGGAAGCTGTCCGCCTCCTCGTCCACGGAGCCGTCGGGCCGCACGATCGTGTACGACCAACCCCCACCGGCCCGCCTCATCTGCTGTACCCGCAGGTCCCCCAGGACCATCCCGCTTCGCAGGCTGCCGCCTCCTCGTCCCGTACGACGAGCAGGCAATCGAACCGATCAGTAAAGGGACACGGGACGACGCCAACAGCGACCCCAACGAGCGAAGCGAACGCCTACAGCACGGTCGGTAAAGTCGACACGGCGGACACCGAGCCGGCGGGCGGCCTGGTCCGGGCCGAGGGGGACGTGCCGGTCGAGCAGGGCTGGCAGGTCCCGGCGGCGCGCGAGAGCGGCCACCTGGTCCGGGTGGACGTCGGGGCACTCCGCGTCCCCGCCGAGGCGGACCAGCAGCCCGGCGCGGGCGAGGTGGCCGACCGCCGCCGTGGTCACCCGCGGCCGGCACCGCAACGGCATCCCCAGGGCCTCCGTCAACCGGTCCGCCGCCCACCCCGCACCCACCGGCCCCCGCAGAGCCGCGCGCACCTGCTCCGGGTCGACGGCCTCCACCACCGCCCGCGACCACTGCCTCGGACCGGCGTCGGCCGGCGGAGCCACGCCCGAGCCGACCGCCCACCGCCAGGCCGCCAACGGCACCCGCAGCCGACCCGCGGCCTGCCCCTCGTCGTAGACCTCACGCATCGAACGCACCATGAAACACACTCCGATCGCACATCGACGGCCCGACCGTCAGGCCGCGCCGGAAACATGCCGAAAGGTCCCATTTGTGGTCAATAGCCCTGATTTCGAGGCAAGTTGGAGGCGCACCGCACAAGCCGCGTGCGCGTACTGAGGGCGGATTCACCCCTGCGGGGGACATGGAGAGGGGCCGCCGCGGTCGTGACGGCCCCTCGAAGTGCGCCGGGCCGAGAGCGGCCCGGGGTGAACCCGGTCTGCACCGCGTCGCCCCACTCCGGCGAGACGTACGCGAGCAGCGTCACGGGCACCGGGCTGACCAGAGCGGCAGCAGCGAGTAACCGCGCTGGCCAAACGCCACGGACAGGCCCCCGGGCCGGACGGGTTCGCAACGGGTTCGGACATAGCAAAGCCCCTAAGAGGAGTCGCGGACGAACCGCCAGAAAGCGGGGCACGCCCCGGGCGGTGACCGAACTCTGCGACAGCCGGAGGTTAGCCCCGCAACCCCGCACAAAACCGCAAGTCAATCGGCATGCGACCCAAATCCGGGCCTCGCGCTACACCACCGGCCCCTTAGCCCCGCAAGCCCTTCAAATGTGGCTCTGCTCACACCCCGCTGGGGCGGCCCCGCGCTCAGCCGGTAACCGCGGCCGGCCCCTGACCGAACCGTGGCACGTCCGCGACGGTCTCGTCCAGGCGCAGCCGCTGGAATCTGAGCGGGTGCCGGAATACCCCGCCGCGGTCCCACGGCTCGGTCCGCGCTGACCTCCGCCACCAGCTCGGGGCGGACGAGCACCGCGTCCAGGACGTCGCGGCTCCCCACGCCGCGGCGAACCGCACCCCCGTCCAGGGGTGCCGGGAGCCGGCGGCGGCGAGGTGCTCACCTACCTGTCGTGACGCGTCCGGGCGCAGCGGAACCGTCCGGCCGACCGCGCGCAGCTGGCCGTCGTGGTCGTGGCGGCCGAGGACGAGGAGCTGTGTGCGGGTCAGGGTGCCGGTGATGGCGCCGATGACGGCTTCGGTGGTGTCCCGGCGGCGGACCTTGGTCCACCCGCGATACGAGGGGCGATAGACGCTGGTCAGCGGCTTGATCACGACGCCGAGGACAGGTGCCGGGGGCCCGGTGTTTCACTCCACCGCTTCCTCCATGGACTGCGAGGCTTCGAGTAGGGCGTTCATGAAGGACAGGTAGCGGTCCAAGTCCGCGGCCCAGTCAGGCATTGCCAGGTACTGGAAGGTGTTGATGGCGACCGCGGCCGCCGCGGCGGCCGCGGGACTGTCCGGAAGGATGCCGCCGACGCGGGCCCACTGCTCCCACATCACGTCTCCCGTCAGCTGGGCAAGGATCTCCGGCTGATCCGGCGCGCGTCGCATGAGCACCGCAAGGACGCCGCTCGCCTTCGTGCAGGTGCGCACGGCGTGGCACAGGGCCCGGTCGTCGGCTGTCTCGATGGTGCGCACCATGCCGGTAACGCCCTGGGCCAGGGGAGACTGCGCCAACAGGTCGGTTCCCGCGAGTTCGGCCTGGCGGAGTGCTTCGCGAAGGTGCTCGATCGCCTCGGGGTGGTCTGGCATAGCCCGCTCCAGCGCTTCCAGCAGATCTTCGGCACCAACGTCGGCGGCGCCGCCGAGCAGCAGCCGGGCACCGGGGTCCAGCAGGGCCCGGTGGAAGATGTGCGGGAGGGAAGGTGCCGACGACCGGGCCGGTTCCAGCCCGACCTCGGCGGCGTGGGCACGCAGGGTTTCGTCAAGGTCACGCCGGGGGAGCGGCGGTTTGCCAGCATCTTGGCGGCGGCGTCCTGTCGGGCCTGGAACGCCTTGTTGGAGTTCCCGGTGGGGATCTGGTCGATTCCTGCCCGGACCAACGGTCGTTTGAGGGTCTCGATCAGGGCCGTCCGTAGCCTCTTGGCGGTGTCCGGGGTGTCGTCGATGGCCCAGAAGACCCATCCGAGCCACCCGATACTGCGGCCAGCCCGCGCAGTGCTAGCCAGCCACAGGGCCCGGTGGACGATGTCGCGCCGGAGCGCGATGGAGCCGGGCTCGTACCAGGCGGACGTCCTGGGGAGCCAACCGTGCTGTTGCCAGCGTTCCAACTGCGTCGTGGTGGCCGTGCCCCCCGACCCCTTCGATGATTTGGACCAGGGCAAGGTGGACGGGGGGACGGCTTCGTGCGGGCCATGTTCAGTTCCTCCGGTCCTGGCTGCTGGTGGCGAGGACGGAGTACAGGGTGACCGCAGTTCCCAGGGCACTTGCCCATACCTCGTTCTGCGCAGCCGCAATGGCGACGGCCGCCACCAGGAGCAGCACGGGCACGGGCTGGCTACCGCCTCCGGTGGGCGTGGGCTGGTTGTTCACGTGCAGGTTCCTTTCAGGTGCTGGTGCCGGACTGCCCGGCAACACCCCTATGGCGCCATGCCCTGTCGCGCGAACCGCAGGAAACCTCGCGGGGCGGGTGAACGCCTTCTCCAGAGCGCGGTCCAGACTGTCCCCGAGCAAGTCCATGGCCTGCTACTCCCCTTCTCCGGCCGTCGGCTCGTTCTTGATCAGGTTGGAGACGTCTGAACACGCCGCCGTGCTCCTCGAACTGCTCCTCCGCCCGCAGGACGGGCGGGGCGAGGGGTAGACGGTTGGGCGAAGGGCTGGGGCGGCTTGAGCGCAACTGACACTGCGGGTCGCCCTCCTGCATATGGACGATCATGGGAACGGCGGGACGCCCAGGGCCTCCGGCCGAACGGGCACCTCGTCGGCCTGCTCGGGGGGCAGCGCGGGCGTAGCGCTGAACGTCGCCGGGACTGTCCCTGCCGGGGCGGCGGGGTATTGGGCGGCCCAGCCGTCCAGCAGGCGCTGGTACGCCTGGCGGCGGGGCGGCCGTGGCTCGCTGCGGCCCGCCTCCCAGTTCTTGATGGACTGGGTCGTGGTCTGCAGGGCCTGCGCGAGCCGGGCCTGGGTGATCCCGGCAGCCTCGCGCAGGCGGGCCCGTTCCGCCGGCGGCGGCATCTCAGGCTCGCCTGCGAGCAGTGCGTCGACGGCCTTGAACAGTTCTTCTTCGGTGGGCATACGTCACCTCCGCCACCCATCTTACCAATCTTTACCTATAGATTTTGGATTTGCTTACTCATGGATTTAACCTCAGTTTGAACCTGGTGACTGGGGAGGGGCGAGGTGGCGGAGCAGCACGTGGTGCCGACGGGACTGTCCGAGACGGAGATCCACCGAGTCCTGACCGACGTCCTGCTGCCGACGTGGACCGACGGGGCCGTCCCGCAGGACCGGCCGGTCGTCGTGGTCGTCGCCGGCCAGCCCGGCAGCGGCAAGTCCAGGACCGCCGACGTCATCCACAACGTGCTCAGCCGCCGGGGAGGGGCGGTCCGGATCGGTAGCGACCTCTACAAACGGGCCCACCGGGAGTACGAGACGCTGCTGGAGCGGGACGTACGGACGGCCGGGGCCGAGGTGCGGCCGGTGACCCGCTGGTGGCAGTCGGAGATCGAGGCGTACGCGCGCGCCGCCGGGCTGGACGTGGTGGTGGAGCTCGCGCTGGCGGATCCCGCCGAGGCCCGGGCAGTGTCGGCCCTGTACCGGGCTGCGGGCTACCGGATCGAGCTGGTCGTCCTGGCGGTGACCGAGGCCGACAGCCAGCTCGGCGTCCTGGAGCGGTTCTTCGGCCCGGAAGGCCGGTACGTCGCCTGGGAAAACCAAGACCGCTGCGCCGACGGGCTCCTGGACTCGCTCGAGGTGATCGAGGCAGAGCACCTGATGGACCGGGTCACCGTGGTCCGCCGCGGGCTGGATCCGCTGTACGACAATGAACTCACCGACGACGGGATCTGGGGCAGGGCGACGGCCGCAGCCGCGACGGTGCGCGCGGAACGGTTGCAGCCCTGGAGCGGGCCACGTACCCGCGTCTTCCGCCGCAGCCTGGTGCGCGCCGAGGTCCTGGTCCACGACGAGCGCCTGCCCGCGGACCGCCGCCTGGCCGTCTCCCGCAATGCCGAGCGGGCCGCGGCGGCGGCCGAGCCGGTCCGCCGCATCGCGCACCCGCTCCCCGGCCCGCCGGGCACCGGTTACCACCGGCTCAGCCCGGACCAACACCGCTGGACCTTCGACGAGCTGATCGCCCCGACCTTCCTACGCAAGGCCACCTTCCGCCCGGACCCGCTGGTCGTCTACCTGGTCGGCGAGCCGGGCGCACGCCAGCTGGAGGCGCGGCGGATACTGCGCCGGGCGATGCGGCCGTGCACCGTGCTGCTGGATCCCGATCTGCTGCGCGGCCACCACCCGGACCACTTCCAGCTGGTCAACGACACCCCCCGCCTCGCCGACGAGCTGGTGCGGCCGGATGCTGAGGACTGGCAGGCTGAGGCCGAGGCGTACGTACGCGAACGGCGCGGCGACCTGCTCATCGAAGCCGACTTCACCAGTGCCGCCGACTTCACGCTCAGCGCGGGCCGGTTCGCCCGCGCCGACTACCGGATCGAGGTCGTGGCCCTGGCCGGACGTGCCGCAGACAGCCGACAGCGCACCCTCGTCAACCACGCCCGCGCCCTGGAGCTCGATGTGGTCACCGCCTTCCCCGACCCGGTCGCGCACGCCAGGGCCTGCCAGGTGACGGCCGACATCGTGGCGGCCGCGGCCGCCGACCCCGCCGTCAGGGCGGTCCGGGTGATCGACGGCGACCACCGGGCACTGGGCCGGGACCGGTGGTCCGCCTGGGCCTTGGCTGCGGCCCGGCGCCGCCCCTACACCCCGCAGGAGGCCGCCCGCTTCCACTCCGTCCAGCGGGCGCTGCACCAAGTGCTGCCCCGCCTGCGGGAGGAGATCGCCGGCGTCACGGCCCAGGCGCAGCCGCTGATACCCGCCGGGTGGCAGGCCCGGCCGGTGGAGCACCAGAGCAGCCCGGACCGCCTGCCGTTGCCCGCAGCCGACTGGCTCAGCTGCCGGTGAGCTCCTTGAGCCGGGCGGCGTAGGCGAGGCCGATCTGCACCGTCTCGTCGTCGTCGGCGTCCTCGAGCCGGTCCAGGTCGTCCGCGGCCTGGTCCCGCGCGTCCCGCAGTCCCTGGACCGTCTCGGCGTCCAGGCCGCTGTCGCGGGCCTTGGTGAGGCGGGCGTTGTACCAGCGGATCACCTCCTTCACCGTGCGCTCGGCCTGCTCTGCGTCTCCACCAGGCTGGTGGAGCGGCTGGGGCATGGGGTCTTCGGGGGTGAGGGGGCCGGTCACGGCGGTACCACCTTGGTCGTGCTGACGTATCTGACCAGCCAATTCTCCCTGACGCACCTTCACCGCCCCGGGAACGGGAATAGGTTGGGAGGACAGGAGACGATCATCAGGGGGAGCCATGGCGGGGCGGGATCTGCGGGCGCTGTTCAGCACCAACGACCGGCAAGTGGAGGCCGGCGAGGCGTTCACGAACCGGCAGGGGCAGTGGCAGATCGTCCAGGCCGCCCTCGGCGAGCACCTGGCCCGCATCACCGCCCCCGGCTTCAGCGTGGAGGATCTGGAAACCCCTCGGAACAACATCCTGGTCATGCACGGGGTCGGTGGGATCGGAAAGACGACACTATCGCGGACCCTGGAGGCCGCGCTCACCGGCGCCGAGGGCCGTCCGGCCCGCTGGGGTGAGCCCGTCTGGCCCGCCCGGCCGACGCTCCTGCCGATCCGGATCGACCTCGCCCGCTCCGCCGGCGTGGACTTCGAACGCGTCGTCCTCACCATCCGCCTCGCCCTCGCAGCCCACCTGAACCGGCCCCTGCCCGCCTTTGATCTCGCTCTGCGCCGCTACTGGGAGCACCAGCACCCCGGGGAATCGCTGGAGGAGTACCTGCGCCGCGGCGGGCTCGCCGCCAAGTTCGGCAAGGGCCTCCCCCAGCAAATGCAGTCCGCACTCAGCGACGTCGCCCAAGCCCTGCTCCTGCCCCGGCACCGTCGGGAGCGCGATCGGCGCCCTCACCGGCGCCCTGACCACCGCGCTGCGCGAACGCCGCCAGACGGTCCGGGCCCTGGCCGGCTGCGCCCGTCTCGCCGACCTCCTTGAGGTCGAGCCCGACATCGACGCGCTCTCCTACTACCCGCACCTGCTGGCCTGGGAGCTCGCCCAGCTGCCCGCCGAGCAGGCCGTGCTGCCGGTCATCCTGCTGGACACCTTCGAGGACACCGGCACCCGCACCCACCGCGACCTCGAACGGCTCCTGCAGCGCCTGGTGTGGCTGATGCCGAACGTGTTCTTCATCGTCACCGGCCGCGGCCGCCTGCAGTGGGCCGATGCAGCCCTGGAGGGCCAGCTCGACTGGACCGGCCCCACCGCCTGGCCCGGGCTCGTCGGACAGGCCGTCCCCGGCCCCCGCACCGCCGGCACCCCGACGGGACCGGCCGCCAGGTCCTCATCGGCGACTTCTCCCCCGAGGACTGCTCCGACTACCTGGCCCGGCGCCTGACCCGCGACGGCCAGCCTCTGATCGACGCCGGCCTGCGCACGGTGATCGCCGAACGCTCCCACGGCCTGCCCCTCTACCTCGACCTCGCCGTCCTGCGCTTCCTCGAACTCCGCCGAGCCGGCCGCACCCCCGCGCCCGCAGACTTCGGCACCGACTTCCCGGCCCTGCTCACCCGCACCCTGGCCGACCTCACCCCGGACGAGCGCCACCTCCTGCGCGCCGTCAGCCTGCTGGACGCCTTCGACCTGCCTCTGGCCACCGCCACGGCCGGCCTGTCCCACCTCTCCGCAGCCGCCCGCCTGATCGAGCGGCCCTTCGTCCGGCACGACCCCTTCGCTCTGTGGCCCTACCACCTGCACGCCCTCATCCGCTCCACCCTGCGCACCGCCGACGACGCCACCGACGACCGCTGGACCGACACCGACTGGCAGCAGGCCGCCGCCCGCGCGCTGGCCGCGCTCGGCGCGCAGTGGCAGACCAGCAGCGGGCCCGACCGGCGCCTGCTCGTCGGCTGCCTGCGCCAGGGCCTCGCCCTGGCCCGCGACCACCAGCTCGAACTGAGCTGGCTCACCGACGCCGCCTGGGCCTACACCGACGACATGGTGTGGGAACCCCTCCCCCTGCCCGTCCGGGACAGCCGCGAGGACGAACTCGCCACCGCCGCCGACGCCCTGGCCGAGCTCCTATCCGCCCTGGCCCGCCGCCAGCACGAGCACAGGTCCGTCACCGCCTCCCGACTCACCCGCGTCATCGACGCCGGCCTGCTGCCCGCCGAGCTCACCGAGATGGCCCTCTACTACCGGGCCAAAGCCCGCCGCGACCTCGGCCAGAGCGACGTCTCCCGCGACGGCATGCGCCAGGTCGCCGACGGCGGCGGCCGACTCGCCCCCGCCGCCACCCGCGGACTCGCCCACCTCGCCCGCGCCACCGGCGACTTCCCCACCGCACTGTCCACCGCCCGCGCCCTCGGCTGGCCCGGCCGCGGAAGCCGGGTACTCGGCGACATCCACTTCGCCCACGGCGACATGAACCAGGCCGCCACCGCATTCGCCGCCGCCCGCACGGAGGCCGAGCAGCACGGCAACTCCGGGGAACAGGCCATCGCCCAGGCCCACCTTTCCCTGGCGTACGCCTTCACCGACCCCGACCGGGCGGACGACGAGATCGCCCTCGCCGAGCAGCTCCTGGCCGGACTCGACCAGCGCGCCACCACCCTCACCCTCAAGGTCGCCGCCCTGGCCCGCGACGCCGGCACCCTCGCCGATCTCGACGGTGCCCGCGCGCTGCGCGCCGAGATCCGCGCAGCGGGTATCACCTCGACCGAGGCCATCCTCGAGCTCACCCTCGCCCTGCACCACGCCGTCCTCGGCGATCACGACAAGGTCCGCACCGTCATCGGCCGGATGCACGAGTTCGCCGAACGCGGCGACTACACCTACTACGCCGACATCGCCCCCTCCCCCCACGACCTGGCTGGACGGCCCGGACACCGTTCGGACCCGGTGGCGGCAGCTCGTAGAGGGACGGCAGACCCGCACCAGCGAGCACCGGTGACCTGGCGCACCAGCGGCTTCAAGCGTGGCAACACGCCTGCGCGCAGCCGTGTGTAAACCTCTTTTCGCAGGTGAGGCTACAACGCCGGACTGTTTGCAGTGGGGTGTTGCACCCGCGTTGCGACCTGGCCGAGTAGATCAAGCCGTCCATCCTCACGACCGCAACCGCCCCTGTTCGACCCCTGAGCTGCGCAAATGCCCAGATCACGAATCGAACAGGCGCTCAGCGTTCTTGAGCTATGCGAGCGCTGCGCGAGAGTCCCTCATGGCGGGGGTGGCTCGTCCGTCAGGAGTCCCTGCGGAGGAGTTGGATTCTTTGGCCGTATTGCTTCAGCGTTCTCGTGCCGGTCCTTACGATCCTAGATCCGCCGCATCGCCGTCGCGCCGCGCCCGCTGCTGGCCCTACCAGGCCCGTCACTGACCCCGGAGCGCGGTCAGACGGGCTCAGCTCCACTCTTCCGCGTAGTACGGACCGTTGCAACCGACCCGGTTCTCGCACACGAAGTAGTGCGAGATGTACCGGGGCTCGTAAACACCATTGGTGAGGTACTCCTGATAGTGGAGCGACCCGCTCCGATACCCCGACCCGTCCGGGTCCCAGAGCTTGAAGTCCTCGTACGTCCCCCGATCGGGGTAGTACACCCAGTACTCGATGTAGGCTCCGTTGCCGTCAGCCTCGTTGTCGGTGATGTGGAGCTGCACAAGGTCGGGGTTGCTGAAAGTCGGACGCGCAAGCGTGCCCGCGTCCTTGCCGTGGTAGTGCGTGGTCGTCGGATAGGCGTGTGCCGGCGCTGCGGACAGGGCCATAGCAATTCCTGCCGTGGCCGCCAGCGTTCCGAGCCTGTACCTCATCTTCATTGACTCTCCCCCTACGTTGAAAACGTGTTCTGACGAACCTTCGACCCAGCACGATGAAGGCTTGATGGGCCGCCAGAGGCGGTGGTGCCACGGATTTCCCCAGCGCGCGCCGCATCCGACGTTGTGCGAGGCCTGTCTGGATATCGCAGGTCAGACACGGTCATATCGGAGTCGCCGGCGCTGCGACGACGGACGTGATGCGCCCAATAGGCGCTTGAGCTCGATTCGTCTCCTGGTCTTGATGGGGGCACGTACCGGCCATTGATGGATCACGCAGCGACGGACTCAGCACCAGTCGGTGGGAGCGTCCCCATAGGGGAAGCTCACGTTCCCGCTGTATACCCAGGCCCTCCAGTCGGAGACGTAGTACCAGAGGTTCCCGTAGCTGTTGTAGTAGCGGCAGGATGCGCGGCCCCAACCCTGGTTTGGGTCCCGGTATCCATCGCACTGTTGGTAGGGACCGCTGCGGAAGGTGGTGCCCGCCTTGTAGTGCATGAAGCCGCCGCCGGTTCCTTGGCCATCGAGCCTCCACTCGCATTGAACTGCTGACCCCTGAGAGGTGAAAGCAGGTGCTGCGGAGGCCGTACTGGTCAGGCCGGTGAAGGCTGCGCCGGCAATGAGGGCGGCAGCGGCCAAGGCGCGACGTAAGTGCATGATCATGCCTTTCGTGGGAAACGGATGACGTCTCGAAACTATCTCGACTCAGGATCTTTGGCTGGGGCCATGTGGCCAATGCCCTGCGGCGGTAGCGGAATGTCCCTATAGGGACGACCTCGACGACGACAAGGGCCTGACCTCAGCTGACATCGAGTCACAATCCTCCAGGAGCCTCAGTACGGAACACTCGAGCTGCGGGCAGAAAGGGGCCGGGCCGTATACACGCCCCACCCAGAGTTCGGCGGACCCGACACCTTCGAGTACACGATCAAGCTGCGGGCGACGTGCCCCGCGCCGTACGTCGTATCGGTGTGTCACCGGGTCCACTGCTGTCCTGCAAGTGTGCCCATAAACCGTCAAGGCGTCCTTGTCGTTCTCTGCACAGTTCTTGTCCGTTCTTGCACTACACGGGTCTGAGTCAGGTTTCGGTACTCCTTGGGTGATACGCCGTAGGCGGAGGAAAAGGCGCGGCTAAAGTTGGCCGCGTTGACGAATCCCCACCGGGCCGCGATAGCGTGTATCGGCTGGCTAGCAAGGTGGGGGGCAGAGAGGTCGCGTCGGCATCGTTCAAGTCGGCACTGGCGGATCCAACTGGCCACAGCCAGACCCTGTTCTTGGAAGAGCTTATAGAGGTAGCGGATGGAAATTTGGTGGGCCGCGGCGATGGTTTCGGGTGAGAGCATGGGGTCACCGAGCCGCTGTTGAATGAAATCTTGTATCTGTGCCTGCAGCGTCCGCCGGTATGTCTCCGGCGGCAATGTGTGAGTGGATTCGAGTTCGTGGCCGCATAGAGCAGCGAGCAGATCCACAGTGATGGCTGACAGTCGGACAGTATCGGCTGTCGTGTAGCGGCCAGCGTTGCTAGTCAGGTGCGTGACGTTGTGGGCTAGCAGGGAGCCGATTCCCTCGCTGACCGACAGCCGCTTTGCGATGAGAGGTTTGAGAGTCTCAGACTGGAGCGGGAACAGTTTTCTTTGGACTTGCAAAATTGTGCAGCCGGCCACGGTGCCGTCTTCGGTAGCCGCCCAAGCGGTGAAGGGACGTGAGGTGTCGTAGAGGACCAAGCCTTGCGTAGCCAGTACCGCTTCTCGGCCACCTTGACTGACTCCTATCTGTCCCCGCCGGTGAAACACGCAATACAACACTTCGGGATCGGACTGCCGTATCAGTTTGGGTGTCCGAGCCACCTGTAAAGGGCTGTAGGTAAGTGTTGATATCTGAAGAAATCCGAGGTCGAGCAGGCGGATGGTGCCTCGGAAGTTGTCCTGGTGATCGGTGCGGATCAATGTCGGAAGATGAGATTTCGTGCCTGTCTCATACCAGCTTGCCCAGCGGTCCGCCCTGGGTAAGTCATCAGTACTGAACACGCTCTCAATCACTACGGCCCCTCATTCGGGTCACACTGCACGTCCGTTTGACTCAACGACTGGGGCAGAACCTGCCGACTCCAGCATGCGGACGTCTTCGACCACACACCGAATGTCGGATCCAATCGCCTTGAAGTAGCCCTGCAACGACCAAATCCGACGCCTTGCGTGGCACCCTGCTGTGCAAGAACGCAGTACGTAGGAATCGATGGGTTCGTGCTGCCACGTTCCTGCAGATCGGCAGGATGCCCAGCGCGGAACAGTCGAAGGTCACCGCCCAGCCTGGGGGTCGCCTATGACCCGCGCAGGGCCGCGCGGGTAAGTGGAAGACCCGGTCAAGCCCTGGTCATCGGCCCCCTCGCTCGGGGCTGCTTTCGGCGAGGGAGCTGGCCATAGGGGCACCGATCCCGACGTCGCCCCAGGCTGCGTACGGCTCTTGAGGAGTGGAATGACGCGCCCGCCGACATCGGTGGGCCGCGCTGCCGCTGAGTCGGACCCCGTCGACCACCGACGACGCTCGCTGAGCTGGCTACGCGGCGCCGTCGATCCGGAGCTCGCGGTCCGGCCCGCAGAAGGGACACGCCTCGATGCCGTCGGACAAGAGGCGGAGGGCCTCGGGCCGGGTGATCTCCTTGCCGTGGCCGTCGGGGCAGTGGCCGGCGTGGACCCGGAACGGGCGGGGGCCGTAGCCGGTGCGGTGCACCTCGAGCTTCCAGTCGGGCACCCATGGCTGCGGCCTGCGGGCCGTGGCGGCGGCCTCCTGTTGTTCCAGGCGGGCCAAGGCCTCGCGGGTCTGGCCGAGCTGCCACTCCAGCGCTGGTGGAAGGCGAATTTGGCTACGGCCACGCGGCTGGTGCGGCCGAGGGCCTCGCGCAGGAGGACGTACGGCCGGGCGGCGACGGGGTCCGGGGCCGCCAAGTAGTAGGCGCCGGCCCCGAAGGCGGCGGGGTTGATGGAGGCCGCGGGGACGAAGCTCACGATCTCGATCGCCTTGGCCGTGGGCAGAGGCAGGGCGTCGAGTTCTGCGTCGCTGACGGGGATCGTTCCGGTGGCGGTCTCGTAGCCGCGGCCGATCTCGTCGAGGCCGACGGGTTCGCCGTCGAGTTCGCAGACCTTGAGGTTGCGGACGCGGCCGATGAGTCCGCCCTCGTGCTGGTGGATCTGCCGGAAGTGCACGGCGTGGCGCTCGGTCGCGGGCACGACGGACACCGGGACGCTGACCAGCTCGAACGAGATCGCTCCGTTCCACAGGGCCTTCACGGCTCAGGCCCAGGACTCGGGTCCGGTGCCCTGCCAGTCGAAGAGGGCCTCGTCGGTGAGATCGACGTCCTCGGCATCGGCCATGCCCGCCCGGTAGAGGAACTCCCGGACGTCCAGCTCGCTGGTCGCGCGGCCGAGTTCCTCGCGCCGGTAGGTCACCAGGCGGCGCCCCCGGTCGTCGGGAGGGTGGATGGTCACTCTGGACTCGGCCATGGCTCCAGACTCGCTGCCGACGCCCGAGGCCGCACTCAGGCCGTGTCCGGTCGGGTCCATCTACTCGATCGGGACGTCAGCTCGGGGCACGCCCCACGGCTGAGCCCGTGCATAGCGGGCGTCTGCCGTCCACATGTCCGCCCCAGCGTGCGTTGGGAAGGAGTACGCGGTGCTATGCCGCCTCCGCTCCTGCACCGTCTGACGGGGCGGCCTGCCTCTTCAGCTGCATGCGGGCGGCCACTACTTCCTCACGGGGAACCGTCGCCCAGTGCGAGTGGCCCACAACGGCGATCGACAGCTCCAGGATCTCCGCCCGCATCTCGTCGACCTTCTGCTTCTGCTCGTCGCTCCAGTCAGGGCTGTCGGGCACGTCACCGCGATGGGAGTAGCGCTCGCCGCGCGTCCAGCCCGCTATGGGCTCCACGCTCCAGGGCAGCCCTGCCAGGTGCGCGGTGCTCGGCGTGGGCGCGGTGGAGGCGCTCCTGGAGTTGGAGGAGGTCGTCGGGGAATGCGGGGGTCGTGGTCACGCCGCGATCGTAAGCCTGTTCGATTTCAGGAGGGAAGTCGACGCTCTGGGCTGTCACCTTTTCGGGCTCCGGCTCCCCGGTGCTGGCTTCGGTAGAGGCTGAGGACACCACGGGCGTGACCGGCGCCGCGGTGCGGTGGAGCAGCGGCGCCTCTTGTGCGAAGGGCTTCACAGACGGCGCCTGCGGGAAAGCCCGCTGCTGCGGGATCGGCGCAGTCGCTTCGAGGCCCCCGGCCGGGACGGGATCAGCCAGGGTTGTTGTGGGGCGGCACGTGGGCCGGTTCGGGCTCGACTTCGAGGGGGTGTCGTCTCCCTGGGCCGGAGGCAGCGTGAGGACGCCCTCCTGAAGTTCGGCAAGACGGTCGCGGTCCGCGTCTGTCACCCAGAACTTCTTCACTTCCGGAGCGGGCAACGACACCTCCCGGGCCCGCGAGGGAGCCGAACTGCTCCTGGCCTTCCAGAAGGAGATCATGGCCGCGCACGGGTATGTGCTCGTCGACAATCCCGGCCCTGCAGCGCCTTTCCCGCCGCACACCGGCACCCCGCCCAAGGGTGTGGGCTGACCCCGCAGACCAGGCATGCGTGCGCTTGGGGCGGTCAGGCGGAGGGGCGCCGCTTGGTGCCGCCGCCGCTGCCGTTCAGCGGGATCAGCGTCTCCAGGTGAGCGCCTTTGACCCAGGAGCCCAGCAGGTCGCGGTGCAGGGCCACGATGTCCTGGCGCAGTGCCAGGCCCATCGCGTCCCTCGTGAACGCGTGGCAGGTGGTAACGAACAAGGCGACGTCCGCGCCGTGCTCGAGACGGGCGGTGCCGACGAACTTCTGCATGTCCTGCGAGGGCACGCTCCGGTGCGGCGCGTACTTCTTGCACTGGATGACCAGCTTGCGGCCGTCGGCAAGGTAGCCGACGACGTCCGCGCCCAGGTCGCCGCTCTTGCCGCTGACGACGACCTTTGTGCAGCCGTCACGCCGGCACAGCTCCGCGATGTACTTCTCGAACTCCTGCCACGACAAGCCGTCGACCTGGGCCATGGACAACTCACGCGCCCGAGCCTCGTCCTGGGCCCGCCACGCGCGGTCCTGGCCGACCGCGCGGCGATGCGCCCGCAGGAGCACCCAGCCGACTCCACCGAGTACGGCCGCGACGAGTACGGCCACCAGGACGGGCCACACCGTCGACCAGTTCGCGGCGACCCACGCCACTGCGGCGGCCGCCACCACCGCACCCCAGACCTGTAGTTTCTTGCGGGTCTTCTTCCTCAGGCGCCGTCGACGTGCCGCCATCACTCCCCCGCCTCCCGGATCGGTGGTCCGCTGCGTGAGCCGGCGGGCGCCGTCCGGCCCGTGCGTGTGCTCATCGGCTGGCCTGGGTGACGCCGCTCGCGAGCTGCCCCAGGATGTTCGAGATCCCCTCGCCTACCGGGGTGGGGGCGATCAGGACGCCCAGAGCCAGGACGATGACGACGGTCAGCTTCTCGTCGAAGCGGCTGCGGGCCTGCGTACGCCGTCGCAGCCGCCAGATGACGACGACTACGAGCAGCACCGCCACGTTGATGGTCACCACCCCCCGGCCTCCCCACCGACTGCCCTTCCCCCACGGACGGCTGGATGTCACCGCCAATCCTCTTGTGTAGCGGCGGCTTGGTGATGTTGGAGGCAGGTTGCTGGCGAATGGCACAAAGCCATCGGACCTGGCCGAATAGCACGCGCGGCGCACCGCGGCTGGCTGGTCATCTCGCTGACACGGCTCCGACCTGCGTGGCAGGGTCGGTGGTGATCGACAACGGCATCAGCGAGGGGGCTTTGCGTGGGCGCGCGGATGTGGAACGGCTTGGTCGGCGTGGTGAAGGAGGCGTACACCGCATCGCTGGGCGAGGGGACTGTGCCGCGCCCGGTCATGATGCCGCTGGTGCGCGGCGAGCTGATCGGGCTGATCTGGGTGCGCCCGCTCAAGCTCGGCGAGGACGCGCTCACCGGGATCGCGGAACTCGCGAACATCGCCGCGGCGGCTGGCGCGGACGAGGTGGTCCTCGCCTGGAGACCCACGACGTCGCCACCGCCTGCGAGCTGCCGATCGCCGGCCCGGCCCCCTGCCTGAACATGGTGCTCGCCACCCGGGACGGGCATGTCCTGCATCAGTTCCCCTACAGCGAGCAGCTCCTGTCCCGCAGCCCCGAGGGCTGGGCGTCGGTCGCCCCCGACTGGCGCCGGCCTCCGCGCCGCAGCCCGGCGGCGAGCTGGTGCCGCCGATCCAGGCCGCGGTCAACTTCTCCTTCACCCCCATCGAGCTGGACCACCCCGATCCGTTCGGCCTCACCGTCGTGCTGATGGAGGAGGACGGCTACCGCATCAGCCTGACCGAAGCGTTCGCCCGCTGAGGCCGACGTCAAGATCCGAGTGAAGGGAGCTACCCCCATGGGGGCAGTGGTGTTGTGCACGGTGTTCTGGGCGGGCGCGGCCCTGGCGGTGATGCGGTGCGTCAAGAAGTGGCGCAGTGGCCCCGATCAGGTGTGGTCGTCGAAGTGGAAGGCGCTGGCGGGGGCCTTGATTGTGACGGCCTTCCCGGTGATGGCAACGGCTCGGCTGGTGCCGTCCGAGGGGCAGTTCTTCCTCGAGGCTCTCGCCGGGCTGCTGGTTCTGGGCTCCGCCGGCTCCATGGTGGCCGGATGGGAGGCGGCACGCCGGAGTGCTGCCCAGACGCGGGCGGTACGGAGCGGGCTCGGGCTGCCCGTCGAACGAAAGCTGTGGAGCCCGTGGGCCCTGGTGGGCTTGTGGAGCGCAGCAGGGATCCCCTTCACTGTTGCCGAAGTGGTCGTCACCACCAGGTACATCGAGGCGCACTCCGAACCTGCTGCCGACGGCACCTGGGCCGAGGCGGGCACGATCGCCTGGCTCTCGGTCCTGACCATCGCCGCCTTCGTCGTCGGCGGCTTGCTACACGGCCTCGTCCAGCACCGGCGCCGCACCCAGGAACAGCAGCGCGTACGTAACGCCGAGCAGCAGTACCTCATCACCAGTCCCGCGGACTGATAGCTCCCGTCCCCTGCTGTGTGGGCGAGTTCACCTGCCTTCACCCGTGCGCCGCATACGGTGGCCTCGCCGCCCGCACGCCGCCCGGCACGGCGGAATCGGCGGCGCACAGCAAAAGACATGGAATGGAGGAAGGCCGGGATGACGCAGGCTGTGGTGAGCGAGCTGGACGAACGGGTGCCGGGGCGTCGTTGGACGGTGCGGTTGGACTCCGCCGGCCGCGGCAGTGCGGCAGTACGCATCTCGTGTAGCCGCCCTGCCTGTGCCGAGCAGCGCCTGCCCACGGCGGCCGCCGGGCGTGCGGCCGCGGTCACCCACCTCAAAGCCCACCTGCGCGCAGCGCCCGCCCCGAGAGCCGGGGTGTACTGCGCGTGCCGGGTTGAGGGCTGCCACACCCATCTGCCCGCCAGCGGACGTGTGCGTGCCGAACCCTGGCGGTGCGGCGGCCCGGTGGTCCTGGCCGTGATCACCAACCGGGAAGGCCGCTGGTGGCAAGCGATGGAGTGCTGCTCCCGGTGCGCGGCCGCCACCCCCGGAGCGAAGACCGCAGCCACCTCCGAGCCTCCTGCGGCCGCGGACCACCCGACCCCCGCAGCCACAGCGCAGGCGCTCCGCAGTTCTCCGACCACCAGGCCGCCGTCGACCCGGTCCCGGCTCCACGCTCCACGCCTGCGCGACGCCGCCCGCCGCAGGTGAAGATCGCCCAGCGAGTTATCCCGCATGACCTGCGGCCCGTCGCCCTGCGGGACGAACTCACCGAACTCGGGGACCTCTTCCGCGTCTACCAGCAGCGCGACCAGCCCGACCTGGCGCTGCTCGCCGACCTCCAGGAACGCAAGGCCCGCGCCTTCACCACCTGAGCTGATGTCACCTGCGAAGCGGCTGTGCGGTGGGAGGCCCGGCGCGCCGAACAGGCCGCTGCCGCCACCCGCCTCCAGCACCAGCAGCGCACCAGCGGCATCACCGGCGGCGACGGGCCTGGGCCCGGCTGCTGACCGTCCCGGCGCAGTGGGAGCACGCGCGCACGGTCCTCGCGCACGTGGCCGACCACAGCCCGCTGCCCGGGCCGGAGGCACGGCTGCTGGTGCTAATGCTGACCTTGCGCACCGCGCATACGGGCACCGGTAACCTCGTCGGCCAGGACCTCACCGCGCTGGGTCTGACCGATCCGGAGGACCTGGTCGAGAAGCTGACCGGCTGCGGCTGGCTGGAGCTTCCCGGCACCGCCGGCGAGTTGCTCGCCTCGCGGCCGGAGAACGCCACCCCGGTCACCGTTCCCTCCCTGGCACCAGGCGAGGGCGGGACGGGCCCGTTCAGTTTCGGCAAGAAGATGCGGCCCAAGCTTTCCGGGTGGGCCCAGAAGGTCATCTCGGACAAGAAGATCCGCAAGGCCAAGGCCACCGCCGGCACCCGGTTGCTCGCCCTGACGTTGGCTACCCAGACCGACACCTCGGGATCTCTCGGCCCCGGCGGCCAGGGCATCGGCCTGAACGCCCTCGCCGCCTGGGTCCCGGTCGCTTCCGGCGAACTACAGCACCTGGTCGACCAGCTGGCCGCAGTGGACTGGCTCACCGACGCCGCCCTCACCGGCACCCACCTCACCGGGCAGGTGAGCGAGCGTGTCCTCCCGCTCAGCTGCCCCCTGACCTAAGGGCTGTCCCGTAACTGCTATGGGAGGGCTGGTGCCATGCCCTACGGCTGAACGCACCGCGCCAGCTGGCCGTACTTCATGCCGCTGGAG
>NZ_JBWKDK010000048.1:0-45405 GCF_056436005.1 Streptomyces sp. NPDC043854
TTTTTTCTTTTTTTTTTTCTTCTTTTTTTTTTTTTGTTTTCCTTTCCGTCCTCCCCCCCCCCCCCTCCCCCCCCACCCCCCCCCCCACCCCCCCCCCCCCCCCCCCCCCCCTCCCCCCCCCCCCCCCCCCCCCCCCCGCGGCCGTGGCGGCCGCCACCCGGGCGGCCGCCTCCCGCTGCTGGGATATCGTCCCGGCCATGAAGATCATCGACCTGGGTGTCGGCGACCCGCGCCTGGACACCGACCTGCTCCCCGTCCTGCGCGAGCTGCGACCGCACCTCACCGAGGAGCTCTTCCGCCAGGTGTACGAGCGCGGCCATGCGCAGGGCCTCCGCTTCACCGCCGCCTACGCGGACGACGGCAGGTGCGTCGGTGCGGCCGGCTGGCGTGTCGTCGACACCACCAGTGCCGTGCGCAAGCTCTACGTCGACGATCTGGTGACCTCCGCGTCCGCCCGCTCGGCCGGCGTCGGCCACGCGATGCTCGCCCACCTGGAGGCCCACGCCCGCGCCGAGGGCTGCTACGAGTTCAGCCTGGACTCGGGCACCCACCGCACCGGCGCCCACCGGTTCTACCTTCGGGAGCGCTTCGACATCGTCGCCTTCCACTTCGCCAAGGAGCTGAAGTCCCTGGAGGGTTAGCGGCTCGCCAGCATGCGATGGGCCCCGCCCGGGGGTGCGTTCCGGACGGGGCCGGGGGCCTCTCCGCGGGGGAGGGGGAGGGCCGCCGTGGGCACAGCATTGCACTGTTTCCGGCCATACAACAGGGGGTTGGCTGGAAAGAGTCTCCCGGCCGGGTGCAAGGCACACAGCCGGCCCGCCGCTCGGCCCCTACCGTGGTGGCATGTGCGATCCGGAGAAGAACAAGGCCGCAGCCAAGGCCTTTTGGGATCGTCGAGCAGGGGGACGTCCTCCGGGTCGCCCCGGCCACGTCCGCGAACGACGACACCCTGTTCCGACCGCCCGCTACGGCGCGCAGCGGTAGGCGAACTCCACCGCCGCCGTCCGCCGGGTCGGCTCCAGCAGCTCCAGCTCCGCCCTGGCCGGATAGTTCCCCGTGCCCTGGAAGGTCCACAGCAGATGGAGCGCGGCCTGCTCCTGGCCCCGGGCCACCTGCTCCGTCAGCCGCTCGGAGCGGGTGCCGTCGCTGCGGATCCACCGGTAGGCCAAGGTCCCGGGGCGGCCGTCCGTCCGTACGACGGCCACCACGTCGGCGGTCGCCCCGCAGGCCGGTCCGGCCGGGTCGGTGGTCACGGCCACGTCCCGGACCGCGATGCCGGGGCCGTACTGCTGCCAGCACAGGTAGCCGAGGACGGCGGCCAGCACGGCCCCCGCGAGCGCGTACCGGCGCAGGCCGCCGCCCTCGCGCCGACGGGCGGGCGCGGGCTGCGGCACCACCGGGAACGGGGCCACGGCGGCCGCGGTCACCCCGGGCCCGAAGCGCAGCACGGAGCCGTCGACCCGGTCGGGGGCGACCTCCGGCTGCGCGGCGGGGGGCCCGCTGACCCAGTGGCTGCCGAGGACGGTGGCGCTGTACTTGTCGTTGTCGCTCATCGGATCTCACACCGCTTGATCAGGAGCTGCTGGACCGCTGCCCCGTTGCCCGCTGCGGGCGTCGTCGTGGCCCGTACGCCCCAGTAGCAGCCTGTGCCCCGGAAGGTGAGGGTCCTGGCGGTCGCCGCCGTGGAGGAGGGGAAGGTCATGGAGCCCTCGGACGCGCCGAGCGTGCCCCGGGAGTTGCTGCTGAACCACTCCAGCCGGACGGTCGCCGGGCCGGAGGCGTCCACGGACAGCGTCACCTGCGCCGCCGTGAAGTCGGTCTGCCGGAACGAGGTCACGTTCACCGCCCTCACCTTCACCGCCGGAGACGGGGTGGGGGACGCGGGCGGCGCGGTCGGAGGCGACGGCTGCGGGCCGGCCGGCGCAGGAGTGGCCGGGGAGCCGGGGCCGGGGGACGCGCCCGCGGAAGCGGACGCCGAGGCGGACGGGGACGCGGACGGCGAGGCCGACGCGCCGGGCGAGGCCGAAGCCGAGGCGGACGCCGAACCCGACGGTGATCCCGCGGGGACCGGGCCGCCCGTCGGCGGAGCCGCGCTGGTCGTCGCGAACGAGCTCAGCGCGGCCGCCCCGACCGGCTGGTCCGAGGCCGCCGCCTGGGTGACGACCACCAGCACGCCCAGCACCAGGGCCACGCCCGCGCCCAGCCAGCCGCGCCGCCCGGGCGCCCACAGCGAGGTCGTGGCGAACGCCGTGGTGGACGCCGTCGAGCCGCCCGCCGACGGGAACAGCAGCGGCAGCAGCGCCGCCAGCGCCGCCAGCTTGCGCTGGCCACGCTCCTCCCAGTCCGGGCCGTACGCGCCGCAGGCCACGGCCTCCAGCTCGGCCACGAACGCCTCGGCATCCTCCGGACGCTCCTCCGGACGCTTCGCCAGACCCCGCCGGATCAGCGGGCGCACCGGCTCCGGGGCCTCGGACTCGGGGACCGGGGATTCGACGTGCTGGAGCGCCAACTCGGCGAAGTTCTGGCCGGGGTACGGCTTGCGCCCGGTCAGGCACTCGAAGAACGTGGCCGTCGCCGCGTACACGTCGGCCGCCGGAGAGGCGGGCCGGCCCTGCCACTGCTCCGGGGCCATGTACGCGGGCGTACCGGCCACGCCCGGCGTGGCGCCGTGGTCCGTGGCGATGCCGAAGTCCACGAGCTTGGACGAGCCGTCGGCCGCGACCAGGACGTTCTCCGGCTTGTAGTCGCGGTGGACGACTCCGGCCCGGTGCGCGGCCGCCAGGCCCAGCAGGGAGCCCTTGAGCACGACCAGGGCGGCCTCGGGGCCGGTGCCGGTCTGCCCGGTCTGCTTGAGCAGCTCGCGCAGGGCCACGCCGTCGACGAGCTCCATCACGATGGCGGCGCCGTCGGGCGCCTCCACGTACTCGTACAGGCCCACGACGTACGGCGAGTGCAGCTCGCCGAGCAGCCGGGCCTCCGCCCGGAAGCCCTGGACGAACGCCGGATCGCTGCGCAGCCGGTCGCTGAGGTACTTCATCGCCACGGGAGTCCCGGTCCCGTCGTGCACCGCCAGCACCACCCGGCCGCTGGCGCCCGAGCCGAGTTCTCTGGTCTCCGTGTAACCGGGGACCACCCACGCCTTCATCTTCCTGCCCCCTTGCTGTGGGTCCCCACCCCCCTGGAACCCGGGCGAACGCACACGGGATCTTCGATGTGGGTGTTGTCGTCGTCATCGCCGTGCGGCGCTGCCGCGCATGGCGTCGCGCAGTGCCGGGAACGGTGCCCGGCCTGCAGCGGGGTCATGATAGGGGCAGCCGGTGACAGCCTCTGCGCAGGGTCTCCGGCGGCAGGCGGTCCCGCCCGGCCGCCCGGCGGGCGCGGGTCAGCTCACCGCCCGCTGCACGAGCGCCGCTATCCGGGCCTCCACCTCGGGCGTCACCTCGGTCAGCGCGAAGCCGGCCGCCCACATCGCGCCGTCGTCCAGCTTCGCCAGGTCGCTGAACCCGAGCGTCGCGTAGCGCGCCTTGAACTTCTCCGCGCTCTGGAAGAAGCAGACGACCTTGCCGTCCAGCGCGTAGGCGGGCATCCCGTACCAGAGCTTCGGTGCGAGGACCGGGGCGCCCGCCGTGATGACGGCATGGACGCGTTCGGCCATGATCCGGTCCGAGTCCTGCATCTCGGCGATCTTCGCGAGGACGTCGCGCTCCGCCTGCGCCGCCTTGTCCGCGCGCGAGCCGCGGCGTGCGGCCTTCTTCAGTTCCTGGGCGTGGTCCTTCATCGCGGCCCGCTCCTCGGCCGTGAATCCCTCGTACGCGCCGCTGTCGGTGCTGCTCATGTCGTGTCCCCCTGGTGGATCTCGATGTGCCGGATCGTGAGAAAAACGATATCCGGGCCCACTGACAGCGGCTCAGCTGCGCACGGGCACCGGCGTGCAGAAGGAATCGATTGTGCGGCACCGCCCCGCCGCGCAGTATGGATCTTGTCGCGGCATCACGGACGAACCCTGTCGCGACAGCGGACAGACGGAGGGGAACGGCATGACACTCCACGGCGGCCGAGCGCTGCGCATCGCCGTGCTGGCGGACGACCTCACCAGCGCCGGCGACGGCGCCGCACCCTTCCGCCGGACCGGCCACGACGCCCGGATCCTCTTCCGTCTCCCGGAGGCGGCAACCTCCGGCCTGCCCCGGGGCGTGACCGCGGTCGATCTCGGCACGCGCGTCGCCGACGGGGAGACCGCCGGCGCACGCATGCGGCAGGCGGCTCGCCGGTTCGCCGACGCCGATCTGCTGCTGAAGACGGTGGACTCCACCCTCCGGGGGCACGTTGCAGCGGAGATCCGGGCCGCCCGCTCCGGCTCCGGGCGCCGGGCCGTGATCGTCGCCCCTGCCTTCCCCGCCGAGGGCAGGGTGACGGTGGGCGGGGTCCAGTACGTACGGGGGATCCCGGTCCACGAGAGCGAGTTCGCCGGCGATCCCGCGCACCCCGTGCGGTGCTCGGATCTCGCGGAGCTGTTCCCGGACGCCGTCCTGACCGGCCCGGACCGGGTCGGCGACCTGCCCCGGCTGATCGGTGCGGGCGGGGTGGTGGCGTACTCGGCGCAGCAGGACGCCGATCTCGACCGGCTCGTCGAGGGCGTTCCCCGCCTCGGCGAGGTGCTGTGGGTCGGCTCGCCCGGGCTCGCGGCCGCTCTCGCACGGCACTGCGCACGGGCCGCGGCCGAACCCCCGTCCGTTCCCGGTCCGGCCCGGCGGCCCCTGGTCGTCGTCGGCAGCGCCAACCCCGCCACCCGCCGGCAGTTGGCCCTGCTCCGCGACCGGGCGGACGTACAGGCGGTCTACGCCTCCGACGACCCGGCGGCGACGGTCGCCGACCTCAGTGGCGCGTCGGCCCCCGTGCTCGTCCTGCACACGCCGGACGAGCGCCGGCCGCGGGACGCCGCGAGGGCCCTCGGCCGCTCCATGGCCGACGCCGTGCGCAAGCTCATCGAGGAGGACCGGGTCGACGCGCTCGTGCTCACCGGGGGCGAAACCGCCGCGGAGGTTCTCGACGCCCTCGGCGTCACCGGCATCAACCTGGCCGACGAGCCCGAACCCGGTGTGGCACGCGGAACCCTGCTCGGCCGGCCCGCCCTTCCCGTGCTGATCAAGGCCGGCGGCTTCGGCGACGACACCACCCTCGTCCGCCTGTGCCACCTCGTCCGGCGGCAGCACGGTGCCTGACGGCGCGACAGGTCCTTCGTACGGGTACCGGGCCGGGCCCGCTGCGGGACACCGATGCGCCGTCAGGTGTCGCGAGGCCGCCGTTCGGCCCCGTCGCGATTGCCGGGCTCCCACGGACCCTCTGTGATGAGTCGGGGCGGAAGCCGAGGCGCTGCTGCGTGACGGCGCGGGCATCCGGCGCCGCGCCCGCGAGCACCTCGCACGGGCCTCCACGCCGCCCGCCGCCCACCCCACGACGTCCACGGCGCAGGCGAAGCCGACCGGCTCCCGCCGGAACCCGGCGCGCGCGGCGATGGCGCACATGGGGGCGGCGACGCGGGGTAGGCGGGGGCCATGGACACAGACCGCACACACCACGCGGCGAAGGCCTCCGGCCCGGGACCGCTGCTCACGGCCGTGGAACACCTGGAACAGACACCGTACGCCGATCCCCTGATCCGCGGGCTCCGCGCGGCCGTACGGTCCGTGCCGCTCGGGCCGGTGCGCGACCTGCTCCACGGCCGCCCGCTGGGCCATCCGGCGCACCCCGCGCTCGTCCAGGTCCCGATCGGGACCTGGCTGTCGGCTGCCCTGCTGGACCTCCTTCCGGGTCGGCTCCCGGGCCGGCACGGCGCCGCACAGGTCCTCGTCGGCGCCGGCCTGGCCGCGGCGGCCCCCGCCGCGGTGTCCGGCTGGGTGGACTGGGCGGAGCTGCCGCCAGAGCAGGCCCGTACCGGCCTCGTCCACGCCCTCGGCAACACCGCCGGGGTCGTGCTCTACACGAGCTCCTTCGTGGCCCGTACGCGGGGCCGGGTCTGGCGGGGCAAGGCGCTCGGGATGGCCGGGCTCGCCGCGGTGGGCGCGGCGGGTGCGCTGGGCGGCCACCTGGCCTACCGGCAGGCCGCCGGCGCCAACCACGCCGAGCAGGTCGCCCACCTGGTACGGGACGGATGGCACCACCTCGGTGCGGTGGCCGCCTTCCCCGTGGGCCGGGCCGTGCGCGCCCGCGTCGACGGAGTGGACGTACTCGTCGTACGCGAGAGCGGCGGCGCCGTCCACGCGCTGGCCGACCGCTGCGCCCACATGGCGGGGCCGCTGGCGGAGGGGGAGATCGCGGACAGCTGCGTACGGTGCCCCTGGCACGGCAGCGTGTTCCGCCTGTCGGACGGGTGGAACGTCGAAGGGCCCGCCACCGCACCCCAGCCCGCCTTCGACACGCGCATCGTGGACGGGCACGTGGAAGCCCGGCTCCAGCACTTCCACCAGCCCCGTTGTCAGCCGGAGAGCAGCCCGGACGCCTGACGGCGCGCCTCCGCCGGCCAGGCGCGGCGCGCCGAGCGGTCGAGGAGGAGCGGGCGAGGAGTCGGGGACGGTCCCCGCCCGCCCTGGCATGTACACCACCTCGGGCACCGGCATCCGCCGGTCGCGCGGGCAGGGACGGTGAGGCCGCCGCCGCGCTCAGCCCGAGCCCGCGGGCGCAACGGGACCCCTCACGCGGAAGACAAGCCGGCCTGGCCGAAGGCGCCGGTACCCCCCCGACCCGCCCACCCGCCCGACCCGGCCGATCCGGCCGATCCGGCCGTCACGGCGGTGACTCCGCCCAGCTCTCGGGGCCGGCGCCGCGCCATTCGGCCACGTCCGGATCGCCGAAGTCGAGGGCCTCGGGAGCGGTGACGCCGGCCCGGCGGAGGAGCTCGACGACGTCGCTGGGCCTGGCCGCGGTGCCCAGGACGACGCCGCCGTAGCGCACCTGGCGCCGCCCGTGCTCGTCGGGCGGGTGGATGATCAGCCTCGCGGAGGTCATGGCCCCACCCTCGCCGCTCGGCGGCCGGCTCGCACTTCCTCGCCTCCGTAGGAGCGCGCCCGTGTCGAAGGTTTGCGCGCCCGGACAGCGGTGAGGCGCGTGGGCAAGGCCCCTCCCGCACCCCTCGTGCGGCAGACCCCCGGCATCGGCGTGCCGGGAGGAACGGAGGTGGGCCGTGACCGCCTGCGGCGAGAGCCCCTACCGCGCCCGCGCGGCCGGGGCCGGCCCCCCGGCGCTGGACGACGCGCTGACCGATGCGGTCCTGCGGACGGGTGCGTCCGCCGGCGGCCTGTTCCTCTGGGACGGGGAGGGGGCGCAGCGGAAGCTCGGGCTGGCCGTGGTGTACGGGCTGCCGGAGGAGGTGGCCCGGCCCTGGCACCGGATCTCCCCGACGGCTCCGACCCCCGTCGTCGACGCGCTGCGCGAAGACCGGCTGGTGTGGGTCGGCTCCCACGAGGACCTCGCCCGCGACTACCCCCGGGCCGCCGTCAGCCTCCCGTACCGGTCGGCCCTGGCCGCGGCGCCGCTGCCGGGCCGTACGGGCGCCATGGGCGCGCTGCTGCTGCTCTGGCCCGCGAGCCACCCCCGCCACGCCGGCCGCCGCGAACAGCACCACATCACCGCGGCCGCCCGCCGCATCGCCCGGATCCTGGAGGGCGCCGGGTCCCCGCCCCCGGTGCCCGAGCGGCCCCGCGTCATCCCGGCAGTGCCGCCCACCCCGCGGGGCGGGGGCCGGGCAGCGCAGGCCGCCGCCGATTGGATCGAACGCCTGCCCGAAGGTGCTCTGGCGCTGGACCTGGAGGGCCGGATCGCCTTCCTGGACGGCACTGCCGCCGCCCTGCTCGGCCGCAGCGCCGGGCAGCTGCTCGGAACCCGGCCCTGGCAGTCCCTGCCGTGGCTCGACACCCCCCTGGTCGAGGACCGCTACCGCACCGCCGTCATGAGCCGCGACCCGGTGGAGTTCACCGCCCTGCACCCGCCGGACCACTGGCTGTACTTCCAGCTCTATCCGGACGCCGGCGGCATCAGCGTCCGCATCACCCCCACCGGCAGCCCGACGGCGAGCCGGCAGCCCGGGCCGCGGGCCGGCCCGCCCCGCGCG
This sequence comes from Streptomyces sp. NPDC043854, assembly GCF_056436005.1. Classification (NCBI taxonomy): domain Bacteria; kingdom Bacillati; phylum Actinomycetota; class Actinomycetes; order Kitasatosporales; family Streptomycetaceae; genus Streptomyces; species Streptomyces sp. NPDC043854. Next base: position 8,108 of record NZ_JBWKDK010000048.1, read on the forward strand.
GCCGCGGCCGGACCGCAGACGGGCCGGATCTACCAGCTCCTGCACCTGGCAGCGGCCCTGACGGAAACCGTCGCCGTCCGCGACGTCGTCGAACTGGTCGCCGACCAGGTGCTGCCCGCGTTCGGCGCCGACGCCCTGGTCCTGTCCGCCGCCGAAGCCGGCCGCCTGAAGATCACGGGGCATTACGGCTACGACGCGGCCACCATCGACCGCCTCGACGGGCTGCCCCTGGACACGGAGCTGACCCCGGCGGGACAGGTGATCGCCGGCGGCGTGCCCGCGTTCTACGACGACGCGGGGGAGATCGCCCGCGACTATCCCGGCGCGCCCCGCATCAGCGGCAAGCAGGCCTGGGCCTTCCTCCCGCTGAGGATCTCCGGGCGCCCGGTCGGCTGCTGCATCCTCTCCTACGACCAACCCCACACCTTCACCGCCGACGAACGCGCCGTGCTCACCTCCCTCGCCGGTCTGATCGCCCAAGCCCTGGACCGGGCACGCCTCCACGACGCCGCCCACGACCTCGCCCGCGGCCTCCAGCAGGCACTCCTCCCGCACTCCCTGCCCGTCGTGCCCGGACTCGAGATCGCCGCCCGCTACCTGCCCTCCGGCCACGGCATGCACATAGGCGGCGACTTCTACGACGTCATTCCCCTGGACGCCGCCAACGTCGCGGCCGTCATCGGCGACGTCCAGGGGCACAACGTCGCAGCCGCCGCCCTGATGGGCCAGGTCCGCACCGCCATCCGGGCCGCCGCCGGGGCCCCGCCCGGCGAGGTCCTCACCCGTACCGGCCGCCTCCTGGCAGACCTGGACACCGACCTGCTCGTCTCCTGCCTCTACGTCCACATCGACCTCGCCCACCGGCTGGCGATCCTGGCGGGCGCCGGCCACCCGCCGCCGCTCGTGCACCGCCCCGGCACCCGGCCCCACCCCGTGAACCTGGACCCCGCCCCGCTCCTGGGCATCGGCACGGAGACCCCGTGCCCCGTCACCCACCTGGACCTCACCCGGGGAACCCTGCTCGCGCTCTACACCGACGGCCTCGTCGAGAAACCCACCGCGGCCGGCATCGACCCGGACCGGGCCACCGCCGACCTCGCCTCCGTCCTCGCCACACGCGCGGGAGCCGGCCTCGACGACCTCATCGAAGCCCTCGTCGAGGCCACCGGCCCCGCCTCCCCCCAAACCGACGACATCGCACTGCTGCTCCTGCGCATCTGAAGACCAGCCCCCGACGGCGGCCGACCGCGCGCTGATCCTCCCGGCCGGCGGCCGTCGCGCTATGCGGGAGCCCCGGCAGAAGCGAAGGCGCGCGGGCGAAGCCGTATCCGCTCGCCGTCGAACACCACGGTTTCGCCCGGGAGGATGAGCAGACCCGCCTCGTCCTCCTGGCACGTGCTGTCGATGCGGCGGACCTGGACCGCCGGGCCCAGGACTCCGGCCATGAACACGGTCGGGTCGATCTCCCATCCGTGACCGGCCAGCCAGCGCTCCAGCGCGTCGCTGTCCGCCGTCTCCGCCCCGCGCGGCCACGTGTACGTGCTCGCCATGCCTACCCCCTGTAGCTGTCGGATCACCGCGGCAGATGGTGTCACCCGCCTCTGACAGCCGCCGTGCATTTCGGCGACCCGCACCCGCCGCGGCCGCACCAGCGGCTGCGCCTTGCCGGTGAAACAGGCCCAATGGCCTGGGGGTCGAAGATCAAATATCTTGCGCGGCTTCGATTCCTCACTTCTCGTGTGTGTGCGACACCACTCGGACACGGCGGCGCGCGTCCGTCGGTGCGGCCCGGGGTGGGCTTCTCCCCCCTTCGGCGGTCATCCCGCCGGGCGCGCACCGGATGCCTTCCGCCACGCGGCAGGCCACGCTGCGGTCAAGGGCAGCCACCACCGCACAGACGAGGACCGAGCCATGTCCCACCTCCGGCGTATCGGCGTCATCACCGGGGCGGCAGTTCTGCTGCTCACGGCAACGGCCTGCTCGGCCGGCAAGACCACCGTGGGCACGCTCACCTTTCGCGGCCACGACTCCCCGATCGAGCTCACGTACTCGAACACGCCCGTCGAGGGCTGCCACCGGATCCGCCTCCCGCACGGCGCCGCTCACGTGGAGAACAACACCCTGGTCGACGTCATCTTGTACCGGACACCGGAGTGCGAGAAGTCCGAGAAGGCACCCGGAATCTACGTCCCGATGTCCAGTGCGAACGGGACCGCTCCCGGCTCCCTGCCGTGGCGCAGCTTCTCCGTCGTCCACTGACGGCGAACCGACCGACCGACGGCTGACCGACCGGTTCCGGGCACGGCCCCGGAACCGGAACCGGAAGCGAGGGGCTGCTGCCGGCCGAGGCCACCGTCGTCGCCTACCCCGCGCAGGTACGCCCCCGCTCAGCGGCAGCCGGTGGTGGGCCGGTCGTGGACCAGGGCGCAGATCATCTGCTCGCCGCGGCGGCCCGGATAGGCGGCGCGCAGGGCGGCCCGGAAGTCGTCCCACTGGCGGGCGATGTCCTGGGCGGCCAGGTCGGTGGCGCGCTGGAAGTTGCCGTTGTCCGAGCGGGGGGCGGCCGGGGTGTCCTTGGCGAGGGTGCCGTTGTGCTGGACGCGTCCGTCGCAGCCGACCGGAAGGGCGCCCGTGGATTCGAAGTCGGGGTAGCAGCCGGTGCTGAGGTCCTCGGGTACGAGGGCTGCGGCTTCCGCGGTCCAGGCGGCGTCGTTCATGGTGCTGTAGCGGCCGACGGCGAGGAACGGGGCGATGGCGGTCTTGGCCAGGCCGGGTGGGTTGGTGAGGCCGATGGTGCCCGTGGTGCGGTCGGACCAGTTGCTGTGGGCGTAGAAGTCCTCGATCTGGTGCCAGCCGCGGCCGAGCTGCTCGAGTACGGTGCACTTGGCGCGATCCGGACTCTCGTCCCAGGTGCAGGGAGACCCGAGGTCGGTGTCGCGGGCGCTGACGCGGCCCTCGGCGTCGACGAGCCCGTCCGCGGCGCGCACGGCGGCCCGGAAGCGGGCCACGGAGCTGCGGATGCAGGCCAGGAGCTCGGTGGTCGCCTCGTCCCTGGTGCGCGGGTAGCCGGAGGCGTACCGCGGGGCCAGGTAGTCGGCGTTGTCGCAGTGCAGGATGCCCAGCTTGAAGTAGCCGCCGTGGTCGTTGGCGTTGACCGCCCCCGTGCGGGCGTCGGCCATCTCCGTCAGGGTCCGGGGCTCCCAGGTCAGTGCCTGCCGGGTGATCGTCTCGTGGTGGCCGCCGGTGAAGGCCTGCGCGGGAGCGGGTGCCGTCAGAACGGTCGTGGCGGCGACCGCACAGGCCAGCGCGACGAACGCCGTCAGCGGACGCCGCCGTGGAGGTTCGCGGGTGAGTGGCACAGGGGTCTCCTGGCGGGACACGGCGGGGCCGGCCCCTTGGCCCCAGCATCACCCGGCCCTGCGGGCACTGCATCCGCGGACGGCCCTCAGCCCGTGCCGCCGAAGCTCCAGGCCTCGATGTCGCGGTACTGGATCGGCCCGGGACCGCGGCCGAAGTTGCTGCCGACCAGGTGGAGGCGTTCGGTCCGCCAGCGGCTGCCGGTGAACCCGGCGAGCCGGGCGGCGGCCTCCACGGCGCTCGAGGAATCCGCCCGGCGGGACCGCGCCAGCGTGAGGTGCGGGTTCATCGGCCGACCCTGGAACGGCACACCGCTGTCCCTGACCAGGGCCCGTACCTCGGTGGCGAGCAGGTGCAGGCCTTCCAGGTCCCCGTCGATCCCGCTCCACAGCACCCGCTCGTCGAAGTGCCCGCCGCCGCGCAGGCCCAGCTGCAGGGGCCGGCGCGCCGCCGCGAACTCGGCCAGCGGCGGCCTCAGCAGCGGCACGGTGGCGGCCGGGACCTCGCCCAGGAACGCCAGGGTGATGTGCCAGTCCTCGATGCGGTTCCACCGCATGCGGGGGTACGCGTCGTAGGCGGGCCGCAGCTCCTGCTCCAGCTCCTCCTTCGCCTCGTCGGGCGGGGCCAGCGCTATGAAGACGCGGAGGGTCTCGGCCTGAATCTCTTCCTTCACGAAACACTTCGTACCGTGTCCGGGCGGGTCCCGTCACATCCTGCCCCGTACACCGGTCACAGCCGCCGCCTCCGGGACCCTGTCCGCCACCGGCGGGCGCGGCTATCGTCCTCTCCGAGGCGAGGCCGTAGCCGGCCGGAGAGCGGGAGGCCGCCGTGTCGCTCGGGCGCAGGACGAAGACACCGCGGGTTCCGCCGCGCTGGTTCATCCGTCTCGTCTGGTCCCTGCACCGGGGGGTGTACCGGGTCCTCGGCGGCCGGATCGGGCTGTGGCGGCCGCGGCCCCGCGGCTGGGGCGCGCTGCGGCTGACCACCACCGGGCGCCGCACCGGCCGCCGGCGGAGCGTGATCGTCGCATATCTCGAGGACGGCCCGAATCTCGTCGCGCTGGCGATGAACGGCTGGGGGGCGGGCGAGCCCGCCTGGTGGCTCAACCTCCGGACGCACCCCGAGGCGACCGTCGACCTGGTCGACGGGCCGCGGCCGGTACGGGGCCGCGCCGCGGCGGGCGAGGAGCGGGCACGGCTCTGGGCCCGCTGGCGCGAGATCGACACCAACCTGGACGCCTACGCGGCGCTGAGGCCGTCCGAGACGGCGGTGGTGGTCCTGGAACCCAGGCCCGGCGTACCGGACGTACCGCGGACCGCCTGACCGGCCCGGCCGGAACGAGCCGGCCAGTCGGCGTCTGCCGCTGCCGCCGGGCCGTCGCCCTCCGTATGGGCCGGTATCCGTCCCATACGGCCGCTAGGTTCGCCCGTATGACGCTGATGCCGGTCTCCTGGAACGCTGCTCTCGCCCGCCGCCTGGCCCGCCAGTTCCTCGACCGCCCGGCCCCCGCGTCCGGCTCCGCGGGCATCGCCGGCGTGGCCGGCGCGATGATGGGGGCACACGCACAGGTGCTCTCCGCCGCGGAGCTCTCGCTCGCACTGCGCCTGGACGGCGTGACCCGAAGCGACGTCCGTACCGCCCTGTGGACCGACCGTGCGCTGGTGAAGACCTTCGGCCCCCGCGGAACCGTGCACCTGCTCCCCGCTGCCGACCTGCCCTGGTGGACCGGCGCGCTGGCCGCCGTACCCGGCTCCACCGGCCTGCCCGAGCCGGCGCGGATGACGCCCGAGCAGACCGACGACGTGGTCGCCGCGATCGCCGACGCCCTCACCGGCGCCGAACTCACCGCGGACGAGCTGACCGAGGCGATCGTGGCCCGGACCGGGCCGTGGGCGGGCGATCCCGTGATGCCCGCCTTCCGGACCATGTGGCCCCGCTGGCGGCAGGTCCTGCACACCGCGGCACACCGGGGTGTGCTGGCCTTCGGCCCGGACCGGGGGCGCAAGGTGACCTACACCCGCCCGCGATGCACCCCGCAGCCGGCCGGGACGGCCCTGGACACCCTCGTGGACGGCTACCTGCGCGCGTACGGTCCCGCCACCTCACAGGACTTCGCCCGCTGGCTCGCCGCCCCGGAGCCGTGGGCCGCCCGGCTCTTCCGGCAGCTGGCCGACCGGCACCGGATCGAGGAGGTGTCCTTCGAGTCCGCGCCCGCCTGGGTGGCCGCCGGCGACACGGACTTCCCCGCCGAGCCGCCGCGCGGCCTGCGCCTGCTGCCGTACTTCGACGCCTACGTCGTGGCCGGCCGCCCGCGGGAGCGGCTCTTCCCGGGCGCCGCCCGCACCCGTGCCCTCGCCGGCGGCCAGGCCGGCAACCACCCCGTCCTGCTGGTGGACGGCGTCGCCGCCGGGGTCTGGCACCAGCGCCGCTCGGGCCGCCGCATCATCCTCACCGTCGAACCCCTGGCTCCGCTGGGCACCCGCGACCGGCGACTGCTGGAGACGGAGGCCGAACGCACGGCCGCCGTCCTCGAGGGCCGGGCGGAGCTCACCATCGGCACGGTGACCGTGGGACCCCACGCCTGAAACACCGCGGCGACGCCTGCCTGGCACCGACGGCCCGTGCCCGAGCGCGCCGGGGCCAGGACGTGCGGGTCCTCACCCCCTGCGCCCTCCCCGGAAGCCCTCGGTGCCACCCGGCAGGCCGGTTTGCCTGGAACCGCCGGCCACCCGGACGCCGCCGTGCGAGAGTGGGCCGTGAGGTGGGGCGGGCACATCAGGGGGCGGGGTGGGCGTGCGCAGGCTGCTGTCGCTATCGGACGCGTTGGTGCTGCTCGGGGGCGATCCGCCCGCCGTGGCCGCGCTGGACCGGGCCCTGGGCGGGGCGCTCAACGCGGCGACAGGGGGAATCGGGGACGGGCTGCTGCGCGTCGCCGACGCACGCGGACGCATCGTGGGCCTGGGCCGCGACGCCGTGCGCGGCCTGGGCCGGCGCCTCGGCCGTGCGGAGGGGCGGGCCGAGCGCACGGAACTCCTGCACGCCGCCCACACCGTGATCGTCGTCGTCGCGTGGTTCCAGGCACTGGGCGAGGCCGACCTCCCGTTCGGCATCGACGACCTCGAACTCACCCGCGGCGAACAACTCGCCCTCGCCGGCGCCCCGGAACCGGGCCCCCGCGGTACGGCGTTCGCCCACTCGCTCGCCACCGCCGACGCACCCCGGCCCGCACCCCACCGTCCCTTCGAGGACGTGACGGCGGAGCTGAGCCGGTGGTACGGACGGCTGTCGGAGCGGTTCCTCGGCTTCGTCGAAGGGCTTCGCGTCTGGACCGGCCTGACGGAGTCCGGCCGGAGCACGGCACGGCAGGTGCTGGCCACCGAACTGCCCCGCGCCGCCGTCCGGCACTACGAGGGCCTGTACGCACAACTCGCCCAACAGGCACCCGAGTTCGGGTTCTGGGTCGCGCAGGTCGAACACCAGGCCACCCGTGACCGGGTGCGGACCGCGCTGGCCGGAGTCGAGGAACTGCTGTCCGAGGTGGCACGTGCGATGCGCCCGCCGACCGACGTCGCCGCCGCCCTCGCCCGCTCCCACGAGGCCGCCCTCACCCGGCCCGTGCTCGACGCCTCCACCGCGCCCGACGGCATCAGCGTGCCAGCCCTCCAGGACATGTACCTCGATCCGGACTTCCGGGTGCGGGCCGTGGCCGGCACCGGCGGCCCGGCGAGCGAGTCCTGGTGGGAGGAGGCCCCCGTACGCCGCGACCTGACGGGCTACCTCGCGGGCGCCCTCACGTCCCCCGGAGGCAACGGCTCGCCGCTGCTGGTGCTGGGCCAGCCCGGCGCCGGCAAGTCCGTGCTGACCCGGATCCTCGCAGCCCGGCTGCCCTCCGCCGGCTACCTCCCCGTCCGCGTCCCGCTGCGCGACGTACGCGCGGAGGACGACCTACAGGAACAGCTCGAACAAGCGGTACGGGCGGCCACGGGGGAACGGGTGTCCTGGCCGGAGCTGGTCCGCTCGGCCGGCGGCGCGGTCCCGGTGCTGCTCCTCGACGGCTTCGACGAGCTCCTCCAGACCACCGGAGTCCACCACAGCGACTTCCTCGTCCGCGTTGCCCGGTTCCAGCAGCGCGAGGCCGAACAGGGCCGCCCCGTACGCGCGGTGGTCACCAGCCGCACCGCCGTCGCCGACCGCACCCGCCACCCGGAGGGACTCGTCGCCCTGCGCCTCGAGCCGTTCCGCCCCGCCCAGATCCGCCGCTGGCTGGAGCTGTGGAACGAGGCCAACGCGAGCAGCTTCGCAGCCCGAGGACTGCAACCCCTGCCGTGGGACGCCATCGCCCGGCACGAACCCCTCGCCGTGCAGCCGCTCCTGCTGACGATGATGGCCCTGTACGACGCCACCGACAACGGCCTGCGGCGCGACGGCGACGACCTGCTCGACGAGGCCGAGCTGTACGAGGAGCTGCTCACCTCGTTCGCCCACCGGGAGGTCGACAAGACCGCCCCCGGCGCCCTGCCGGAGAGCGGTCTGGCGGCGCGCGCAGAGCAGGAACTCCAGCGGCTGTCCCTGGTCGCGTTCGCACAGCTCAACCGGCGGCGGCAGTGGGTGTCGGCCGCAGAGCTCGACGAGGACCTCACGGCACTGCTGGGACGACGCTCCACGGCCGCGTCCTCGTCCGGGTTCCGGGCCCCGCTGGGCGCGGCCGAGGAGGCGCTGGGGCGCTTCTTCTTCGTGCAGCGCGCCCAGTCCGTCCGCGACGGCCGGAGGCTGTCCACGTACGAGTTCCTCCACGCCACGTTCGGCGAGTACCTCGTCGTACGGCTGGCGCTGCACGTGCTCACCAGCCTGCTCACGGACCGGCCCGCCCTGTCCCTCGGCACGAGCCGCGTCGACGACGACCTGGCGTACGCGCTGCTGTCGTACGCCCCGCTCTCCTCACGGCAGATCCTGCGGTTCGGGGAGTCGATGGTCCGGCGGATCCCGGACGACGAGCGCGAGCGGCTGGGACGCCTGCTGGTCCGCGTCTTCCACCAGCACACGACACGCACGGACGACCCCCATCCGGCCTACCGGCCCGCCGTCCTGCGCACCTCGTCACGGCACGGCATCTACGGAGCCAATCTCGTCCTGGTGGTGCTGCTGCTCGCCGAGGGCGTCACGGCGGAGGACCTCTTCCCCGGCTCCTCGGACCCGGTCTCCGCCTGGCACCGGCACGCCCTGCTGTGGCGGTCGTCGTTCGACGAGCAGCAGTGGACCGACTTCGCGCTGTCGCTCTCCGTCCACCGCAACCGGTCGGAGGAAGGCCGGAGCCTGGAGATCCGCCTCCGGTCGGGGGAACTGCGGCCGCCGGACCCGCTGGACATGTACTGGCTGTACCCCGTTCCCCGGCGCGACGTCGTCCACTGGTCCCGGGACTACTGGGACAGGCTGTGGCACAAGATGGACGTCGCCAGCAGCACGAACGACCTCTTGGTGCGGCACATGATGGACCCGGTCATGGAGTGGCTGGGGCCGGCGATGACCACCTTCACGTCGCCCGGAGAAGGGCGGCCGGCCACCTCGCTCGCCCACGACCTGCTGCGCCTGATGATCGGCGGCAGCATGGGGATCGCGCCCTGTGAGCTGGCAGAACTGTACCTCCGGGTGGGCCGCGCCCTGACCTTGCTGCCCTACGACTCCCCGATCCGGGAGCCCGCGGCCCGGCTGCTCGTCGACATGCTCGGCCGGGACGGCTCGGCCCTTCGCCAAGACACCATCGTCACCCTCATCCACCGCTCCCTGCACTTGCCACCTGGGCTTCGCGAGCGGCTCGGCCGGGCCGTTGCCATGCACCATCCGGACCTGACACTCTGGGAAGAGCTCTGATCCGTACCCCGCTGTAGGAATTCCAGCCGTGGTACCGGGCTTCGCGCCGGCGAGCAGATCCCGGATCAGCGGCTCCGCCGGGGTTGCCGCCGCCGCGCCCGTACCGGCGAATTCACCTACTGGTTGGTAGGCGGTTCTCGTGCGGCCGCCCGCCCGCGAGAGCGTGTCGCCGCCAATCCAACTCCGCTACGAGAGAAGGACCATGACGACACGTCCTGTGGGGCGCGCCATCGCGCTCGTCCTGGGCGGGGTGCTCGCCGCCTCGTTCGCACTGCCGGCCGAGGCCCACGGAATCAAGGCCGTCCACCCGAAGGCCGAGACCCGGGCCCTCTTCGACGACGAGGCCGGCGGCGACGCGAACGCGGACGACCCGGCGATCTGGCGCAACCCCGCCGACCCGGGCCGCAGCCTGGTGATCGCCACCGCCAAGCAGGGCGGCCTGCGCGTGTACGACCTGGACGCCAAGGAGGTCCAGTCGATTCCGGCACCGGCCGGCCCCGGTGCCGGCGATGCTCCCGGCCGGTTCAACAACGTCGACCTCGTGCACGGTCTGCGCGTCGGCGGGGCCCGCGCGGACGTCGCGGTGGTCAGCGACCGCGGGAACGACCGGCTGCGGATCTACCGGATCGACCGCGACCGGCCGGGCGGCCCGCTCACCGACATCACCGACCCCGGCGTGCGGCCCGTCTTCTCCACCGACCAGGGCGAGGTCAACGAGCAGGCCACCGCCTACGGCCTGGCCACCTGGACCGACCGGAGCACCGGGCGGTCCTACGCGCTGGCCAGCCAGCGCAGCCGCACCCGGATCGCGCTGCTGGAGCTGGTCACGACCCGTTCCGGCACGGTGGACTACCGCCGCGTGCGCACCCTGGACCTCCCGTCGTCCTTCCGGCTGCCGAACGGAACCACCTGGGCGCCCTGCGCCGAGCCCGGCGAGCTGCCGCAGGTCGAGGGCATGGTTGTCGACCCGGCGAACGGCACGCTCTACGCGGGCCAGGAGGACGTCGGCATCTGGCGGATCAGGGCGGACCTCACCGGAACCCCGCAGCTGATGGACGAGGTCCGCGAGTACGGCGTCCCCGGCACGTACGACGAGACCACCGAGGAATGCACGCCGGGTGCCGACCCCGGCTACGGCGGTACGCACCTCTCGGCCGACGTCGAGGGCCTGACCCTGGTCACGCAGCGCGGTGGAGACGGGTACCTGCTGGCCTCCAGCCAGGGCGACAACCGGTTCGTCGCCTACGACCGCGAGCGCGACGAGGACAACGAGTACGAGGGCGCCTTCCGGGTCACCGCGGCCTCGGCCGCCCTCGACGGTTCGGAGGTCTGTGACGGAGCCGCCGCGCTCAACGCGCCGCTCGGCGCCACGTACCCGAACGGCCTGCTCGTCGTCCAGGACGGTCAGGAGACCCCCGGCGACGGCGACCGCGAGGCCACCGGCTTCAAATTCGTCGACCTGGGCGACGTCCTCCACGCCCTCGACTGATCCCGGCCGGGTCCTACGCCCCGCCAATCCCGCAGGGAGGGCGGGGCGTTCGGCTCGCGTCCGGCGCCATGACGCCGCCGTCCGGCCCGCCCGCGCACCGGTAGCGGATCGCCGGTCAGCGACGGGAGGTGGCCCGCCGGGGCGGCGCGATGCGTATCCGCTTCTCCTCGGGTGCGTTCTCGATGTCGTCGAGCTGCGCGACGATCGTGCCGCGCAGATCGTCGTAGTCCTCGAAGCGGTGGTCGTTGAACAGCGTGTAGCCCGTCCACATCAGGTTGGCGCACACCCGGGCCGGCACCCTGCCGGTCTGCGCGCCCATGCCGACCAGCGCCACCGACCTGATGCTGCCCGGCTGCGCCAGGTTCTGCCGGTGGACCGCCTGGAAGGCGGCGGCACACGCCAGGGCCACGTTCAGCGTCTCGCTCACGTTCTGCGAGGACGTCTCCATCGTCGGCGTCGAGATCAGGAACCGCGGATTGACCGCCCCGGACGGAACGCACACCGCGCTACCGACCGGAAGGCTGCCCGCGAACCCGTCGCGGATCGCCCGCTGCACGCGGAGCTGGATGCCCGCTCCGAGGTGCCGCTTGATGACGGCGTCCACGCCGCCGTCCATCCGGCCCCGGGAATTGGTCGGACTGACCCAGGCGTCGACCTCCTCATCGAGGATCGACCCCTTGCGGATCTCGATCTGCGGGGTGTCGGCGAACGCCGCCCGCCACGACTCCACCACCTTCGTGTTGATGTCCGTCAGGACCACCCTGAGCTGCGGCTGCACATGGTTCACGGTCATGATTCGACTCCCGTCGACAAGAGGTCTGCCCACCGGTTACGACGCTATCGGGCCCCACTGACAACGCCCCTCCCTGCGCGTCCCGGTGACTGTCCGTCACGATTGCGGGGCCGGTCGAACCGGTGTTAGCCTGCCGCCGGATTCCGCTGATCGAGCAGCGGCGACGTGTGCCCACCCGCCCCGCCGCATGCTCCCGGATCCATTCCGCTTCGCCTGTCCGCCGCCTCCGCGCGGACGCCGACCACCTCGCCAACCGTGCCCGTGCCCTTGCCGTGCCGGCACGGTGTGATCCTTCGGAGTACCTCCACCATGAGCGATGCCAACACCCAGGCCCAGCCCGACCCCAACGACCCGCTGGCCCTCGCCGAGTTGTTCAAGGGCGGCGGCGAGCCGTGGCTCCCCCTGCTCAAGCCGGTCATCGAGGCCCAGCCGGGCGCGGCGACGTTCATCGGCCCGGGTCGCGGCCGGGATGTCGTTCCCGTCCGCGAACTGACCTTCCAGGCGCTCAAGCCGAACCCGCCGCACAAGTGGAAGGTCGTCGTCTTCGGCCAGAACCCGTACCCGCGGCCGGAGAGCGCCACCGGCATCGCCATGTTCGACAACACCTTCCACGACTGGAAGGACAGCCAGTTCGGCAGGGTCGTCAGCATCCGCTGCATCATCAAGGCGGCGGCGATGTGGAAGTACGGGATCCCCAAGAAGACCCCCATCGCCGACATCCGGAAGTTGCTGAAGGAGCACGACACCGTCCAGCCTCCGGAGTGGTTCCAGGCGATGCTCACGCAGGGCGTACTGCTGCTGAACGCGGCACTCACCGCCAGCGGTGACGGCGCGATGGGAGCCGACCGGCACACCGCGTTCTGGCGGCCGGTCGCCGAGCGGATCGTCGAGGAGATCCTCAAGGCCAAGCAGGACGCCGACGAGGAGGACCGCGGTGTCGTCTTCGCGTGGTGGGGGGCGCATGCGCGCAACCTGAAGAAGGTCGTCCTCCGGCTCCAGGAGAAGTACCCCGCGGTCGAGGTGCGGCACATCGACCACCCCAATCCCGCGGCGCAGGGGGACATCTTCTGCGACGGCGATCACTTCGCGATGGTGAATGACGCTCTGGCGTCCCTGGGGGCTGACGCCATCGACTGGCTGCCGAGCAAGGGGTGGAACACGGCGCCGGCAGAGACCGGAGGCGGGGACGGCGGTGTCGCCGAACGCATGGGCGCGTTCATCGCGTCCACGATGGAGTTGCACCAGCTGTATCTGGAGCGGCTCGCGAGCGTCAAGGACGAGGGGCTCGTCCTCCCGGAGATCACCGGCGTGTCCGAGACTCCGCTCATGGGCTTCCGCGATGCCGTCGCCCCGGTCGTCCGGCTGCTGTCCGGACTGGACGGACACGTCAGGCGGTCGCACGAGTTCGGAAAGAAGCGAGCGGACGAGACGGCCGGCGGCCTGTCCGCCGACGCGATCGCCGCGCTCCACCTCTACACCTGCGAGTCCGCGTTCTACCGGGAGATCAACGCCGTCCTGCGCTCCCCGGACCGGTCCCGGGTCGTGCCGTACCTCCCGTACCTCCGGCTGCTGTTCTCGGCGATGGCGGGCTTGCCCGCCCGTACGGAACCGCTGTGGCGCGGCGTGTCGCTGGACCTGCGGGCCCAGTACCCGATGGGCCGGACGGTGACCTGGTGGGGCGTGTCCTCGTGCACGCCCGAGCTCGGCGTGGCGCGGGCCTTCCTCGGCAGCCGCGGGAAGCGGACGCTGTTCGAGGTGGTCCCCGTCCGGGCGGTGGGCATCCGTGACTTCTCCGCGTTCACGCACGAGGAGGAGTTCATCCTCGCGCCCGGGACGCAGCTGAAGGTGACGGAGGTCAGGACCGAGCGCGGCGGCCTGTGCACCGTGAGGCTGACCGAACTGGAGGAGGGCCCCCTCGTGTCCTGAGCAGGGTCAGGGCTCAGAGGGTCTCGCTCAGCGAGTCCGCCAGGCGCCGCCGCGCCGCCCGTGCCGCCGGCAGCACCGCCGCCGCGACCGCACCGAGCACCGCCCCGGCGACCACGGTCAGCAGCACGGGCAGGGGCGGCAGCTGGGCGATCCCGGCGCCGATCCCGCTCGACGCCCCCTGGGCGTCCACCAGCCAACGGCCGGCCAGCGCACCCGCCGCCGTCCCCAGGACGGCGGACGCCAGCGCGGTCAGTCCGGCGGCCGTGACGATCATGGCCCCGATCTGCCGGGGAGTGAGGCCGATCGCCTTCAGCGCGAGCAGGTCCCGGCCCCGGTCGCGGACGCCCGTACTGATCAGCGTCAGCAGTTCGGTCAGCCCGATCAGTGCCAGTACCGCGACCAGGGCGGCGATCACCGCGCGGGCCGGCTCCAGCCGGTCGGCCGGATTGGCGGTCTCGCGGATCTCCAGCGTTCCGGCCGCCGCTCCGGCGAGCGTGCTGCTCACCGCCCGCGGGTCCGCGCCCTCGCGCAGGACCAGGGCGTGGTAGTCGGGCCGCAGCTGCGGATCGCGCTCCCGCAGGGCGTCGACGGTCGTGGTGATCACCCGGCCGCCGGACTCGGGCTCGATGGTGCGGCCGACGAGGTGCAGGATCTGCGGCCGTCCCGCGACGGTCATGCGCACCCAGTCGCCCACCCGGACCCCGAGGAGGTCGAGCAGCCCCTGCCCGGCCACCGCCTCGTCCGGCCCGCCGGCCGGGCGTCCCTCCACCACCGCCGAGGGGTACGGGTCCTTCGCCGTGCCCAGCCCGCGGAGCGTGATCGTGCCAGTCTGCCCCGGCACCAGCGCTGCCATCTCCGCGCCCGGATGGACCGCGGCGATGCCCGGGACCGCCGCGAGGGCCTTCTCCAGCTCCGGGTCCGACGGCCCTCCGGGCTGCTGGGCGCGTACGGTCAGCGCCGCGGGCAGGCCGACCACCGCGGGCCGGCTGCGGAACTGGTCCAGCGTCGACCAGGCGACGAGCGCGACCGTGATGAGGGCCAGCGGCAGCGCCGGCCGGAGCACCGCCACCAGCGTCCGCCGGCGTCGGGGGAACGCGGCCCGCCACCCCAGGACCAGGGCGGGGGGTACCCGTGTGCCGAGCGCCCGCCGGCCGAAGGCGGTCATCGGTGCGGCGGAGGGCAGCGCCGCCCGGGCCACCGGTACCGGCGGCACACGGCCGGCCCGCCAGGCCGAGAGCCCGGTGGCGGCCGCGATCAGCAGCACGGCGCCGCACGGGATGCCGATCATCAGGGAGGTGTGGCCGGGCAGGCCCTGCCACACCTCGGCCGCGTCCCCGATCCGCCCCGGTATCCGGGCGCCCAGCAGGGCGATCGCCGCCGTGCCGAGGGCCACGCCGAGCAGGGCGAAGGCCAGGTGCTGGACGAGGAAGCCCCGGGTCACCTGGCCGGGGGTGAAGCCGACGGCCTTGAGGACGGCGATGTCCCTGAGCTGCCCGCGGACCCGGGCGGCGATCGCCCCGGACGCGGCGAGCGCCGCCGCGAGCAGCGCACCGAGCCCGAAGACGGCGAAGACCTGCCCGAGGAGCCGGTCGTCGCCGCCCGCCTCGGCCCGCACCTGCTGCCACTTGGTGACCTGCGCCACACGGTCCGCCCCGAGGACGGTCACGGCGCGCTGGACGATGAAGTCGGTGTCGCCCGGATCCTCCAGGCGCAGCCCCACGCTCTGCCCGAAGGGCCCCTGGGCCATCGTGTCGAGGGTGGGGGAGAGGACCCAGCCGATGCCGGGTGCGCCGCCCGGCCGGTAGCGGGGCTCGGCCGCCTCGGCCACGCCGCTCACCCGCAGGGTGCGCGGGGTGCCGTCCGGACCGGTGACCCGTACGGTGTCGCCCGGCTCGGCCCACAGTGCGCGCGCGACCGAGGCCTCCAGCACGACCGCGCTGTCCCGGCCGGCGCCGCCGTCCGGCGGGGTCAGCCAGCTGCCCGCGGTGACGAGCGGCCGCCCCGTCTCCGGGGGCGCCACCTCGGCGGCGCGCAGCGTCACCGAGGCCCGGGCACCGCGTGACTCGACGGTCGTCGCGGCCGCGCGGAAGGGTCCCGAGACCGCGGCGACCCCGTCCAGGCCGGACAGGGCGTCCGCGTCCGCCCCGGCCCGGGTGTGCAGCCAGACGTGCGCGCCCTGGGATTGGTTGAAGCTCCGCTGCCAGGGGTTGGCGGCGTAGCTGAACAGTGCGCCGGCCAGCAGCAGCGACGCGATGATCCCGGCGCTGGCCAGGACGACGAAGAGGGCTTCGCCGCGGTGTGCGCGGAAGTCGGCGTGCGCCCAGCGCAGAGTGGCCCGCACGGTCAGTCCTTCAGGTCCAGGACGCGGGACACGCCGCCGGCCCGCCCGGGGCGGCCGTCCCCGGCCCCGAGCTGCGCGTCGTCGGCGATCCGCCCGTCGAAGAAGCTGATGACGCGGTCGGCGGCGCTGGCCATCCGCGCGTCGTGCGTGACCATCATGATCGTCTGGCCGCGCTGGTGGAACCGGGACAGCAGCCGCAGCACCTCGCGGGTGCCCTTGCTGTCGAGGCTCCCGGCCGGTTCGTCGGCGAGGAGCAGCGCGGGGTGGTTGACCAGTGCCCGGGCGAGGGCGACCCGCTGCTGTTCACCGCCCGACAGCTCGCCGGGCATCGCACGCTCGCGGCCCTCCAGGCCGAGTTCGGCGAGGAGCTCGGCGCGGGATGCGCGGGCGGCCTTGGGGGAGGTGCCGGCGAGCAGGGCGGGCAGTTCGACGTTGTCGGCGACGGTGAGGTTGGAGACCAGGTTGAAGAACTGGAAGACGATGCCGATGCTGCGGCGTCTGAGCACGGCCCAGCGGGCCTCGCGGTACTCGTCGACCCGCTCCCCGCCGATCCACAGCTTCCCGGCGTCCGGCCGCTGGAGGCCGCCGATCAGGTGCAGCAGCGTGGACTTCCCGGCTCCGGAAGGTCCGGTGACCGCGACGAACTCGCCCGGCCGGACGGTCAGGTCCACCCCGCGCACCGCGTGGACCGGCGCACCCTCGCCGTGGTGCGTCTTCGCCAGGCCCTCGGCGCGGACTATGGGCACGTCAGGAGCGGCGGTGGCGGCGGCGCTCATTCCAGCTCCTCCTGGCAGCGTTCCAGCCAGTCGAGGTCGGCCTGCAGGTGCAGCATGGCGCCCTCGATCAGCAGTTGGGAAATCTTGTTGTCGCGGTCCTCGGCTGCGGCCAGCTTCGACAGGTCCCGCATGGTGTTCAGGTACTGCCGCCGCTGCTTGTTGATCAGCGCGACCGGGTCGGCCATCCCCGACTGCGGTGCGAGAGCGAGCTTCATGAAGAACTCGTCCCGTACCCGGGGCTCCTCGGCGGTGTCCTCGAACCAGGCCTGCACGGCCTCGCGCCCGGCGTCGGTCAGCCGGTACGTACGCTTGTTGGGACGGCCCGCCTGCTCGACGTCCTCGCCTTCGATCAGACCGCTCTTCTCGAGGCGCCCGAGGGTGACGTAGACCTGGCCGACGTTCGGCTGAGGGTACGCGGCGCCCAGGAGCTTCTCAAGGTCCTGTTTCAGCTCGTAACCATGGGCAGGGCCACGCGTGAGGAGTGCCAGGAGCGGCAGACGCACTCGCTCCCCCCTCCTTCTCGCTCCGTAGTCAACCGTTCACCGGGCAACGGGCCGGTCGGCACCGCCGCCCACCCCGTCTGCCTGGGCATCTAGTATCGCGCATGCCTAACAGGTATATATAGGCCGCAATGTTCGGCAGCGCAGCCGGATCGTGCACCGGGAGGAACCTATGCGGTGGATGCGTGCCGCGGGTAGAGCTCTCCTGGTCGCGGCGGTGGTGGTCGCGGGGTACGCCGGCTTCGGCGTCCGCGCCGACGCGGGAGCGTCCGGGGCCCGCGGCCCCCTGACGCTCGCGACGGCGGGCGACCTGACCGACTACCTGTCGCCCCTGCTCGACGACTGGAACAAGGGCCATCCCGGCGAGCGCGTGACGCTCGTCGAACTGCCCGACTCGGCCGACGAGACCCGGGCCCAGATGATCAGCGAACTGCGCTCGGGCGGCAACCGCTTCGACGTGCTGAACATCGACGTGGCCTGGACCTCCGAGTTCGCCGCGGCCGGATGGATCTCCCCGCTGGAGCGCAGCCGCTTCCCGCTGGAGTCGTTCCTGCGGCCGGTGGTCGACACCGCGACCTTCGACGGCCGGCTGTATGCGGTCCCGTACGTCACGAACGCGGGACTGCTCTACTACCGCAAGGACATCCTGGACCGGGAAGGCGAGCAGCCGCCGCGGACCTGGGCCGAACTGGCCCGCCAGGCCCGCACGATCGCCCCGAGGCACGGCCTGGACGGCTACGCCGGCCAGTTCCTGCCCTACGAGGGGCTCACCGTCAACGTCGCCGAGGCCGTCCACTCGGCGGGCGGATCGATCCTGCGGGACGACGGCGCACGCGTGGCCGTGGACTCCGACGCGGCGCGCGCCGGACTGCGGTTCCTCGCGGACGGCGCGCGGGACGGCTGGATCCCCCGCGAGGCGCTCGGCTGGAAGGAAGAGGAGTCCCGGCAGGCGTTCCAGGACGGCCGGCTGCTGTTCCTGCGCAACTGGCCCTACGTGTACTCGAACGCGAGCGCCGAAGGCTCGAAGGTCGCGGGCAGGTTCGGGGCCGTGCCGCTGCCCGGACCCGACGGGCCCGGCAGCAGCGTGCTCGGCGGCTCCAACCTCGCCGTCAGCAGCCATGCCCGGCATCCGGCGACGGCAGCCGATCTGATCTCCTACCTCACCAGTGAACCGGTCCAGCGGAAGGTCCTCACCCGGGGTTCGCTGCCGCCAGTGCGTGCCGCACTCTACGAGGATCCCGAGCTGATCCGCGCCTACCCGTACCTCCCCACGCTCCGGCAGAGCGTGCTGTCGGCGGTGCCGCGGCCCAAGAGCCCGCGCTACGACCAGGTGAGCATCGCCGTGCAGGCGGTGGCGCAGGACCTGATGGCGCTGCGCCAGTCACCCGAGCAGGCCGTGGCGCGGCTCGCGCGCGAGCTCGAGGCCCTCTCCCGCAAGGGCTGATCGCACTCCTTCTTCACCTCCCCGAAGGGCATCTACTTACATGTTAAGTAGATGCCCTTCGTCGTGCTACGTGGATGCTTCGGTACAAACCACCCCAACTTCTGGCTACTTCTGGACACATCGTTGACACCTTTCGGTCGCCGCTACTTAACATGCATGCATAACAGCGCACCTGATCAGGGCGCTCTCGCATTCAGCAGACAGGTCGACGCGAGATGCTCCGCACCCTTCCGGCCGACACCGGCCTCCCCTCCCGCAGCGCAAAGGCGAGCGACGCCTGGTGGCGCGACGCGGTGATCTACCAGGTCTACGTCCGCAGCTTCCTCGACAGCACCGGGGACGGCATCGGCGACCTGGCCGGCGTACGGGCCGGGCTGCCCTACCTCCGCAAGCTCGGTGTCGACGGCATCTGGCTCAGCCCCTTCTACCCGTCGCCGCAGCACGACCACGGCTACGACGTCGCCGACTACTGCGGCGTCGACCCCGTCTACGGCGACCTCGCCGAGTTCGACCGGCTGGTCGCCGACGCCCGCCGGCTCGGCCTCAAGCTGCTGCTCGACATCGTCCCCAACCACTGCTCCAGCGAGCACCCGTGGTTCCGCGACGCCCTCGCCGCGGGGCCCGGCAGCGCCGCCCGCTCCCGCTTCCACTTCGCTCCCGGCCGCGGCCCGGACGGTGCGGAACCCCCCAACAACTGGCGGGCCATGTTCGGCGGCCCCGCCTGGAGCCGGGTCACCGAGCCCGACGGCACACCCGGGGAGTGGTACCTGCACCTGTTCACGCCCCAGCAGCCCGACCTGAACTGGCGCGACCCGGCCGTGGGCGACGCGTTCGAGCAGGTCCTGCGCTTCTGGCTGGACCGCGGTGTCGACGGCTTCCGCATCGATGTCGCCGCCGGCCTGTTCAAGCACCCCGAGCTGCCCGACTCGGACGACCCGGGAGCCGACGAGCGGGCCCGCGACGCCGTCAACCAGCTGGCCTGGAACCAGCCCGAGGTCCACGGCGTGTGGCGCCGCTGGCGCGCCGTGTGCGAGGAGTACACCGCCCGCGACGGACACGAGCGGCTGCTGGTCGGCGAGGTGTCCGTGCCGACCGCCCGCGAGCACGCCGAGTACGTCCGCCCCGACGAACTGCACCAGGCGTTCTTCTTCGACCTGCTCAGCGCACCCTGGGACGCCGACGCCTTCCGCCGGACGATCACCGAGGCGATACGCGACATCGCCGGCACCGGCTCCACCGTCACCTGGGTACTCAACAACCACGACCAGGTCCGCACCGTCACCCGCTACGCCGGCGAGCCCGGCGTGGAAGGCAGCGGACTGGGCGCGGCCCGCGCCCGGGCCGCCGCCCTGCTGATGCTCGCCCTCCCCGGCGCCGCCTACGTCTACCAGGGCGAGGAGCTCGGCCTCCCCGAGGTCCTCGACCTGCCCGACGAGGTCCTCACCGACCCGATCTTCCACCGCACCGGCAGCCGCAAGCACATCCGGGACGGCTGCCGCGTCCCCCTGCCCTGGTCCGGACACGCCTCCCCGTTCGGCTTCAGCCAGGCCGCGGCCGACATCAAGCCGTGGCTGCCGCAGCCCGCATGGTTCGCCGAGCACACCACCGACCGCGCCCTCGCCGACACCCGCTCCTTCTGGCACCTCTACCGCGACGGCCTCCAGCTGCGGCGCAGCCTCCCGCAGCTCGGCGACGGCACCCTGCGCTGGCTGGAGACGCCCCCGCAGGTGCTGGCGGTCGTCCGGGGAGACGGCCTGGTCTGCGCGGTCAACTTCGGCACGGAGCCGGTGCCCGCCCCGGTCGCAGGGACGCCGCTCCTCGCCAGCGGCCCGTGCCCCGACGGCGTGCTCCCCGCCGCCACCGCCGCCTGGTGGACGGGAGAGTTCCCGGCCCCGTAAGCCCCGCAACCACCACCCGCCCCCGCAGGGATCACCCGCCCCCGCAGGCATCACCCGCCCCCGCCCCCACGCCTCACCCGCCCCTTCGAAAAAGGAGCCCATCATGCGACGACCCAGCACGACGCCCCGACGCATCGCGGCCACCACCTCGGCGGCCCTCGCCCTCGCCCTCGGCGCCACCGCCTGCGGCGGCACCACCACCGGACCCGCCTCCGGCGGCGAGCTGAGCGGCCAGACCGTGACCGTGGCCGGCGTCTGGACCGGCAGCGAGCAGAAGAACTTCAAGAAGGTCCTGGACGCCTTCACCGCGAAGACCGGCGCCAAGACGGTCTTCGTCCCCTCCGGCGACAACGTCTCCACCTTCGTCGGCAGCAAGATCGAGGGCGGCAACGCCCCCGACGTGGTGATGGTCCCCCAGGTGGGCGTCCTGAAGCAGTTCGCGAAGGAGGGCTGGCTCCAGCCCCTGTCCGACGAGACCGTCAAGACCGCCGACTCCTCCCTCGCCCCCGTGTGGAAGAACTACGGCACCGTCGACGGCACGTACTACGGCCTCTACTTCAAGGCCGCCCACAAGTCCACCGTCTGGTACGCCCCCGACGCCTTCACCCAGGCCGGCGCCGGCGAGCCGAAGAGCTACGCCGACCTGCTGAAGACCGGCCGCTCGCTCGCCGACTCCGGCCGCCCGGCCTTCGCCATAGCCGGCGAGGACGGCTGGACCCTCACCGACTGGTTCGAGAACATCTACCTCTCCCAGGCCGGTCCGGAGAAGTACGACCAGCTCGCCCAGCACAAGATCAAGTGGACCGACGACAGCGTCGTCAAGGCCCTCACCACCCTCGGTGAACTGTTCAAGGACAAGCAGCTCGTCGCCGGCGGCGCCCAGACGGCCCTCCAGACCGACTTCCCCTCCTCCGTCGAGCAGGTCTTCGGCCCCGAACCCAAGGCGGGCATGGTCTACGAGGGCGACTTCGTCGGCGGTGTCGCCAAGGACCAGTTCGGCAAGAAGCTCGGCACGGACGCCAAGTTCTTCCCGTTCCCCGCCGTCGACGGCGGCAAGGCGCCGGTCGTCAGCGGCGGCGACGCCGCCGTCGTCCTCAAGCAGGGCAAGAACGGCAAGGCCGGCATGAAGCTGGTCGAGTTCCTCGCCTCCCCCGAGGCGGCCGAGGTCTGGGCCGGCGCCGGCGGCTTCCTGTCCCCGAACAACAAGGTCGCCCTCTCCGCGTACGGCGACGACACCACCCGCAGCACCGCCCAGTCCCTCGTCGCGGCCGGCGACTCCGTCCGCTTCGACATGTCGGACCAGGCCCCGGCAGCCTTCGGCGGCACCAAGGGCGCGGGCGAGTGGAAGCTCCTCCAGGACTTCCTGCGCGAACCCTCCGACCCGCAGGGCACCGCCGCGAAGCTCGAGGCCGAGGCCGCCAAGGCCTACGGGAACTGAGGCGGCCCCCATGCCTGACACCCTCACCGCCCGCGCCGCGGCCGACCCGCGGCGCCGGGCCCGGAGGAGGCAGCGCCGCCTCGCCGTCCTCTTCGTCCTGCCGGCCCTGCTGCTGCTCGGCGCACTGGTCGTCTACCCGGTGGTCTTCTCCTTCGTCCGCAGCCTCTTCGACGCCAGCGGCGACCGGTTCGTCGGAGCCGGGAACTACGCGGCGATCGTTCAGGACCCGGCCACCCTCAAGGCGATCCGCAACAGCACCATCTGGGTCGTCGTCGCCCCGACCCTGCTGACCGGACTCGGCCTGGTGCTCGCCGTGCTCACCGAGAAGGTGCGCTGGGCGACCGCCTTCAAGCTGGTGCTCTTCCTGCCGATGGCCGTGTCCTTCCTGGCCGCGGGCATCATCTTCCGCCTCGCCTACGAACAGGACCCCGACCGGGGCGTGCTCAACGCGGTCGCCGTCGGCATCCACGACACCTTCCAGGACGCCGCCGCCTACCCGACCGCCCGACCCCGCGAGGGCCACGGCCTGACGGGCGGCGCGGGCGGCCCGTACAGCACCGAGAAGGCCGTGCGCCCCGGCGACCCGGTCGGCCTCGGCTTCGTCGGAGTGGCACCCGACGCGGTACCGGCCGGGGCCAGGGCCGCGGCCGCGCCGCCGGCACCCGGCGCGGACACCATCGCGGGCGTCGTCTACCTGGACTTCGCCCCCGGCGGCGCCGGAACTCCCGGCAAGGTCGACCCGGGCGAGAAGGGCCTGCCCGGCATGACCGTCGAGGCCGTACGCGACGGCCGGGTGGCCGCGACCGCCACCGCCGGCGCGGACGGGTCGTTCCGCTTCACCGGACTGCCCGCCGGGGAGTACACCGTCCGGCTGCCCGCGGCCAACTTCGCCGCCCCCTACCAGGGCGTGAACTGGCTGGGCCCGGCCCTGGTGACGCCGGCCATCATCGGCGCCTACCTGTGGGTGTGGACCGGCTTCGCGATGGTGCTGATCGGCGCCGGGCTCGCGACCATCCCGCGCGACGCGCTGGAGGCCGCCCGGATGGACGGCGCCACCGAGGGCCAGATATTCCGCAAGATCACCGTGCCGCTCCTCGCACCGGTCCTCACCGTCGTCTTCGTCACCCTGGTGATCAACGTGATGAAGGTATTCGACCTCGTCTACATCATCGCGCCCGGACCGGTCCAGGAAGAGGCGAACGTACTGGCCACCCGCATGTGGCTGGTCTCCTTCGGCGGCGGCAACGACCAGGGCCTCGGCAGCGCGCTCAGCATCGTGCTCCTGCTGCTGGTCGTCCCCGCGATGGTCTTCAACATCCGGCGGTTCCGAAGGAGTGGAACATGAGCAGCCAGGGCACCATCGAACGCCGACCGCCCGGGCGGGCGACGGCGCTGCGGCCCGCCCCCGTCCCGTCCCCACCCGGGCCGCGCCGCGGGAACCGGCTGTCCCGCCTGCTGAGCAGCTCGGCCGTGCAGGCCCTGCTGATCCTGGTCGCCCTCGTGTGGATCACCCCGCTGGCCGGCCTGCTGCTGTCCTCGATGCGCTCCGAGCAGGACAACGCCTCCGGCGGCTGGTGGACCGCCCTCACCGATCCGTCCCAGCTGTCCCTGGACAACTACAGCGCGCTGCTGGAGGACTCCGGCATCGCGGCGGCCTTCGGCAACACCGTCCTGATCTCGGTGCCCACCACCGTCCTGGTGGTCGGCATCGCGGCCCTCGCCGGATACGCCTTCGCCTGGCTGGAGTTCCCCGGCCGGGACGGCATCTTCCTGGTGGTCGTCGGACTGCTGGTCGTCCCCGTGCAGATCGGCCTGCTGCCCGTGGCCAAACTCTTCGGCGCGGTCGGGCTGTTCGGCACGATCCCGGGCGTCGTCCTCTTCCACGTCGCCTACGGGCTGCCGTTCGCGGTCTTCCTGCTCCGCAACTACTTCGCCGAGATTCCGCGCGAGATGCTGGAAGCGGCCCGGATGGACGGCGGCACCGAGTGGCGGATCTTCTCCCGGCTCGTGCTGCCGCTCGGCCGGCCGGCCATCGCGAGCCTGGCCATCTTCCAGTTCCTCTGGGTCTGGAACGACATGCTCGTGGCGCTGCTCTTCGCGGACAGCGGGTCCCAGCCGCTCACGGTCGCGCTCCAGTCCCAGATCAGGCAGTTCGGCAGCAACATCGGCATCCTCGCGCCGGGCGCGTTCCTGTCCCTGGTGGTTCCGCTCGTCGTCTTCTTCGCCTTCCAGCGGCACTTCGTCCAGGGCGTGATGGCAGGATCGGTGAAATAGCGCCGCCCGTGAAACAGCGCCGCGCGTCCCGTGCCCCACGGCGGCCTCCTCCTCCCGCAGCCCGGAGGAGGAGGCCGCCTTCAGGCCGCGGGGGCCTCGCCGATCGGGCGGATCACCACCGGGTACTCGGGGGAGCCCGCCGGCACCGGGCACTGGGTGATCCGGGCCGCGATCTCGGTGACGCGGTCGAGGCCGGAGCACTCCAGCAGCCAGTAGCCGGCGGTGAGGACGTCGGAGTCGGCGTACGGGTGGTCGGTGACCACCGGCTCGCGGCCGGGGGAGCCGGTGACGAACCGGGCGTCGGCAGGTGCGGTGAACCCCTGCCCGTCCAGGAGTTCCCCGGAGGCGGTGAGTTCCGCGTTGAGCTCGTTCATGAAGGCGACCATGGCCGTGATCTCGTCACGGCTCCACGGGGGAGCGGGCGAGGCCTTCCCCTCCATCGCGTCGTAGTCCGCCTGGCTCGCCTGGACCGTCACGAAGTACTTCATCCCCCCAGCCAACCAGCACCCGGTCCGGCGGGCCGGCTCCCGGACGGGCCGGGTCCGCACATTCCCCCGGGTGGCCCTCGTCGGTGAGCGGGACCTCGACCGACCGTGCGTCGCGGGCCGACGCCGCCCCGGGTCGCGGGAGGCGAAGACACCGATGCGGTACCCCGGATCGGAGCCCGCATTGCCCCACAGGACCGGGCCGTCGGGCAGCGGCACCGACATGACTGTCCCTCAGCCCTCGGGATGCGGGGGCTCCACGTCCTTGGAGAGGGGGACCGGTCCGGTGTTGTCGACGTGCCGGGCCGAGACCCAGACGGGCCTGTCCCGCAGCAGGTACCAGATGCTGTTGCCGTCGATGTCCTGGGCGTGGACCTTGCTCATGAGGCCGATCTCCGTCCCGTGCACGAGGGTTCCGGTGATGGCGGAATCGGTGCTCGGGTACCTGCGCAGGTTGACGCCGTTGGGGCTGACGACCGTACCGAAGGGCGGCTGCGGGCTGGGCATCTCTTCCTCCAGGGCATGACTGATGGCTGTGATCGCTGCGTCCCGGCATCCGGGCGCGCTGACCGCAGACTAGGCCGTCGGACCGCGGAAGGGCCGGAACCGGGCGGGGTGCGCGTTCACGCTCGTGATGCGCGATGTCACGGTGCGTGTCACTGTGGGGGAGGGGGAATCCGCACGTCACGAGGAGTCGCCGTCATGGCCGGTATGCAGAACAAGCGCCAGAAGCCGGGCAAGGGCCGCGAGGAGCAGCAGCGCATGCACCGCAGCGGCCAGGATCCCACCCAGTCGGGCTCCGGCCAGGAAGGCGGCCGGGGCAAGAGCCCCGAGGAGCTCAGGCTCCGTCAGGACGAGGTGAGACGCCGGCGGGACGAGGACGAGATGCGCGACGACGAGAGCTGAGCGCGGCCGCGCCGTCACGCCCACGCACGCAGGACCCGGCCGGGGTACGCCGTCGCCCCACCTCGGCCGGGTCCTGTCATGTGCTCAGGCGAAGTGGGGCACGCTCACGGGCCAGCGGGCGCCGGCGATCCAGCGCTGGACGGCCGCGTTGGCCGTGTCGTCGAGTGCGGCCAGGGCTTCGATGGCGTGCAGGTCTCCGGCGAGCGGCGGGATGCCGGCCGCGGTCAGCGCCGCGTGCAGTTCGAGGCGCCGACGGTGGACCGCGTTGCCCCGGCCGACAGGCCGCTCCTGCCGGTCCGGGTCGCGGGCCGGGACCGGGACCGGGGGGAGCGTGGTTCGGGCGGCGGCGTTCTCGTGGTCCTCGAAGTCCCGTGCCCCGGGGAACCGGTAGGGATCGAGTGCGTCCTGCGGTGTCGGCGCAGGGGAAGAAGCGCGCCACGTGTTCATGCAAGAACCTCCTGAGTTTTTTCGCTGGGGGCGGTGGATCAATGCTGCTGGTCCTGAAGCGCACGGGCGCCGGCGGCGATCACCTCGGCGAGCTGGTTGGCGAGGGCCACACCGCACCCGCCGAGCCGGACGAATCCCCGGCAGCCCACGGGCCCGTCGTTGGCGAGAGAAGGAAGGACCAGACCGGCGAGCGCGAGAGCGGACTGAAGGTTGGCCACGGCGTCCTGGCCGGCCTGGTAGGCGGTGTCCTGGAGCTGCCTGTACCGGACCCGCTCGGCGTAGGAGGGCTCGTGCATCATTTCTGCTGTCCTCTCTTCAGGAAGCGCAGGGGGAGGGGAGGTAGGGGGAGCGCATCGCGCGTGCGTTCGGGCGCGGGGCAGCGCTGAAAGACCGCCGTGCCGAGATTGCGTACAGCCCGTGACCTGTTGGTTTCGACTGTCGTTCCTGAGGTGCAAACGATCATTCCGGTAGGGCTCTGGGAAGGACCGCGTTCTCCATGCAGTTAGCGGCTGTCGCCTCTTCGCCCGCGTCTTCGTCCCCGACGCCGTTCGCGGCAGCGCGGCGGACGCTGGGTGCGGCAGTCCGGGACGGGGCCGTCATGCCCCGTAGTGGAACGTGGGGCCGGAGGAGGACATCCGGTTCCGGTGGCGCGGCACGGGGTTGCGGGGCGGCCGCGTGAGCGTGATCTGGCGTACGAGTTGCTGGAAGCAGGCGAGCGCCGCGATGGCCGGAAGGGTGGCCGCGGCCTGGGCTGCCAGCGTCCTGGGTGCCTGGGCCACGCACAGGAACGTGGCAAGTGTGGAGAACAACAGGACGATGGACCATGAGTGGAGGGCGCGGCGCTGGTGCAGGGCGGCCCTCAGGATGGACAGGGAGGCGACCATCCAGGGTCCGTAGATCAGCAGCGGCCACCAGCTGACCACATCGTGACCGGTACTCGGCGTGGCGCTGTGCCGGAGGGCATCACAGATGGCGAGGCCGCTGAACACGCTCACCACGGCGGCGATGACGGCGACCAGCACGGCGGTGAAGAGGCTGCCCGTTCGCAGCAGGGCCCCGACCGGCGACTTCGATGCGGCATGGCGGTGCCCGCCGGAGGACTGCGCCTGCGGCAGCCCGACGACGCTCGGCGGCCCGGCGACCATGTTCGTCGATCCGACCATGTTCGTCGATCCGACCGTGTCGGTCGTTTCGTCGAAGCCGGCGTGGTCGAAGGGCTCCGCCTGCCTGGGGGCCATGGAGTCCTGCAGCAGGTAGGCGAGCTCCTCCGTCGGATCCCACGGGCTGTTCACGTGGCCGAGCACGAGGGGTGGCTGCCCTGTCACGGGGGGCTGCTCGACGTCCGGACCCGTCCAGAACACGCGGGCATCCGGCTGGGGGCGCGAGCCGCTCATGTCGTGGTGACCGTATGTCTCAAACACGGGAGACCATCCCTGCGTGTTCGCCGGCGCGCGTGCCGGATGCGGCGGCCAGTGGTGTCGAGCGCCGGTTGAACTCGCTGTGGATCGTGCTCATCTCGTGCAGGAAATCCTCGAAGATCGCGGACGTGTAATTCAGCTCGATCTTCCGCCCCTCGTGCTCCAGGGTCGCGTTCAGGACCGGTCCCAAGCCCGTCGACCCCGGTGTGAAGGTCCAACTCCCCATCCGGGTGGCCGCGTGAAGGGGCGGGCGGCCCTGGAAGCTTGCTGAGCGGTTCGCTGTCGTCATAGTCCAACCAACGCTCCCGGCACCGGACTGGGAATGCGCCAAGCAGGTGATGATGACGCGGTGACCGGGCGTTGACCCGTTCTCGAATGGCCGAACGGTCGCCCCGAACCGGTCCGCTCCGTGGCGGCCGCAGCCCGGACACGGTGCATCGCCGCAGCTCAACCACGGTTCGGCGGGCCCGCGGGGTTCACCGTGGTCCGGGTTTGCCGTGCACCGGGAGCGCGGCGGGCGGACGGCGCACGCGCGGCGGGAGTCCGGCCGAGTGCTCCAGGTGGCTGCAATGAGGTGACAAGGCGCAACCCCGCATATGCCCCTGCGTTATGTCGAGGTGTTGCCGAGGGCTCGGGCTGCGGGCCCCTGTTGATCGAATCACCGTCGGAAAGGACCGCCGTGCCAGACGTCTTCCTGAGGATCATGCTGATCTGTGCAGTGCTGGCTGTCTTCGGGGCCGCGTGGAGGTCATCCGGGGTGGGCGGGCTGTGCCACAGGGACGCCCTCGAACTCAGGCGCCAGCAACGTTTCCGGCACGTCCTGTCCCTGAACACGCATGCCGCCTGGTTCTCTCCCCAGGAAGCGGCAGCCACGGCGACGGTGGCGGCCGAGCCCGTGCCCGTGCCGGAACTCACCCGGCGTGCGCCGTGCGCGGCGTGCGGGGCCTCGTCCGGTGTCGTCGGGTGGGGCGAGCCGTAGCGGCGCGATGCCCACGGTCACGGGATCCGGCGGAACCGGCCCGTGACACGCGTCCGCCCCGGTGACACACCCAACGACCCGCCAGTGCCCGGGACACGGCCTTGCCGCGGCTGAACAGGTGATCGTATGAGCGATCGTCGTGGGCGCCGAGCCGTAGTTCAGCCGCCTGCTCGTTCGGCGTTGTCCGTGCCGGGATCCTGCGGCCGGTTGAGGATGCGGCGGAGCCAGCGGGTGCGGGCGTCGCGGGCGTCCCGGCTGAGGGCGGCCCGGGGGGCGAGCGTGTCGAAGCCGTGGAAGGCTCCGGGCCACACGTGGAGTTCGGCCTGGCCGCCGGCCTGCCAGAGCGCGTTGGCGTAGGCCACGTCCTCGTCCCTGAAGGTCTCGGCCGATCCGACCTCGATGTACGCGGGCGGCAGGCGGGACAGGTCCGTTGCCCGGGCGGGCGCCGCGTAGGGCGGCAGGTCCGCCGCGCCGTACCGGTCGCCCAGCAGCGCCTGCCACGCGGTTGCGTTGGAGGTCCGGTCCCAGGTGTCCGTGCCGGCCATCTGGCGGCTGGAGAAGGTGTCGTTGCGGTCGTCGAGCATCGGGCACAGCAGCAGCTGCCCGATCGGGGCCGGCCCGCCGCGGTCCCGGGTGAGCAGGGCCAGTGCCGCGGCGAGGCCGCCGCCGGCGCTCTTGCCCCCGATGACGATGCGGTCCGCGTCGATGCACAGGTCAGCCGCGTGCTCGGCCACCCAGGTGAGCCCGGCGTAGCAGTCCTCCAGCGGTTCGGGATACTGCGCCTGCGGTGCCAGCCGGTACTCGACGGAGATGACGGCCAACTCCAGCGTGAGCACCCATTCGCGGAGCAGCTGCCGGAGCACGGACCACGCATTGCCGGTGATCATGCCGCCGCCGTGCATGTAGTACAGCAGCGGCAGCGGCCGGGTGATCCCTGCCGGCCGTGCGCTCACGAGCGTGACGTCCGGCCCGCCCGGGGCTCCCGGTACGCGCAGCTCCTCCACCTCGAAGCGGCCGTCGGCCCGGAGGTCCCGGGCCGTCGGCCTGGGCCGGGCCGCGGCATCCCGCTCTTGCCGTGCCGCGAGGTTCTCCGGGGTGAAGGGCTCCCTCGTCCCGGCGCCCAAAGCCGCGAGTGCGGCGCCCAGTTCGGGGTCGAAGGGGGGTGTGCCCGGGGCAGTGGCGTCCATGGGCGGTAGTCAACCACCCGGCCCCGCAGTCCCGGGGCGGAGGGTGGATCAGGTGATTCGTCGATGAGGTTGCCGTTGATGATCAGTGGTGTGGGGACGGGGTCCAGGACGGCCCGGGGCCCCGGGCTGGGGAACAGGGTGGCGCGGCACGGTACGGGTCGCCTGCCACCGGGGGCGGGACCGCCCGAGCTGTGCGCCCGGCGGAACCGAGCCATCATGGCGGAGAGGAGGACCCGGCGGGCCCGCTCGCGGGCGCCCCGCACGGAAGCGAAGGCACATGCCGGTCGGGAGGCGACGCGTGCACCTGGACGAGTCCCAGCGGGCCTGGGCCGTGATCATCGCCGTTGTCACCGTCATCCTTGCGGATCTCACGGCGATCATCCTGATGAACACCGTCGGCCACTGAGCCGGCGCGCGCCCCGCCGGGCGAGATGCCCCGAATCGGTGTTCGGATTCACCTGTGTCCGGAAGACGCCCCTCACCCGAAACGCATACTTGTGGGGCATACCCCGGCTGTGACTACATGGGCGCTCTGCGTATCGGCCGTAGGCGGATCGGGAGGGGTTTGCGCATGGCGCTTGAGCGTGAGGACATTCTCGAACGGGCCCTGGATTTCAGCGAGGAAAGCGCATCAGGGCCAGGCCGGTTCAAGGACACGATCGAGTTCCTCCGCCGCCGCTATGCGACCTACACCCCGCAACAGGCCGGCGACCGACGCTTCTTCATGATCGATGTGGTGCTTTCCAGTGGCCGGTCGGTCCAGTTCTACTTCCTGAAGAGGAATCTCTACGGGCGGGGCTACACCATCGACCGCGGCACGAACTACATGGCGGCCTGGGACAAGGACGAAGCCAAGAAGAACGACCGGGACAAGAACGCGCTCATCCCCACCGGCCTGACCCACATGGGAAAGCACTTCATACCGGCCGAGTACGATTCCACGGCGGACCAGGACTGGCTTTGCGGCGACACGCTGGACTCCAAGCTCGGCCAATTGCACAGCCACCTCACCGCGGTATCCGCGGGAAAGCCCGCCGACCTGAAGAAGGCCAGGAACGCGCTGTACGTGGTCGCCAGGATGACGGCGGAAATGGCCCGGTTCGGGCTGTTCGCCGCCGAACTATTCGGCAATTGGGAGGCGGGGATCGGCCAGGACCACACGGTCACCGCCAAACTCGACTACGGGTCCGGGCAGAAGAAGGACTACACGACCCCGGAATTCAAGGCCGTCGTCCTCGAGTGGAAGGCCGTGACCCAGACGGCGACGGGCACGGGCACCCCCCTCCGGCTCGGCGGCACGGCCATGGCGAAGGTGGAGGCCGAGGCGATCCTCGCCGACGGCGCCCGCTGGCGGGCGGGCTGACCCCGACCCGCACCCCGCCCCCCCACCCGCACCCCGCCCCCACCCGGACCCTGGCCGCCGGCCCCGGTTCCTGAGCGGACCCTTCGCCCGGCGCGTGATCCTTCCCGGCCCCGTCGGCCGGAACATCCTGGTGACAGAGCGGAGACCGGTATGACCACGTCCCGTCCCGACGAACTGGCCGCGGTGGACCTGGAGGCACTGCGGAACCACCTCCTGAGCCTGGGGTCCCCTCCGACCCTCACCACCGGCGACGCACAACTCCCCGATTCCTTACGGGACATGCTGGCAGCCTTTCCCGACGGCCGGATCCAGGGCACGGCCGGATCCGGAACCCCCGAGGTGGACCCCGGCGGCACCCGGCTCACCCTCCCCCTCACCTGCGCGGCCCAGCAGTGGCCGGCGAACACCGCCATGACCGTCGAGGTGACCGAGGTGACGGTCGCCGTGACCGCCGACGGCGACACCACCCTCCTGCTCGGCGCGGCCTTCGCCAAGAACAACGTGTCGGCCGCGCTGACCGCCGACGGTCCCGGCCGGATCACCGCGGCCGTACGACCCGAGCAGCCCGGCGCCTTCGCCGGCGCGCTGGAGGAGCTCGCCCGCGCCTTCGCCGGCGACACCGTGTGGGAGAGCGCGGCGCAGGGCCTGGCGGACTTCGGCTTCGCCCCCGAGAACGTCGCCGGGTTCGACTACCGCCTCACCGCGCAGGCTGCCGGGGCAGCCTACGAAGCCACCTCGATGGCGGTCGTCGCGGGCCTGACGCTCCCCGCCCCCAGCGGCCCCGGCCCGGTACTCGACGTCGCCCTGTGGTTCCCCGAGCTCCGGATCACCGGCGGGCTTCGGGACGGCGCATCCGTCGACGCCCGCGCCCTGCTGACGTCCTTCGGCCTGCCGGTGGACGACGTCCCCGGCGGGCTCGGGACCGCCGCCCTCGGCTTCGCCGCCGACCTCGGCGACGCCTACGCCGTCCGGCTGGGCCTCACCGGCGACTGGCAGCTCGGCCCCGTCACCCTGACCGGCCTGTCCCTGAAGCTCTCGTACAGCAGCGCCGAGAAGGTCGTCGCCCGGTTCGGCGGCACGGCCGAGATCGGCGAGGGCATCACCGTCGACCTGACTGCCGCGCAGCGGGCCGGCGGCCGGGGCTGGACCTTCCACGGCGGCGTCACGTCCGGCGACGCGTTCGGCATGCCGCAGGTCATCTCGGCGCTCGGCCTCACCGACGTCCCCGGGGTCGTCGCGAGCCTCGGCCTCACCGGGATCTGGCTCTCCCACACCACCGGCAGCCCGAGGACCGAGTTCCGCTGCACCGGAGAGTTCACGATCACCGAGGACGTCACCGCGGGCCTGGCCGTGGCGATCACCCGGGACTCCACCGGAGTGCAGTACGGAGGGACCCTCGCCATCGGGGGCCTCGCCTTCGACGTCCTCCTGGACACCGCGGGCGCCGGCACCGACGTGATCGTCGCCACCTTCCGGGACACCGGCGGCGAGGCCCTGCGGATCTCGCTGCACGAGTGGATCGGCACGCTCTTCCCGGACGCCGCGCCCGCCGTCCCCGCCGATCTCACCCTCGCGCTGTCCGAGGCCAAGTTCGTCCGGGTCAAACCCCCGGGCGCCCCCGCCCGCTTCTGCCTCGGGGTGGGCCTCGCCGCCCGGCTCGACCTGTCCACCCTGCCGCTGGTCGGCGAGTTCCTGCCCGCGGCAGGCGAGCTGGGCATCGAGAACCTGCACGTCCTCTACAGCTCCGGCGACTTCGACGCGAAGACGACAGCCGCGGTCAACGCCCTCCTCGCCACCGCCGGGGCCGACCCGCTGCCCGCCGCCGGCCTCCGGCCGGGGCCCGCCGCCCGCGCCGACCTGCGCCTGGGCCCGGCCACCCTGGAGCTGTCCGCCGGCCTGGCCGCCCCGACGCCACCGCCCGGCCGCGCGCTCACCGCCACAGGCGGCACCGGCAGCACGCCCGGCACGGGCAGCGCCGCGCTCCCCGCGGTCTCCACCGCCCCGCCCGCCGACCGGGGCGGCCTCTGGGTGGACGTCGGCCGCGCCTTCGGGCCCGTACAGATCCAGCGCATCGGGCTCGGCTACGACCAGGGCATGCTGTGGTTCATGTTCGACGGCTCCCTCGGCGCCGCCGGACTGGACATCGCCGTACAGGGCCTGGGGCTCGGCTTCGACCTCGACGCCGACTCCCTGCTGCCGGCACCCCGCCTCGACGGACTGCTCGTGTCCTTCGAGCGGCCCCCGCTGCGGCTCGGCGGCGGACTGATCACCCGCCGGCAGCCCGGCTACGACCTGATGGTGCAGGGGCAGCTCGCGATCGAGATGCCGACGTTCGGCGTCACCGCGGTCGGCGCCTACCAGCGGCGGACCGGCGGCGAGCCGTCGATGTTCGTCTTCGGCCGGGCCACCGCCGCGTTCGGCGGCCCGCCCCCGTTCCGGGTGACGGGCGTGGCGCTGGGCTTCGGCTACAACAGCTCCGTACGCGTGCCCCGCCAGGAGGAGGTCAGCGCCTTCCCCTTCGTCGCCGGACTCGACGGCGGCCTGCCCGACGACCCCATGCAGGCCCTCGCCCGGCTCACCGACGGACCCCGGCCCTGGGTGACGGACCGCGAGGGGCAGGTATGGCTGGCCGGCGGACTGGACTTCACCTCGTTCGAGTTCCTGCGCGCCCGTGTGCTGCTCCTCCTGGAAGCCGGCCACGACTTGACCGTCGCCCTCCTCGGCCAC
The DNA here is from genome assembly GCF_056436005.1 of Streptomyces sp. NPDC043854. Classification (NCBI taxonomy): domain Bacteria; kingdom Bacillati; phylum Actinomycetota; class Actinomycetes; order Kitasatosporales; family Streptomycetaceae; genus Streptomyces; species Streptomyces sp. NPDC043854. The sequence goes on from NZ_JBWKDK010000048.1 coordinate 41,724, forward strand.
GCCGTCGCCGACTTCCCCAAGAACGGCAAGGCGTACGCCCGCATCGGCGTCGACCTGCGCGTGGTCTTCCAGTCGGCGCGCGGCGAACTCGCCGCCTCCGCCCAGCTCGTGGACTCGTACGTCATCGACCCGGCCTGCGTCCTCACCGGCGGCTTCGCCTTCTCCTCCTGGTTCGGACCCAGCCCCCACGCCGGTGACTTCGTCCTCACCGTCGGCGGCTACCACCCCGACTACCAGGTCCCGACCCACTTCCCGGCCGTCCCGCGCCTCGGCTTCACCTGGTCGGTCGGCTCGGCGGTGTCCATCACCGGCGGCGCCTACTTCGCGCTGACCCCCAACGCCGTCATGGCCGGCGGCATGCTCGACGTCCGCTACAGCGCGGGCATCGTCGAGGCGTGGCTGACGGCCCGGGCCGACATCCTCGTCCAGTGGGCTCCGCTGCACTTCCGGGCCGGGATCTCGGTCCGCGTCGGCGCCCGGGTGAAACTGCTGTTCACGGTGAGCGGCGAACTGGGCGCCTCGCTCGACCTGTGGGGCCCGCCCACCGGCGGCACCGTCACCGCGAAGTTCGCCTTCATCACCGTGACCGTCCGGTTCGGCGCTTCCCTGACGGGACCGGCCACCATGGACTGGACCGAGTTCCGCACCCAGCTCCTGCCGCCCGCGAACCCCCTCACCGCCCAGCCCCTCACCGGCCTGCTCACCGACGCCGACGCCGACCCCGAACTGCGGGCCGCACGCGTCGAAGCCGGCACCGAACCCTGGCTCGCGGACCCCTCCGGCTTCTCCTTCGCCGTCTCCACCGCGGTGCCCACCGCGCGGGCGCAGTTCAACGAACGCGCGGAGACCGGGGACGGGACCGTCGACATCCGGCCCATGGGCAAGAAGGACATCGACGGCCTGCTGCACGTCACCGTCGAATTCAGCGACACCCGGCGAGGCCGGGCCGCGGCCTGGCGCGCCGTACCCCGCGAGGAGCTCTGGCAGGCCGACGCCCAGTACGGGAACGTGCCGTTCGCCCTCTGGGGCGACCCGGACGTCGCCCAGGACAAGACCCTCGGCCAGGACCCCCTGCTCCGCCACATCACCGGGCTGCGCATTACCGTGCCCGGCCCGAAGACCGTCGGCCAGGACCTCGGGCCCATCGCCGAACGCGACATCGCCGAGGAGAAGCTCCGCCCCGACGCCTGGCTTCCCCTCGACCCCCGCGCCGTGCCCGGCGGCTCCCCGGTCCACACGGCCGAACCGGCCGGCGCGGGGGTCGGCCTCCTCGCCGGCGAACTCGCCACGCTCTGCGCCGGCACCGCCCGCACCCGCATGCACGCCGCCCTCGCCGACCTGCTCCCCGGCAGCCCGCTCCCCAACGACACCGTGAGCGTCCTCGCGGAGCAGGCCCGCACCCTCGGCCTCGACGCCGACCCGCTGCTGCTCACCGAGGACCCCGCGCCGCCGCACCCCGACCCCGTCCTCCTCGTCCTCGACGACACCACCGGGCAAATCCTCACCGTCGACCCGGTCACCACCGCCGTCATCGGCCGCGTCCCGGCCGGCGGGCCCGGCCCGTACCTGGCCACCACCTCCGCGGACGGCGCCGTCCTGTACGCCATCGGGCCCGACGGCGGCCGGATCGACGTCATCGACACCGTCGCCCAGCAGGCGGGTCCGCCGCGCACCGGCATCACCCTCGGCGGCCGGCCCACCGTCCTCGCCGTCCGGCGCGACGGCGACCGCGCGGTGGTCGCCTGCCCGGCGCCCCGGGCGGCCGCGTCCGTCGACCTCACCGGAGACACGCCGCCGGTGCACACGGTCGTCGGCCACGAGGTCGTACGGAACTTCGGCGGTATCGCCGTCGACGTCGAGGCGGGCCGCCTGTACGCCAACGCCAACGACGCCAGCAAGACCGCCACCTTCGACACCTCGACGGGCACCCTCCTGGGCCAGGTCTGGGGGCCCGCCACACCCGCCTTCGTCACCCCGGGAGAGCCGGGCCGGGTCTACGTCCACGGCGCCGCCGCGGGCAGCAACGGCCAGGTGCGGGTGATGCCGGTGCCGACCCCCGGAGCCTCGTACACGCCGTACGAGTTCACCGCCCCCGGCACCGCCCTGGCCATGCTGACCACCTCGGCCCGGCGGGCCGTCGTCCTGCGGAGCAGGACCGGCGGCACAGGCCACGTCGTCACTCTGTACGAGCAGCCGCACTCCGCCCCGCCCGCCACCACCCTGGAGTCGGACGTCCCCGTCGGCGCCGACCCGCTCGCCCTCGCCCTGGACCCCCGGGACCGGGCCTGGGTACGGCACGCGGCCGCCGTGTCCGTCGTGGCCGGCGGGCGGCTGCTCGGCGAGATCCCGCTCGGCGCCGCCCCGCTGTCCCTCACCTTCACCCCCGACGCCGGCCGGGCGTTCGTCGCCTGCGACGACGCGACCGTCGCCGTCGTCGACATCGGCGCCGACGGGCGCCCCGCCCTGGCCGAACGCTGGCAGCTGCCGCCCGGCACGCGCGCCTCCGCAGCCCTGTTCACCACGTTCTCCGCCGCCGCGTCCCACGCGACCACGCCCCGCGCCACACCGTCCCACGCCGCCGCCTCGGAAGGGCCCGTACGATGACGGACCAGCTCGACACCCCCGTGCCGCTCACCGACCCGGGCTTCGTCCTGCACTTCCGGGACAACCGCGAACCCGCCATCGACGCCGGGCTGTACCGCGTCCGCGCCACCCAGACCCTGCCGGACACGGACACCGGCACCGACACCGACACCGACGGCTACCTCGCGCCCGTCGAGGAGACCTTCGAGGTCCGCGCCCCGCAGTTCGCGCTCGCCGCCGACCAGGTGCACGCCGTCAACCCGGCCCCCGGCGGCCACTCCGACTACTCCACCACCCTCGCGCACATCACCCTGGCCAACCCGCTGCTGCCGTGGATGCGGCGCCCGGACGAACCCGGCCGCGCCGGTGCCGCCCCGGCCGAACCCTGGCTCGCCCTGCTGGTCTTCGCCGAGGGCGAGCTCCCCGGCGACCCGCGGTCCGACGGCCTGACCGTCCCCATGACCGCCGAGGAGCTGCTCACCGACGCCGACGGCGTACGCCACCCCCGGATCGCCCCCGCGCAGATCGAGGGCGACCCCACCGCCGTGTGCCGGACCGTCGACATCCCCGGCGACATCTTCGCCGCGGTCGCGCCCCGCACCGACGAACTCCGGCACCTCATGCACGTCCGCGACGTCACCACCGACACCGGCCTGCGCGGCGAACAGCTCACCGCGGGCGCGTACGCCGTCGTCGTCTCCTCCCGGCTGCCGGACCGGGCCGCCGCGCGGCGGTACGCCGCCCACCTCGTCGCCCTCGAGGGCTGCCGGTCGATCCTCGCCGACGCCGACGCGGGCAGGCTCACCCACGAGGTCACCGTCCGGCTGGCCGCACTGCACAGCTGGTCCTTCACCAGCGACCCGGCCCCCGGAGGCGGATTCGCCGGCCGGGTGCGCCACTTCCTCTTCGACGGCACCGGCGAACGACGCGACCTGCTGCTGCACGTACCCCCACCTCCGGAACCGGCCCCGGAACCGGGGGGGGGGGGGGGGGGGGGGGGGGGGGGGGGGGGGGGGGGGGGGGGGGGGGGGGGGGGGGGGGGGGGGGGGGGGGGGGTCGCGGGGCGGCTCCTTGGACGGGGTGCCGTGTTAGCCGCATC
>NZ_JBWKDK010000049.1:0-29973 GCF_056436005.1 Streptomyces sp. NPDC043854
CCCCGTTCCTACTACCTCCTCCCCCCCCCCCCCTCCCGCCCCCCCCCCCCCCCCCCCCCCCCCCCCCCCCCCCCCCCCCCCCCCCCCCCCCCCCCCCCCCCCCCCCCCCCCCCCCCCCCCCCCCCCGACAGGCCCTGGCCCTCATGGCCGCGGACGACGGCGGCGACTGGTACGCCGAACGGTACGCGGACCGCGGCCACGTCGTCGGCGTCACCGTGCGCGACCTGGTGTGGCGTCATCTGGACGCCCGGCCCGGCTACTTCGTCCTCGGCGGCCTCGGCCACCTGGGCGAGGAGCAGGCCCGCCGGTTCACGGTCGCCGTGTCGGAGCTGGCCGGCGAACTCCTCCCGCAGGACGGCGTGGGGGCGAACACGGACAAACGGGCGCCGGGCCGAGGTCAGGGGCGCGCGGTCAGCCGGTGACGAAGCAGAACTCGTTGCCCTCCGGGTCGCGCATCGCCTGGAAGGAGCCCTGGTCGTCGGTGACCGGGGCGCCGACCGCCGCGGCTCCCAGCCCCACGGCCAGCGCCGCGGCGGCGGTGACGTCGTCGACCGCGAGGTCGAGGTGCAGCCGGTTCTTCCTCGCCTTGCCCTCGGGCACCGGCTGGAACGCCAGCCGCGCCACCCCGGGCAGCTCCACGTGCGACCAGCCGCGGGCCCGGTCGACCGGCTCGACCTCCAGCAGTCGCGCCCAGAACCGCACCAGCTTCCCCGGCTCCCGGCAGTCCACGACGATCTGGTGCAGGCGTACGCGCATGGCCGCGAGCCTACGCCCACCCGCGGTCGAGCGGGTCGGCCGCAAGCAGGGCGGCGCCGGCGTACTCCGATGCGATCTCCAGGGCGGCCCGGCCCGACACGGTGTCACGTATCCGTGTGCTCACGGGGATTGACGGGAGGGACGGCCGAAGTCGACCTCCGCCGGGGCCTCGCCCGGCCAGGACAGCAGGGTCGGCGCCGGCGGCGTCTCGGCGACGAGCCTGCCGTGCGCCACGACGTACCGGGGCCGGACCTGGCGGCGGAGCGCCTCCTGGGGAGTGGGCGCGGGCAGTACGACGAAGGATCCGGCCGCGCCCTCGGCGATGCCGTACTCGGGGGCGGTCAGCCCCAGGATGCGCGCGGCGCGGTCGGTCACCATCGAGTACGCCACGGGGATCTCGTCCGCGCCGGTCAGCTGGGCGGCGTACAGGCCGACGAGGGCGGTCTGGAGCGGGTTGGCGGTGCCCAGCGGGTTCCACGGGTCCATCACGTCGTCGTGTCCGAAGGCCACGTTGACGCCGGCGGCCAGCATCTCCTTGACCTGGGTGAGGCCGCGCCGCTTGGGGTAGGCGTCGAAGCGGCCCTGGAGGTTGAGGTTGGCGAACGGGTTGGCGACCAGGCCGATCCCGGAACGGGCCAGCAACCCCTGGAGTTTGACGCTGTACGCGCCCCCGTAGGAGCCCATCGCCGTCGTGTGCGAGGCGGTCGCGCGCTCCCGCAGCCCCGAGCGCAGGGCGAGCGCGGCCAGCACCTCCACGAACCGGGACTGCTCGTCGTCGATCTCATCGCAGTGGGCGTCGACGCGCAGGCCGTGCTCCTCGGCGACGGCGAAGGCGATGCCCAGGGACGCGACCCCGTCCTCGCGGGTGTCCTCGAAGTGCGGGATCGCCCCGACGACGTCCGCGCCGCGGTCCACGGCCTCGCGCAGCAGCGCCTCGCCGCCGGGGAAGGAGAGGATGCCCTCCTGGGGGAAGGCGGTGATCTGGAGGGTCATGAACTCCCGGACCCGGTCGCGGACCTCCAGCAGCGCGTCCAGCGCGGTGAGCTGCGGGTCGGTGACGTCGCAGTGGGTCCGCACGTGCAGTACGCCCTGGGCGGCCTGCCAGCGCAGCACCTCGGTGGCCCGGGCGACGACGTCCTCGCGGGTCAGGGTGCGTTTGCGGGCGCTCCAGCAGGCGATGCCCTCCCAGAGGGTGCCGGAGGTGTTGGGGCGCGGGTCCCCGGCGGTCAGGGCGGTGTCCAGGTGGATGTGCGGTTCGACGAAGGGGGCGGTGAGCAGCCCGCCATCCGCCTCGAGGAGCACGCCGGCGGGCGGCGGCCGCGACGGGTCCGCGGGGCCGTGGTCCGGGGCGATCCGGGCGATCCTGCCGTCCGGGCCGACCCGGACCTCGTACAGGCCGGGGCGCAGCACACCGGGGCGGTCGGCGTGCAGCAGCCGGGCGCCCCGGACGGTCATCCGCATGGGGCCAGCGTAGGGCCCGGCAGGTCAGCCGGTCAGCGGGTCAGCCGGTCAGCGCGTCAGGTGGTCAGCGGGTCAGCCGCGCTTGGCCTGGGCCTTCTGCTGCATGCCTCTCGTCTTTGCCGACAGGGACTGCGCATCGCGGACCGCGGACTTGGCGCGGGCCTCGGCGGCCGTGTTCTTCGCCCGCTCGTGCTCGCGCTCCGCGGCCTGTGCCGTACCGGCACGCGTCTTCTTGGCCATGACCGACTCCTCCTCCGGCATCGCGGGGGCGTACGTCCTCCACTGTCCTCCCGTTCGGGGCGGGCGGCATCCGCAGCCGCGGCCGGCGGTCCGCCGCACCCGATCGGGTTACATAGGGGTATGACTGACAACACGGCCACAGGCATGCCCGACTGGGAGAAGCGCTTCCGCGCGCCGCGCGTCGCACTGCCCGAGTGGGCCGAGGACGCCCCGGACCGCTCGCTGTTCGTCTCCAACGCGACGGGGACCTACGAGCTGTACGCCTGGGACCGCGCGACCGGCACCCAGCGGCAGGCCACGGACCGGCCCAACGGCACCACCGACGGAACCCTCTCCCCGGACGGGGAGTGGATCTGGTGGTTCTCCGACACCGATGGCGACGAGTTCGGCACCTGGGTCCGCCAGCCCTTCGCGGGCGGCCCCGACGAGCCGGCCACCCCCGGTCTGAAGCCCTCGTACCCGGCCGGGCTCGCCATCGGCCGGGACGGGACGGCCGTCGTGGGCCGGTCCACCGACGAGGAGGGCTCGACCGTCCACGTGGTGCGGCCGGGCTGCGCGGAGCCGGTGGAGGTGTACCGGCACCGCGAGTCGGCGGGCGTCGGCGACCTGTCCCGGGACGGGACGCTGATCGCGATCGAGCACACCGAGCACGGCGACGCCATGCACTCGGCCCTGCGCGTGGTCACCCTCGACGGCACCGCGGTCGCGGAGCTGGACGACTCCCGGGGCGGCACCGTGGAGCTGGGCCTGGAGATCCTCGGCTTCGCCCCGGTCGCCGGCGACACCCGGCTGCTCGTCGGCCACCAGCGGCGCGGCCGCTGGGAGCCGATGGTGTGGGACGTGGCCACCGGCGCCGAGCAGGAGCTGCTGCTGGACCTGCCGGGCGACGTGAGCGCCGAGTGGTACCCGGACGGCTCGGCGCTGCTCGTCGAGCACAGCTTCGAGGCGCGCAGCGAGCTGTGGCGCTACGACCTGGCCGCGCGGGAGCTGGCCCGGGTGGAGACGCCGCCCGGCACGGTCTCGGGTGCGACGGCGCGGCCCGACGGAACGGTCGAGTACCAGTGGTCCTCGGCGGCCGAGCCCTCGGCGATCCGGTCGACGGCGGGCGGGGTGGTGCTGGAGCCGCCGGGCTTCCGGCCGCCCGGCTCGGTCCCGGTGGAGGACGTGTGGGTCGAGGGCCCGGGCGGGCGGATCCACGCGCTCGCGCAGCGGCCCGTCGGCCACGGCGAGGGGCCCTTCCCCACCGTGTTCGAGGTGCACGGCGGTCCGGCCTGGCACGACTGCGACGCCTTCGCGGCCGGCCCGGCGGCCTGGCTGGACCACGGCTTCGCGGTGGTCCGGGTCAACTACCGGGGCTCGACGGGGTACGGCCGCGAGTGGACCGACGCCCTCAAGCACCGGGTCGGGCTGATCGAGCTGGAGGACATCACCGCGGTCCGCGCGTGGGCGGTGGCCTCGGGCCTGGCCGACCCGGCCCGGCTGGTGCTCTCGGGCGGCTCGTGGGGCGGGTACCTGACGCTGCTGGGCCTGGGCATGCAGCCGGAGGCCTGGGCGGTGGGGCTGGCCGCCGTACCGGTCGCCGACTACGTGGCCGCGTTCCACGACGAGATGGAGGCGCTGAAGGCCCTGGACCGCACCCTGTTCGGCGGCACGCCGGAGGAGGTTCCGGAGCGCTACGCGGCGTCCTCCCCGCTCACCTACGTGGACGCGGTGCGGGCCCCGGTGCACATCGCGGCGGGCGTGAACGACCCGCGCTGCCCGATCCGGCAGATCGACAACTACGTCGACCGGCTGGCGGCGCGCGGCGCGGTGCACGAGGTGTACCGGTACGACGCCGGGCACGGCTCGCTCGTGGTGGAGGAGCGGATCAAGCAGGTCAGGATGGAGATCGACTTCGCGCTGAAGCACGTGCCCCGCTGATCCCGGGGATGTGCGGCAAAGGCGGCGAACCCCCGCCACCGTGATCGCGGTGCACCCCCCGTACGGTGGTGGGGTGCACCGGTTTCTCCTGACCCCGCGCTGGTGGGGGATCAACGTCTTCGTCACGCTGGCCGTTCCCGTCTGCCTGCTCATGGGGACCTGGCAGCTCGGCCGGTTCGAGGACCGCGTCGACACCCACCGGCAGGCGGCCGCGGCGCGCCCCGGCGAGGAAGCGGCCGCGCCGCTGGACTCGCTGCTGCCGGTGGACAAGAGGACCTCCGGCCGCCTGGCCACCGTCTCCGGGCAGTACGCCGACCAACTGCTGGTCCCCGAGCGGCGGCTCGACGGGAAGGCCGGCTTCTACGTCCTGACCCTGCTGAAGACCGACTCCGGCAAGGCCCTCCCGGTGGTGCGGGGCTGGCTGCCGGGCACGGCGGACCCCGGCCGGGCACCGGCCGCGCCGTCCGGGCAGGTCGAGGTGGCGGGGGCCCTGCAGGCCTCGGAGACCTCCACCAGCAAGGGCGTGCACTCCCAGGGCGGGCTGCCGGCCGGGCAGCTCGGGGTGATCGGGGCGGCCTCGCTGGTGAACCTGGTGCCGTACGAGCTGTACGACGCCTGGCTGACGGTGCAGACCCCGGCGGACGGGCTGACGCCGGTGCCCGCGAAGGCGCCGAGCAACACCGGGCTGGACCTGAAGGCCTTCCAGAACCTGGGCTACACCGGCGAGTGGTTCGTCTTCGCCGCGTTCGTGCTGTTCATGTGGTTCCGGTTGTACCGCCGGGAGGTGGAGACCCTGCGCGACGCAGAGGCGGGGCTGCTGCCGCAGGCCGCCCCGGCCGCCGGGGGCGACGCTGCTGCCGCCGGGTCCGGTGAGGCCGACGCGCCCGCCGCCGCGACGCCGGCGCCGGAGGCCCCGGAGGCCCCGGTCAGGGCTTCTGTGACGCGTCCAGCGGAATGACGCCCGTCCGGTAGAGCGTGCCCCCGCAGGCCGCCGGGATCGTCGTCCGGGTGGTCGGCGCCGGCGCGCCCGGCACCGCCGTGGCCGGGGTGTGGGACACCGCCACGCCGCTGGTGTCCGCGGCCGGGCTGCCGGGCTGGGCCACCGGGTCGGCCGCGGCCGTGCCGTCCGCCGAGCCCTGCTCCTGCGGCGCGCTGCCCGCCGGGGACTGCGACGCCGGGCCGGGGGTGGCCGCCGGGCAGGACATGCCCGAGGGCACCCAGGCGAAGCGGACCTCGTACGCCGCGTACGGCTGGAGCACCAGCGACGGCGCCTCCACGGACGGGTCGGGCAGCCCGGGGGCCGCGTCCCCCGCGGTGTGGCCGACCACGGTGACCCCCGAGGTCCCGTCGGGCGCGGAGGAGCTCACGGAGGCCGCGGTCACGGTGTCGGGGCCGGCGACGCTGCAGCCGCGGGCCGAGACGTTGGTGACCTTGAAGCTGCCGTACACCTTCCCGTCGGCCTCCGGGGCGCGGGCGCCGGCCTGCACCCCGAGCTGGTCGGCGCTGCACCCGGGCACTGCGGGGGACGCCACGGGCGGCATCGGGCCGCCGGTGCCCCCGGCCGCGCCGCCCGGCCCGCCGGCGGAGGGGTCGGCCGTGCCGCCGCCGGTCGGGGAGCCCGCGGCCGTGGGGCCCGTGCCGGCGGCGGTGCCGCTGCTGCCTCCGCGGCCGGCGTCGGCGTCCTTGGGCCGATCGGGGTGGTGGCCCGCCCCGGTGTGGTCGTGGCCGTGGCCGCCCGCGCCCGCCGAGGTGTCGGCGTCCTCGCCGTGTCCGGCCATGGCGGAGTGGTCGCTGATGCTGCCGTCGCCGCCCGCGATGCCCAGGTGCAGGGCGGTGGGCAGGGCGGTGCCGGCCAGCAGCGCGGCCGCGGCGGCGGCGACGAGGGCCCGCCGCTTGCGGGCCCGGCGGGCGGGGACGGCGGACCTCAGGCGGTCCAGGGCGCCGTCGGAGGGCTCCAGCCCCCCGACGGCGGCGTGCAGCAGGCTCCGCAGCTCCTGCTCCTCGCCGGCCCCGTCCGGTCGCGTGCGGTCGTCCATCATGACTGCTGAGCCTCCATCGCCACCCGCAGCGCGGCAATGCCCCGCGATCCGTACGCCTTCACCGAGCCGAGCGAGACGCCGAGGGTCTCGGCGACCTGGGCCTCGGTCATGTCCGCGAAGTACCGCAGCACCAGCACCTCCCGCTGGCGCCGCTGGAGTCCGCGCATCGCCTTGATCAGGTCGTCCCGTTCCAGCTGGTCGTACGCGCCTTCCTCGGCGCTCGCCATGTCGGGCATCGGCTTCGACAGCAGCTTCAGGCCGAGGATGCGGCGGCGCAGCGCGGAGCGGGAGAGGTTGACCACGGTCTGCCGCAGGTACGCCAGCGTCTTGTCGCGGTCCCGGACCCGGCCGCGGGCCGAGTGGACGCGGATGAACGCCTCCTGGACGACGTCCTCGCAGGAGGCGGTGTCGTCGAGGAGCAGGGCGGCCAGGCCCAGCAGCGACCGGTAGTGGGCCTGGTAGGTCTCGGTGAGGTGGTCGACCGTGGTGCCGGCCACGATCTCCGGCGGTGGGGCGGCAGCGGCCTCCGCACCGGTCCCGCCGTCCCCTTCGCCCGCGTCGTTCGCATCGGGCGCGTCGTTCGCGTCGGGGTCCGCGGGTCCGGCGCTACCGCGCGGCATGGGCACGCGTCCGCCCCGGGCCGGCAGGGCGGGCAGGGCGGAGGCGGGCGGCACGGCCTGGGGCACGGTCGGCGGGATCGGGACGATCACCGGGAGCCCGCCGGACGTCCGGGTGCGCCCGCGCGGCGGTGCGGCGACCGTGCTGCGCACCGGTGCGCCGTCGCGTACGAGTAGTGCCTCTGCCACGCCAGTTGGACACGCGTCCCCCCACCAGGGTTGTACGCGCGAGGCGGACCGGCCAGCACCATCCTCATTGCCCTCATGCGTACTCGTTCTTCCCGATTGCCCCCGTCCGTCCAGCGGCAGTCAGGCCATCACCTTGATCAAGGGATCAGCACCTGATCCTACAAAGTGCATTACGCGAATTCATCTGCGATCAGTTCCGCGATCCGCGCGGCATTCAGGGCGGCGCCGCCCTGGAGGTTGTCGGCGCACACGAAGAACTCGAGGGAGCGCGGGTCGTCGAGGGAGGCCCGCAGCCGCCCCACCCACGCCGGATCCGTTCCCGCCGCGTCCACCGGGGTCGGGAACTCCCCCGCCGCCGGTTCGTCCACGACGACCACGCCCGGTGCGGCCTGGAGCACCTCACGGGCCCGCCCGGCGTCCACCGGGGCGCCGAACCGGGCCCGGACGCTCAGCGAGTGCCCGGTCAGCACGGGCACCTGGACGCAGGTCACCGCCACCGGGAGCGCCTCCAGCCCGAGGACCCGGCGGGTCTGGGCCCGTACGGCCAGCTCGTGGGTGGACCAGCCGTCCTCGCCCAGCTGCCCGGACCACGGGACGACGTTCAGCGCGAGCGGGCCCGCGAAGGGGCCGGTGTCCTCGCCGACCGCGCGCCGCACGTCCCCGGTCATCTCGCCCAGCGGGGTCCCGGCGACCAGCGACAGCTGGCGGCGCAGTGCCTCGGAGCCGGCCCGCCCGGCGGCGCTCGCGGCCTGGTACGAGGACACGGTCAGGTCGGCGAGCCCGTACTCGGCGTGCAGGGCGCCCAGGGCGGCGGTCAGCGCGGCGGTGACGCAGTCCGGGCCGGCCACGATCCCGCGCGGCCGGTGCCGTACGGCCGCGGCGTTGACCTCGGGCACCACGAGCGGTACCTCGGGGTCCTCGCGGAAAGCGGCGGACCGGTCGACGACGGCGGCCCCGCGCGCGGTGGCGACGGGCGCCCAGCGGGCCGAGACCTCGGCCGGGGTCAGGAAGATCACGACGTCGCCGTGACCGAGGCCCTCGAAGGCGTCCTCGGTGAGGGCGAGCACCTCGGTCTCCTCCGCGCGGACGGCCAGCATGCGGCCGGCCGAGCGCGCGGAGGCGATCAGGCGTATGTCGCCCCAGACGTCCGCCCGCCGGGACAGGATCTGGAGCAGGACCGTTCCGACCGCCCCGGTCGCCCCGACCACGGCGAGCGCCGGGCGGGAGGACCGGGCGCCGGTCATCGTCCGGTGCCTCCGTAGACGACTGCCTCGTCACTGTCGGAGTCGAGGCCGAAGGCGGTGTGGACGGCGATGACGGCGGCGTTGACGTCGTCCTGGCGGGTCACCACCGAGATGCGGATCTCGGAGGTGGAGATCAGCTCGATGTTGACGCCCGCGTCGGACAGCGCCTGGAAGAAGGAGGCGGTGACGCCCGGGTGGGTCTTCATGCCCGCGCCGACCAGGGAAATCTTGCCGATCTGGTCGTCGTAGCGCAGGGAGTCGAAGCCGATCTGCGCCTTCGCCTTCTCCAGGGCGTCGATGGCCTTGTGGCCCTCGGTCTTGGGGAGGGTGAAGGAGATGTCCGTCAGACCGGTGGCCGCGGCGGACACGTTCTGGACGATCATGTCGATGTTGATCTCGGCGTCCGCGATGGCGCGGAAGATGGCCGCGGCCTCGCCCGGCTTGTCCGGGACGCCGACGACGGTGATCTTGGCTTCGGAGACGTCGTGGGCGACTCCGGAGATGATGGCGTGCTCCACCTGCTCGTCCCCTTGCGACTCGGGCTTCTCGTTGCTGACCCAGGTGCCCGGCAGTCCGGAGAAGGACGAGCGGACGTGGATCGGGATGTTGTAACGGCGCGCGTACTCCACGCAGCGGTGCAGCAGCACCTTGGAGCCGGAGGCGGCGAGCTCCAGCATGTCCTCGGAGGAGATCCAGTCGATCTTCCGGGCCTTCTTCACCACGCGCGGGTCGGCGGTGAAGACGCCGTCGACGTCGGTGTAGATCTCGCAGACCTCGGCGTCCAGCGCCGCGGCGAGCGCGACGGCGGTGGTGTCCGAGCCGCCGCGGCCCAGGGTGGTGATGTCCTTGCTGTCGGCGGACACACCCTGGAAGCCGGCGACGATGGCGATGTTGCCCTCGTTCAGCGCGGTGCGGATGCGGCCCGGCGTGACATCGATGATGCGCGCTTTGTTGTGGACCGAGTCGGTGATGACGCCTGCCTGGCTGCCGGTGAAGGACTGGGCCTCGTGGCCCAGGTTTTTGATCGCCATGGCCAGCAGCGCCATGGAGATCCGCTCTCCGGCGGTCAGCAGCATGTCGAACTCACGTCCGGCAGGCATCGGCGACACCTGCTCGGCGAGATCGATCAGCTCGTCCGTCGTGTCGCCCATCGCGGAAACCACGACGACCACCTGGTGGCCGTTCTTCTTGGCGTCCACGATCCGCTTGGCGACGCGCTTGATGCCTTCGGCATCGGCTACGGAGGAGCCTCCGTACTTCTGCACGACAAGGCCCACGTGCGCTCCTCGCTCAAATCCAGTACTGCGGTCGCGGGCCAGTCTAACGAGCGCCCGCAATCCGACCGACGCGTACCGCATCATGAGACATTCGGTTCACTCCATGATCGGTTCCGCCGCCGGGAGGGGCGCTCCTACCGTTCGCCGACCGGCCTCGGCGCGGGTCGGCGGCCGATCGCACCGAGCTCCTCGGCCATCACCCGGCCGGCCTGCTCGGCGAGGTCGTCCTCGGCCAGGTCCTCGTCCGTGTCCAGCCCGTCCAGGGCCGCCAGCGGCTGGTCCAGGCGTACGTGCGCGACCAGCGACTGGAGGGCGCGCAGCGTCGCGGAGGCCGTCGAGCCCCAGTTGGAGAAGTACGAGAACTGCCACCACCACAGGGCCTCGGCCGTCCGGTCGGCCCGGTAGTGCGCCAGTCCGTGCCGCAGGTCGGCCACCACGTCGGCGATGTCGTCGGAGATCCGGTGGGCGACCGGCGTCTTGCGCGGCTCGTACGGGTCGAAGACCTCGGAGTACACGTCGACCGGTTCGAGCAGGTACGCGAACCGCTCGCGCAGCTCGTCCACGTCCGGCTCCGGGCCGAGGTCGGGCTCGTAGCGCTCGTCGGGCAGGACGTCCTGGTACGCGCCGAGCCGGCCGCCCGCCAGCAGCAGCTGGGAGAACTCCAGCAGGAGGAAGGGCACCGCGCTGTCCGGGTCCTCGCCCTTGGCCACCTCGGTGACCGCGACGATGAACGACTCGATCTGGTCCGCGATCTGGACGGCGAAGTCGTCCGGGTCCTGGGCCAGGGCGTGCAGCGTTGCGTCAGACATCGAGAAGTCGCCTTCCTTCAAAGGCCCGCCCGAGCGTGACCTCGTCCGCGTACTCCAGGTCTCCCCCGACGGGGAGCCCGCTGGCCAGGCGGGTGACCTTCAGGCCCATGGGCTTGATCATGCGCGCGAGGTACGTGGCCGTGGCCTCGCCCTCCAGGTTCGGGTCGGTGGCCAGGATCAGCTCGGTCACCTCGCCGTCCGCGAGCCGCGCCAGCAGCTCGCGGATGCGCAGGTCGTCCGGGCCGACGCCCTCGATCGGACTGATCGCACCGCCCAGGACGTGGTATTTGCCCCGGAACTCGCGGGTCCGCTCGATGGCGACCACGTCCTTCGGCTCCTCCACCACACAGATCACGGCGGTGTCGCGGCGCGGGTCGCGGCAGATGCCGCACCGCTCCTCCTGCGCCACGTTCCCGCACACGGCGCAGAACCGGACCTTCTCCTTGACCTCCAGCAGCGCGTGCGCGAGGCGCCGGACGTCGGTCGGCTCCGCCTGGAGGATGTGGAAGGCGATCCGCTGCGCGCTCTTGGGCCCGACACCGGGCAGCCTGCCCAGCTCGTCGATCAGGTCCTGGACCACGCCTTCGTACAACGGACTGCCTTCTTTCTCTGCTGCTGCGGGATGGGGCCGGAGGTCCGGGGCGGGGGCCTGCCGGCGGGGGTCGGGGTCGGGGTCGGGGGCCGGGGCCTAGAACGGCAGGCCGGGGATGCCGCTGCCGCCGCCCAGGCCCTGGGCGAGGGGGCCCAGCTTCTGCTGCTGGAGCGCCTGGGCGTTCTCGTTGGCCGCCTGGACGGCCGCGACGACCAGGTCGGCCAGGGTCTCGGTGTCCTCCGGGTCCACGGCCTTGGGGTCGATCACGAGTGCGCGCAGCTCACCGGAGCCGGTGACGGTCGCCTTGACGAGGCCGCCGCCCGCCTGGCCTTCCACCTCGGTGCGCGCCAGCTCCTCCTGGGCCGCCGCGAGGTCCTGCTGCATCTTCTGCGCCTGCTGGAGCAGCTGCTGCATGTTGGGCTGTCCACCACCGGGAAACACAGGTCACTCACTCCGTACCGTCGGAACGCTTGGTCAATCCGAGCCTACGTGCTCACCGCGCGCTGCGCCCTACGCCGTGAGGACCAACTCTTTCGAGTGAGTGGCCCGGCGTGCGCGTCGCTGATGGGGACCTTCTTGCGAGCGGGAATCCGGGGATTCTCCGCCCATCGGCCGTCATTCGAAGGTAGGAAGAGCATGCGCATCATTGCGCACACGCGCACCACCACACGTCAGCGCAGGCAGAGGGAGTGCCGGGTGAGCCAGCCGGAGATGCAGCCCGAGGGGCCACCCCGGGATCCCCTGGAACCCCGGGATTCCCCGGGATCCCGGGAGGAGGGCAGCGGGCCCATGGCGGCGGGCGATCTTACCGGCGGACCGTTCCCCCTCGGGGACTGGGGCGAGCCCGCCGAGCGGCTGGACGAGCTCTACCGGCGGGTCGAGGCGGATGCGCTGCGCACGGCGGCGTGGTACATGTCCGACCGCGCATGGAAGCGCCGGGGGGCGCGGATCCTGCGGGTGGGCGCCGCCACGGGTGCGGTCGTGGGCGCCGCGATGCCGCTGCTGGAGCTCACCGGGTCCGTCCCCGGCGCCACCACGTACGGCTGCCTCTCGCTGCTGCTGGCCGCGGCCTGCGTGGCCTGCGACAGGTTCTTCGGCCTGACCTCGGGCTGGATGCGGGACGTCGCGACGGCCCAGGCGGTGCAGCGCCGGCTCCAGACCCTCCAGTTCGACTGGGCCTCGGAGAACGTACGGGAGGTCCTGGGCCCCACGGAGGGCACGGCGAGCGAGGCCGCGGAGCGCTGCCTGACGGTGCTGCGGCGGTTCTCGGAGGACGTGACCGAGCTCGTGCGCTCCGAGACCGCCGAGTGGATGCTGGAGTTCGGCTCGGGGCCCGCGCCGCTGGTCCTCCAGTCGCTGGGCGGCCCCGCCCCCCGCGCCGAGGCCGGGTCCCCGCCGGCGCGGTTCCCGCTGCCGCCGGGGACCCGGCCCAACATGCCGCGGCAGCGGCCGCCCGAGCAACCCCGCTGAGGCGCGGGGGCCGGGCGGCCTCCAGAACCCCCGGCCGCCCCGCGGCCCCGGGCCGCCGTGCCCCCGGTCGCCGGCCGTGCGGGTCGCCTGCCGTGCCGGTCGCCTGCCGTGCGGGTCGCCGGCCGTGCACCCTCGTCAGCCCCGTGCACCCGGTCAGCTGAAGATGATCATCGAGCCCTGTCCGAGGCTGCGGGTCGCGGCCGCGTGCAGGCCCAGCCACACGTGCCGCTCCCGCGCGAACGGGCTGTCGTCGTACGGAACCGGACCCGCCGGCTCCTCCAGCGCGGTCGGCCGGCCCGGCGGAGCCGGAGCCACCGGCGGGTTCGCCGGATCGATTCCGATCGCCGGAGCCACCACCGCCAGCTCCCGCAGCAGACCGTGCGCCGACCCCAGCGGCCCGCCCGCCGCCAGCAGCTCCTCGTTCGCCAGCGGCGCCGCGAAGTCCACCGGGACGTACGCCCCTGCGTGGTCGTAGTGCCACACCAGGTGCGACTGCTGCGCCGTGGCCTCGAACATCTCCAGCAGCTGCTCGTAGTCCCCGCCGAGCCCGTCCACCGGGGTCACCGGCAGCCCGCAGACCTGGAGCAGGTAAGCGCGCCGCAGGAAGTGCAGGGCGTCGTAGTCGAAGCCGGCGACGGGGGCGACGTCGCCGCTGAGGCCCGGCATGTACGCGAACACCGGCACGGACGGCAGTCCGGCCTCGCCCAGCGCCCTGTCGTACGAGGCGATCTCTTCCGCGAAGGGGTTGTCGGGGCTGTGGCACAGCACGTCGACAAGGGGGACCAACCACAGGTCACAGGCCACTCGGGCTCCGATCAGTCGTTGCCGCCGATGCCGCCAGCGTAATGCGCCGGACACCCTCCGCGAAGGCCTGCGCAGAACCCGGCCGAAGCCGGCCCTGCGACGGCGGCTACGGCTGCGGCCGCGCCGGGCCGGGGCCCGGACCCGGGGCCGCCTCCGGCCGGGGGCCGACCCGCCAGACCCACACGTCCAGCACCTGCTCGGGCTGCTGCCCCAGCAGCTCGCTGATCAGGTCCTTCAGTTCGTCCGACCGGTCCTGGAACGGCAGCACCAGCGCGCCCGCCTTCCAGAACTCCAGGTCCTGCCGGGCCTGCTCGCGCCACTGCGGCGTCACCTCGGGCGGCGCGGCGCCGTAGCGGACGTCCCGCAGCAGGTTCGACAGGTGGCGCGGGGCGGCCCCGTAGATCCCGATCCGCTCGGGCCCCCACGGGCCGTTGAAGTAGCCCCCGGCGAGCCGGAAGCCGAAGTCCGCCTCGACCTGCCAGTGCAGGGCGTCGGCCTGGCCCGGGTCGGGCAGCGGCACCGGAACGAGCACCCCGCCCTGGCCGACGTAGCCCTTCCAGGCGCCCGAGGTGATGAACGCGGGCACCGGCGCGCGGTCCCGTACCGCCAGCGGCAGCGGCAGGATCGGGACCAGCGCCGCCGCGACCGCCAGCACGCCGGCGGTGCGCAGCTCGCGCGTGCGCACCGTGGCGATCCGGTCGAGCGCGAGGGCCACCAGGATGCCCAGGATCGGCGCGCACACCATCGCCACCCGGCCCTCGATCACCGACTCGAACAGCGGCATCCTGCCGAGCAGCGCCCACGGACCGGGGAACGCGAGGTCGGTGTGCGGTACGGGCACCCGCGGCCCGAGGGACAGCAGCAGCGCCACGGCTCCGGTGAAGGCCAGCGCGCGGACGGCGGGGCGCCGCCACAGCCACACGCACACGACCGTGCCGAGGGCGAGCAGCGGCCAGCCGTAGAAGGCGTTCTGCTCGGTGGTGTTCATCGAGAGGCGGCCCGCGGTCTCGGCGTCGCCGAACAGGGAGCGGGCGGCGTACTCGATCAGGGCGAGCGGGCTGTTGCCGGCGTTGTCCCCGTGCAGGACGGAGTGGTAGCTCTGCGGGCCGAGGAACTGCCAGTAGAGGGGGAAGGCCAGCAGCGGCAGGCAGACGGCCAGGGCGATCGCCAGGCCCCGCGCGAGCGAGGGCGCGGCGGCGAGGGCGCGGCGGCGGTCGACGACCGGCCAGGCGAGGCAGAAGACCAGCATGCCGAGCGCGGCGATGAGCAGCGGCTCCTCGCCCAGGAAAATCTGGTACGCCGCGAACAGCCCGAGCAGCACGCCGTCGCGGACCACGTTCCGCCCCTCGGCGAGGCGCAGCGCCCGGTCGACGATCAGCGGGAGCATGAAGAGCACGACAAAGTTGGGGTGGCCGTTGGCGTGCGAGACCATCGGCGGCGCGAAGGCGGCGAGCGCCCCGCCGACGGCCGCCGCCCAGCGGTTCGGCGTGCAGCGGCGGCGGATCAGCCAGTACCAGGTCCAGGCGCTGGCGGCCATGCCGAAGGTGAGGACCAGGGCGAAGGTGACGGTCTCGCCGAACAGCAGCGTGACCGGGATGAGCGGCACGGTCAGGCCGAGCATCGTCGCGTTGGCCATCAGGTTCACCCCGTCGGGCATGCCCTGGGCGGTGGTGAAGAGCGGATTGCGCAGGTGGGTGATGTTGTCGGTGGCGACGCCGACGAACCACTCCCACTGGTTCTGGTCCTGGAGCGCGTCCTTGAGGTAGCGGCCGTCGAGGTCGGCCCACAGGCCGTGGAAGACGTAGAAGGAGAGCGCCAGGAAGACGGCGGCGACGGTGAGGCCGCCGGCGTTCAGGCGCAGCAGGTCCCCGAACGCCCCGCCCAGCTCGGCGGCGCTGCGGCGGGCCGGCGCCGTCGGCCGGTCGGCCCGCGCCGCGGCGCGGCGGCGCACCGGGACCTCGACGACGGCCCCGGCTCCGGCCCGGCGGCGCAGGAGGCGGGTGACCTCGGCGTCGGCGGCCGGGCCGTCGAGGGTGGAGGCGGCGAAGGCGGCCCGCGCCCGGTCCCCGTCGAAGAGGGCGAAGCGGCAGGTGTCGGCGCGGAACCCGGGGATCCCGGGCACGCCGAGGGCCCGCACGAGGCGGCTCCCGGTCCGGCCGAGGACGGCGGCGGGGGAACCAGGGCCGTCGGTGTCGGAGCCGTCGGTGTCGGAGCCGTCGGTGTCGGAGCCGTCGGTGTCGCTGTTGCTGTTGCTGTTGCTGTCGCCGGCTTCGGCGCTGTGTCTGTCGCTGGCGCTGTCGCTGTCGAGGAGCCGCTCGAGCCGGTCCAGCTCCTCCAGCGGGGTGCCGAGCCCGGCGTCGGCCAGCAGCACCCGCCGCCCGGCGGTGGCCGCCACCCCGGCGCGCAGCGCCGCGCCCTTGCCGCGGGGCTCGCCCAGGCAGATCAGCCGGATCCGCGGGTCGCCGGAGGCCGCGGCTCCGGCGGCGGCCACGGTGTCGTCGGCGGAGCCGTCGTCGACGACGACCAGCTCCCAGTCGCCGGGCCCGGTGCCCGAGCGGGCGTCGAGGTGCTCGCGTACGGCGGCGACCGTCGCGCCGATGCGGTGCCCGTCGCTGCGGGCGGGGATGACGACGGACAGGCCGACGGAGCCGGCCGCGCGCCGGGGACCCGAGTCGGTGGCCGCGCCGGTGGCCGCGCCGGTGGCGGTGGCGGTGGCGGTGGCGGTGCCGGTGCCCGTGCTCTGGTTCGCGCCCGGGCCGGTCACGGGGCGACCGGCTTCAGCGTCGCGGCCCAGTCCAGGCTGTGCTGGTTGTAGGCGTGCACGAGGCGGCGTACCTCGTGGACGTCCGCCCGCACCACCGCGTCGACCAGCTCGTTGTGGCCCGACCACAGCCCGGCGTGCAGGTCCGGTGCCGCCTTCAGGTGCGGCACGGCGAAGGTCCAGCACTGCACGCGGATGCGGTGCAGGAACTCCGAGATGTACGTGTTGCCGACCAGCCCGCTCAGCTCCCTCCAGAAGCGCAGGTCGTAGCCGATCAGCACTTCGAGCGAGCCGCTCTGTGCGGCCCGACACGCCTCCTCGGCCCGACGGCGCACCGACACCAGCTTTTCGCCTGAGCCGGGCGCTGTGCCGCGCTCCACGAGCCGCCGGAAGATCCCGTCGACTATGAGCGTACGGGCCTCGATCATCCCCCGGAAGTCGTCCAGGCTGTAGACACGCACGCGGAAGCCCCGGTGCTGCACCGACTCCAGCAGGCCCTGGGCGGACAGGTCGACGAGCGCCTCGCGGACCGGGGTCGCGGAGACCCCGTACTGCTCCGCGATCTGCTTGACCGTGAACTCGGTGCCCGGAGGCAGGCGTCCCGCCAGCACCTCGTCGCGCAGCGCGTCCGCGATCTGCTGGCGAAGTGTGTTGCGGGTGACAGCGGCGCCGCCTGGCATAAGGGTCCGTCTCCTTCGGTGAACTTCGGACACCTTAGGCCAGGCGGAGCGGCCGAAACCGTTCGATTCACGGACGTTATACGGATCTATACGTACATACAGATCACGCACCGCCCGGTACCGGCCCGCCGCGGCGCCGTAACGGCCCCGCGGCGGGCCCTCAGCCGGCCGTGGTGTGCCGGTCCGCGACGGTCAGCGCCTCGTCGAGGAGCGCCAGGCCCTCCTTGGCCTCCGCCTCCGTGATGGTGCACGGCGGGACGACGTGGACCCGGTTCATGTTGACGAACGGCCACAGGCCCGAGGCCTTGCAGGCCGCCGCGAACTCGGCCATCGGCGCGTTGTCGGCGCCCGCGGCGTTGTACGGGACCAGCGGCTCGCGGGTCTCCCGGTCCCGTACGAGCTCCACGGCCCAGAACGCGCCCAGGCCCCGGACCTCCCCGACCGACGGGTGCCGTTCGGCGATCTCGGCGAGCGCCGGGCCGATCACGTTCTGCCCGAGGTGGGCGGCGTGCTCGACGACGCCCTCCTCCTCCATGGTGGCGATGGTCGCCACGGCGGCGGCGCAGGCCAGGGGGTGGCCGGAGTACGTCAGCCCGCCGGGGTAGGGGCGGGTGGCGAAGGTGTCGGCGATGGCAGCGGAGATGGCGACGCCGCCGAGGGGGACGTAGCCGCTGTTCACGCCCTTGGCGAAGGTGATCAGGTCGGGGGTGACGCCCCAGTGCTCGGCGGCGAACCACGTGCCCGTGCGGCCGAAGCCGGCCATGACCTCGTCGAGGATGAAGACGATGCCGTGGCGGTCGCAGAGCTCGCGTACGCCGGCCAGGTAGCCGGCGGGCGGGACCATGATCCCGGCGGTGCCCGGGACCGTCTCGAGGATGATCGCGGCGATGGAGGCCGGCCCCTCGAAGGCGATGGTGTCCTCCAGGTGGCGCAGGGCGCGCTCGCACTCCTCGGCCTCGGTGGCGGCGTGGAACGGGGAGCGGTAGAGGAAGGGCCCCCAGAAGTGCACGACCCCGGCGGCGCCGGTGTCGGAGGGCCAGCGGCGCGGATCGCCGGTCAGGTTGATCGCGGCGGCGGTGGCGCCGTGGTACGAGCGGTACGCGGACAGCGCCTTGGGCCGGCCGGTGTGCAGCCGGGCCATGCGCACCGCGTTCTCGACGGCCTCGGCGCCGCCGTTGGTGAAGAACACCTTGTCCAGGTCGCCGGGGGTGCGCTCGGCGATGAGCCGGGCGGCCTCGGAGCGCACGTCGACGGCGAAGCCGGGCGCGAGGGTGCACAGGCGGGCCGCCTGCTCCTGGATCGCGGCGACGACCTTGGGGTGCTGGTGGCCGATGTTGGTGTTCACCAGCTGGGAGGAGAAGTCGAGGTAGCGGTTGCCGTCGTAGTCCCGGAAGTAGGAGCCCTCGGCCCCGGCGACGGCCAGCGGGTCGATGAGCTCCTGCGCGGACCAGGAGTGGAAGACGTGCTTGCGGTCGGCGGCCTTGACGGCGGCTCCGTCCGCATCGAGCGGGAGGTGAGGGGTCATCCGGCCACGCTAGGAGTGCGCAGGCCGGAGGGGACATCGGCGGACTGTCTGGACCCTGGCCCCGCCCCTCGGCAGTCTGTCGCCACCTCCGCCCATTGACAGCATGGCACCGGAGTGACAGCTTACTGTCATACCCGTTCCGGCGAGGAGGCAGGCATGACGAAGCGCATCCACCTGGCGGTCTACGACACGTACGCGGACTGGGAGACCGGCCACACCACGGCGCACCTGACCCAGCGCGGCCACCGGGTCCGTACGGTCGGCCCCGCGGCGGACCGGCCGGTCACCACCATGGGCGGCGTCCGCATCCAGCCGGACATGGCCCTCGCCGACCTCTCGCCCGAGGACTCGTCGCTCCTGATCCTCACGGGCGCCTCCCTCTGGGACACCGGCGACGAGCTGGCGCCGTTCGCGGCGAAGGCGCGGGAGTTCCTGGCGGCCGGGGTGCCGGTCGCGGCGATCTGCGGCGCCACGGCGGGGCTCGCCCGCGCGGGCCTGCTCGACGACCGCGCCCACACCAGCTCGGCCGCCGCGTACCTGGCGCAGCAGCCGGGATACGCGGGCGCCGAGCGGTACGTGGAGGCCGACGCGGTGACGGACGGCGACCTGATCACGGCGGGGTCGACGGAGCCCGTGGCGTTCGCCCGCGAGGTCTTCGCCCGCCTGGGCACCTACAAGCCGGACGTCCTGGACGCGTGGTACCGCCTGTTCCACGACTCGGACGCGAGCGCCTTCCCGGTCCTCGCGGCGGCGGCGGAGCGCGGCGATGCCTGAGCCGGCACCGGCATCGCCGGCACCGGCACCGCCGGACCCTGCACCGCCGGAACCGCTCTCGCTGCGCGCCCGCCAGGACCTGCTCAGCCGCACCGCCCTGGGCGTCTTCGGGCTCAACGGGCGCTTCCTCGCCCTGTCGGAGGAACTGGCCCGGCCGGCCGGGCTCACGGCGGCGCGGTGGCAGGTCCTGGGCGCGGTCCTGAAGGAACCGCTGCCGGTGGCGGGCATCGCCCGCGCCATGGGCATCACCCGGCAGAGCGTCCAGCGCGTCGCGGACCTGCTGGCCGCCCGGGGCCTGGCGGAATACGTACCCAACCCGGCACACCGGCGCGCGAAGCTCCTCCGCCCCACGGAGGCGGGCCGCGCCGCGATCGCCCGCATCAACCCGGGCCACGCCGCCCTGGCCACGGCCCTGGCGGAACGCCTGGGCGAAGACGCCTTCCGCGAAACGGTCGCCGTCCTGGACCGCCTCACCACCGCCCTGGACAACCTCCCGCCCCCGACGGACCCGGCGGACCCCGGCCGGCGCACCAGCCCCGCCGCCGGTTGAGGCGCGGGGGCCGGGGCGGGGCCCCGGAACAGCCGGCCACGCCACCGGCCCGGATCGGGCGCTGACATCGCGGCCGCGCTCGGTCCGGGGCGGCCGGGCCGGCCGGCGGCCTGCGCACCGTGGCGGGGATCACCGCCGGCCTGCTCCTGTGGGGCGTGCCGACCGTCGGCGGCCTCGCCGCGCTGCCGGCCGCCCGGCCGAGATCCACCCGGTGGCGAAGCTCGCGGGCACCGCCTGCGTCGGCCTCCTGGGCTTCCTGGGCTTCCAGTTCCTGCGCCGCCTGGGGGCAGGGAATGGGCACGGGCCCCGCCCCCGAAGGCACCGGCGCCCGGTCCGACACCGTCGGCACCTGGCGCACCGGCCTCGGCGGCAACGCCCTCGACCCGGTGACCGGGGTGGTCCTGATCGGCTTCGGCATCCGGGTCGCAACGACCCCGTGGACCTGAACCCGGCGCGGCCCGCCCAACCCGGCCCGGCCAACCCGGCCCGGCCCGCCCGGCCCGCCCGGCCCCGCCTCCGCGCGGTCAGCCCTCCGCGCCGCCGCCCAGCCGGTCGAGCTCCACGCCGATGGCCCTCCGCAGCCCGTCGTGCCGGGGGCCGAGCTCGTACTCGCTCCCCCTCCAGTACTGCTCCTCGTACAGCCAGACGGGCAGCCGGACCCGGTCGGCCGGCTCCCAGTCGTAGCGGGGCCAGATGTGGGCGTGGAGGTAGGGGTCGGTGTTGCCCAGGATCTCGATGTTGACCCGGCGGAACGCCGGGTCGAGGCGTCGGCAGGCCCGCTCGACGGCCTCGGCGAGCCGCTCCATGTCGCCGAGGTACGCGGTCCTGCGCGCCCGGGGCAGGTCGGAGAGCCGGGTCACCGACGGGTCGTCGGTGAGCAGCACCGAGTACCCGGGGAGGAACTGCCGGTCTCCGATCACCGCGAAGCTCTGGTCGAGGCGGCGCAGCACGGTCGGGTTCTGACCCCGGTGCGCGCTGCCTATGCGGTCGTTGCGCCAGTCGTCGTCGATCACACCCGCCACCGTAACGGCGGCTACTCCCGGCCGCCGGCGCCGGACCGTCGCCGGATCGACGGAGGCAAGCCCGCGGCCTGCGAAGGAACTTGCCCCTTCGCCTCGGGGATGCATCCGCGAGGATGATCCGCTCCGCCTGCCGAACAGCCTTTCCTGGCTCTCAGGTTGCCCCTGTCATACCTGAGAGCCATTCGCGAAGGCGGCTCCCCAGCGGGACGCCGGCCAGGCCCCCTGATTCCTAACGTCGAGACCAGAAAGCGCAGAAGAGCCGGCTGCCGCCGCAGGCCGCTCGGAGGAGCCGATGGGCTCCGCGCGCCGGCCGGCAAAGGAGCAGGGGACCGCCATGACCCGCCTCGAAGGACGCCCTGAAGGACGCCGCAGCGCAAGCCGTCTGCGCGGCCGTCTGCGCCGCACCCTGCTGGCGGGCCTCGTCGCCGCGGCCGTGGCCGTCCCCGTGTCCGCCGCCGCCTCCCCGGAGGTGCCGGCGCCGATGCCGATACCGGCGGCGCTCGCCGAAGGGGCCGCGCCCCGGGAGGCGTACGCGGCGAACCTCGCCAACCTCGCCGACGCGGCCCGCATGGCCCGGGGCGCCGGCCGCACCGGCCGGGCCGACCGGCTCCACGCCATGGAGGCGGAGGGGGCTGCGCAGTTCCTCGCGTTCGACGGCCGGGGCCGGGGGCGTGCCGTCGAGGTGTTCGGGGACCTGGAGACCGCCGACCGGATCACCGTCCTGGTGCCCGGCTCCGACACCACCCTGGACACCTACCAGCGGTTCCGGGCCGGGGCGGTCAGCCTCCAGCAGCGTCTGACGGCCGAGCACGCCCGCTCCGCCGTGGTCGCCTGGCTCGGTTACGACACGCCCGGCACCATCAGCGCGACCGTGCTCACCGCCGACCGGGCGGAGGAGGGGGCCGCCGAACTGGGGCCGTTCCTCCGCCGCTTGGAGCAGGTCTCGGTCCCCGGGGCCCGGCTGTCGCTCCTGTGCCACTCCTACGGCTCGGTGGTCTGCGCCCGTACCGCCACCGGACCCAAGGTCGGCGACATGGCCCTGTTCGGCAGCCCGGGCACGGGCGCGGCCTCCGCCGCCGAACTGCCGACCGGGGCCCGGGTGTGGGCCGGCCGCGGCGGCGGCGACTGGATCGGACGGGTCCCGCACGTCCGCGTCGGCCCGGTCGGCTTCGGCACCGATCCCATCGCCCCCGCCTTCGGCGCCCGCGCCTTCGCGGCCGGGCCGGGCGGCCACAGCGACTACCTCAAGCCCGGCACCAAGTCCCTCGACAGCCTGGCCCGCATCGTCCTCGGCACCCCGGAGGTCCCCCGTGCGTAAGCTCCGCGCCCGCTGGCCCGTCCTCGCCGACCGTGTGGACGCGGCCACTCCCGCCGACCGGGACCGGACCGTGGACGCGCTGCGGACCTTCGCCATCCTCGGCGTGGTGCTGGGGCACTGGCTGGTCACCGCCCTGACCGCCACCGCCGACGGCGGACTGAGCACCACCAGCCCGCTGTCCCACCTGCCGTGGCTGGCTCCGGTGTCCTGGGTGTTCCAGACGCTGGCCGTGTTCTTCCTGGTCGGCGGCCATGTCGCGGCCCGCGGCCACGCGTCGGCGCGCCGGCGCGGGGTGTCGTACGGCGCCTGGCTCGGGCAGCGCCTGTCCCGGCTGTTCCGGCCGGTCGCCGCGGTGCTGGCCGTGTGGGCCGTCGCCGCGGCCGGGATGCTGCTCGGCGGGACGGAGCCCCAGACCGTCCACACGCTGGTCCGGCTCGTCCTCTCCCCGCTGTGGTTCCTCCTCGTCTTCGCCGTGCTCACCGCCGCCACCCCGCTCGTGGCCCGGCTCAACCCGCTCTGGCCGCTGGCCGTGGTGGCGGGCGTGGACGTGTGGCGGTTCGGGCTCGGCGGGCCCGAGTGGGCCGGCTGGGTCAACGTGGCCGCCGGCTGGCTCGTCCCCTACACCCTCGGCGCCGCCTGGTCCCGGGGCGCGCTCGCCCGGCGCCGGCCGGCCGCGCTGCTGCTGGGCGGTGGCGCCGCCGGCACCGCCGTGCTCGTCCTGTGGGGCGGGTACCCGGCGTCCATGGTCGGTGTCCCGGGGGCGGAGATATCGAACCTGAACCCGCCGACCCTGGCCGCGGCCGCCTTCGGCCTCGCCCAGTGCGGGCTGGCCCTGCTGCTGCGGGAGCCGGTGGCCCGGGCCATGCGGCGGCCCCGGGCATGGGCGGCGGTGGCCCTGGCGAACCTGTCCGCGATGACGATCTTCCTGTGGCACCAGACCGCGATGATGGCCGTCACCGCGCTCGGCCTGCTGGCCCCCGCCGACCTGCCCGGGCTGCACACCGTGCCCGACTCCCCGCTGTGGATAGCCGCCCGGCTGCTGTGGCTCCCGGTCTTCGCCGCCGCGCTGGCCGTGTGCTGGACCGCGTTCCGCGCGTACGAACAGGCCAGGCGGTCCCGGCCGGGCGCCCCTTCCCGTACGGTCGCGGGCTCCGCAGCCCCCGCCGCACGGCGGCCGGCAACCGAGGAGATGATCACCCATGCCTAGGCTGGACGGCGTGAACGACCAGAGCGACGCCGCTGCCACGACCGCCACGCGCCCCGGAGCCCTGCTGCGGACACTCGCCCTGGATCTGTTCACCGTGGCGTGGGACCCCCTGCCCAGGATGTCCCGGCCCCGCTGGCTGGCCTGGCTGCCGCACCTCGTGATCGGCTACGTCGGAATCTTCTGCGCCTTCCTCACCGCCGAGCAGATGGCCGACCACTACGGCGTCACCGGCGGCTACCCGCTGGTCGCTGCGCTGGCGACGGGAGCGTCGATCCTGTTCGCGATGTTCCGGCCGCTCGCCGGCTGGTGGCTCGGCCTGCTGGCGGGAGCGCTGGTCGCCGTACAGGTCCACGACCGGGTCGGGCCCGGGCAGAGCTGGCCCTGGGCCCCCGGCGGGATCTTCGCGTTCGCCGTGGTGCTGCTGCTCGTCGCGCTGCGCGTGCCGCCCCGGGTGACCGTCACCGTCATCTGCCTGTCCGTCGGCCTCACGGGCCTCGCCGAGCTCCTCTTCAAGCCGGAGCACGGCCAGAGCACCGTCCTCGACGTCATGCTCCTCTTCGGTTTCGTCGGCGTACTCGGGTACGCCCTGCGCGCCACCCGGCTGGCCCGCACCAAACTCGTCGAGCAGGAGACCCTCACCGAGGAGGAGCGCGCCCAGCGCACCCTGCTGGAGGAGCGCAGCCGCATCGCCCGCGAACTGCACGACGTCGTCGCCCACCACATGTCGGTGATCTCCATCCAGGCGCAGGTCGCCCCCCACCTGGTCGAGAACCCCTCCGAGGAGCTCAGGGAGAACCTGGCGGGCATCCGGGAGAACGCGCTGGAGGCGCTGACGGAGCTGCGCCGGGTCCTCGGCGTACTGCGCTCCGAGCACCCCGACGACGCGGCTAACCCGCACCACCCGCAGCCCACCCTCGCCGACCTGGACGGCCTCGTCGACAACGTGCGCGGCGCAGGCCTGACCGTCACCACCGAGATAGCGGGGACACGCCGGCCGCTGACCCCGGGCGTCGAGCTCACCGCGTACCGGATCGTGCAGGAGGCACTGAGCAACTGCCTGCGCCACGCACCCGGTTCACGGGTCGAGGTCGGCATCGCGTACGGGCCGCGGGAGCTGCACCTGTGCATCGCCAACACCGCCCCGACCCGACCGGCACCGCCCTCGCAGGGGGCGGGACACGGGCTGCTCGGCATGCGGGAGCGGGCGGGCATGCTGGGGGGCGAGCTGGCCGCCGGTCCGCGGCCCGGCGGAGGGTACGAGGTGAGCGCCGTGCTTCCCACGGATCCCGCGGCGAAGAAGGGAACAGAGAGTTGACGACGACGGCCGACCCGATCCGGGTGATGATCGCCGACGACCAGATGATGGTCCGGCAGGGTTTCACCGTCCTCCTCAACGCGCAGCCGGACATAGAGGTCGTCGGGCAGGCCGTGGACGGCGCCGATGCGGTGGCGAAGACCGCCGAACTCGGGCCGGACGTGGTCCTGATGGACATCCGGATGCCCGGCATGGGCGGCATCGAGGCGACGTCCGCCATCACCGCCGCCGCGGGGTCCGCCGTGAAGGTGCTGGTGCTGACCACCTTCGACCTCGACGAGTACGTGTACGAGGCGCTGCGCGCCGGGGCCTCCGGCTTCCTCCTGAAGGACGCCTCGGCCGACCAGCTCGCGGAGGCGGTGCGCGTGGTGGCGGCCGGCGAGGCGCTGCTGTCCCCGAACATCACCAAGCGGCTGATCACCGAGTTCTCCCGGCTGGGGGCGCCGCGGGCACCGTCGAAGGCCCGGATCGCGGAGCTGACGGAGCGGGAGACCGAGGTGCTGGCGCTGATCGCGCAGGGCCTGTCCAATGCGGAGATCGCGGCGCGGCTGGTGGTCGCCGAGCAGACGGTGAAGACCCATGTGGGCCGGATCCTGGTGAAACTGGGACTGCGCGACCGCACGCAGGCGGCGGTGTTCGCGTACGAGACGGGCCTGGTCCGTCCGACGGGCTACTGAAAGCGGCAGGTAGTACCTGAGAGGGAGGCCGGGAGATCCCCTTCGGCGGCGACGCGGACGACGGGGAGGGCGACCTACCGTGGGGGCATGACCGAGACGAGCACACCCGGGGCGCCGCCCCGGGCCCCCGAGTTCCGGCTGGCTTCCGACCTGCTGCACAGCCTGCGCGAGGACCTGATCACGGATGCGTTCGCGTTCCGGCCGCTGCCGCCGAAGCGCACGGACGGTCCGCTGATGCGCCGGCTCCCGCAGCGGATACGCATGCGGTCGGCGCACCTGCCGCATGCCGCGGTGGCCGCGCTCGCCCTGTTCGTGCTGCTGCTCGCCTCGACCGGCAGCAGCTTCGAGTGGCCGCTGGGCAGCCTGCTGGTGGGGCTGATAGCAGCCGCGCCGGTCCTGATGACGCTGGTCCGTCCCGTGGGGGCGTTCTGGGCGGCGCTGTTGGCCACCGTGGCGCTCTCGGTGGCCAACGCGGGGACGGACATCTGGCCCCAGTCACCGGGCGCCTTCCTCTCGTACCTGGCCGTGGTGACGCTCGTGGCCATGCGGACCCGGCCCCGGGCCGCCGGCTGGATGTGGCTGATCACCGTGGCGGTCGGGCTCACCCTCCCCGTCGTGGTCGGGCTGGGCGACCCGGCGAGCGTCGTGCCGATGGCCTTCCTACTGGCCATGTCCCTGCTGGTGGTGACGGTCCGCAACATCCGCAGGGAGGCCGCACAGGAGGTCAGTGCGCAACAGGAGGTCACGGCCGTCGAGCGGGACCGGCGAACCCTGCTGGAGGAGCGCACGACCATCGCGCGCGAGCTGCACGACGTGGTGGCGCACCACATGTCGGTGGTGGCGATCCAGGCCGAGGCCGCGCCCTACCGGGTGAAGAACCCGCCGCCGGAGCTGGAGGCCGCGTTCGCGACCATCCGGGAGAACGCGGTGGCGGCGCTGACGGAGCTGCGCCGGGTGCTGGGCGTGGTCCGCTCCGCGGACTACGAGGCGCCCGACGCCCCGCAGCCGACGCTGGCCTCGCTGGACGGGCTGCTGGCCAATGTGCGCGATGCCGGGCTGAGCGTGGACAAGACGGTGACGGGCGCGGTGCGGGAACTGCCGCAGGGTGTCGAGCTGTCGGCGTACCGGATCATCCAGGAGGCGCTGAGCAACACGCTGCGCCACGCCCCGGGGGCGGCGGCCGAGGTCGAGGTCAGCTATGTACTGGGCGGGCTCGGCATACGGGTGGTCAACGGGAGGCCGACCGGGGATGTGCGCCCCTCGCCGGGCGCCGGGCACGGGATCACGGGGATGCGTGAGCGGGTGGCCATGCTGGAGGGGGAGATGACCGCGGGCGGGACGGAAACAGGAGGGTACGAGGTGGCGGTGTTCATACCGGTGCGGGGACGGCAGGAGCCGGCCCAGGACACGGCGCAGGCCCCGGCATGACGATCAGGGTGCTCATCGTCGACGACCAGATGATGGTCCGGGAGGGCTTCTCCGTCCTGCTGAACGCGATGGACGGGATCGAGGTCGTCGGCGAGGCGGTCGACGGCCGCGAGGCCATCGACCGGGTCGCGGCGCTGCGGCCGGACGTGGTGCTGATGGACATCCGGATGCCGGTCATGAACGGGCTGGAGGCGACCCGGGAGATCGTCGCCGCGGGCACGGACGCGAAGGTGCTGGTCCTGACGACCTTCGACCTCGACGAGTACGTGTACCAGGCCCTGCGGGCCGGAGCCTCCGGGTTCCTCCTCAAGGATGCCTCGGCCCGGCAACTCGCCGAGGGTGTGCGGGTGGTCGCGTCCGGGGAGGCCCTGCTGGCGCCGACGGTGACCAGGCGGCTGATCCTGGAGTTCTCGAGGCTGTCGGCGGCGCCGCGGCTCGCCGGCTCGGCGGCGGTCGAGGTCCTGACGGAGCGGGAGACGGAGGTGCTGGTCCTGATCGCCCAGGGCCTGTCCAATGCGGAGATCGCACACCGGCTGGTGGTCGCCGAGTCCACCATCAAGACCCATGTGAGCCGGATCCTGGTGAAGCTGGGCCTGCGGGACCGCACGCAGGCGGCCGTGTTCGCGTACGAGACACGGCTCGTGACCCCGTCGTAGCGGGGGCCCGTGCGCCGCACGGAGCGCGGCTCCGGGCGGATGCCCGGGTGGGCGGGCGCCCGGCGGGCTGGCTGGCTGGCTGGCTAGGCTGCGGAGATGGGCTTTGATCCGTGGGATGCCGCGTTCGTCGCCGATCCGTACCCCGCCTACCGGGAGCTGCGCGCGCAGGGCCGGGCGGTCTGGTGGGAGGCCACCGGGCAATGGCTGGTGCCGCACTACGCCGATGTGAGCGCGCTGCTGCGCGACCGGCGGCTGGGACGGACCTATCTGCACCGGTTCTCGCACGAGGAGTTCGGGCGCCAGGCTCCACCGCCGGAGCACGAGCCCTTCCATGTGCTCAACGGGAACGGCCTGTTGGACCTCGAGGACCCGGCGCACGGCCGGGTGCGGCGCCTGGTGTCGAAGGCGTTCACCCCGCGGACGGTGGAGCAGCTCGCACCGGCCGTGGAGCGGCTCGCGCAGGAGTTGGTGGGGCGGCTGCTTGCGGACGGCGGCGGGGACCTGCTGACCGTCGTGGCCGAGCCCCTGCCGGTGGCGGTGATCGCAGAGCTGCTGGGGGTGCCGGAGGCGGACCGGGGGCTGCTGCGGCCGTGGTCGGCGGACATCTGCGGGATGTTCGAGCTCCGGCCCGACGAGGAGACGGCGCGGCGGGCGGTCCGGGCGAGCGTGGAGTTCAGCGCCTATCTGCGGGAGCTGATCGCCGAGCGGCGGGGGCGGCCCGGCGAGGACCTGATCTCCGGGCTGATCGCCGCCCACGACGAGGAGGGGCGGCTCAGCGAGCAGGAGATGATCTCCACCTGTGTGCTCCTGCTGAACGCCGGGCACGAGGCGACCGTGAACACCACCGTCAACGGCTGGTGGGCCCTGTTCCGCAATCCGGAGCAGCTGGCCGGGCTCCGTCCCGAAAAGTTGTCCACAGCTGTGGATGAACTGATGCGCTATGACACACCCCTGCAGATGTTCGAGCGGTAGGTCCTCGACGACATCCGGGTCGGTGACACGGTCATTCCCCGCGGGTCGGAGGTCGCCCTGCTCTTCGGCTCTGCGAACCGGGACCCCTCCCGCTTCGCGGACCCGGACGTGCTGGACCTGGCCCGGACCGACAACCCCCACCTGAGCTTCGGCGCGGGCATCCACTACTGCCTGGGCGCCCCCCTCGCCCGCCGCGAGCTGATGGCGTCCTTCGGCGCCTTCCTGGCCGACGGCGTCCCTCCGCTGAAGCTCGTCCGCGAACCCCGATGGCAGCCGGGCTACGTCATCCGCGGCCTGTGCGAGCTCCTCGTCGAGTTCTGACGGAATACGGCATGGACCGTGATTCACGCGGCCCGCTTTCGCTCAAATCCCCTTCGGGGCAATTCGCCGAAGCGCGCTGCCGCCGGGCTTCGGCTTACTCGGACAGCAGCCCGCCGGGGCAGCCCTCGCTTACAATGGCGTGCCGGGCGGCTCGGCGTGCCCCCGGAGGGCGCAGCGGGAGAGGTAAGGAATGTCTCATCTGAACAAGATTCACTTGGGTGACTGCCTGGAGTGGCTTGCCGGGCTACCGAGTGGAAGCGTCGACACCGTCATCTCCTCCCCGCCGTACAACATCGGCAAGTCCTACGAGTCGCGCAAGGAACTCGAGGAATACCTCGCGCTCCAGCGCAAGGTGCTCGAGGAATGCCACCGGGTCCTCTCGGACAGCGGTTCCATCTTCTGGCAGGTCGGGGTCTACACCGACAGGGGCATGCACATTCCCCTGGACGTGAAGTTCTTCCCGATCCTGGAGGACCTGGGAATGGTCCCGCGGAACCGGATCGTCTGGGTCCGACCGCACGGACTCCACGCCAAGAACAAATTCTCGGCACGGCACGAAACGATTCTCTGGTTCTCCAAGGGCGAGGACTACAAGTTCTTCCTGGACGACATCCGGGTCCCGCAGAAATACCAGAACAAGAAGTCCTGGCGGGGGGAGAACAAGGGCGAGCTCACCTGCAACCCGCTCGGGAAGAACCCGGGGGACATCTGGCTGTTCCAGAACGTGAAGCACAACCACGAGGAGCAGACGGTCCACCCGGCGCAGTTCCCGGAGGACATGGTGGCGCGCATGCTGCTGTCGACCACGGAGCCCGGGGACACCGTGCTCGACCCGTACATGGGCACCGGGACGGTCGCCGTTGTGGCCCGGGACCACGGCCGCACCTTCACCGGCGCCGAATTGGACCCCGCCTACCATTCCATCGCCCTGCAGCGCCTTTCCGGCGAGCCGGACCAGGACGGCGTCTTCCCCAACCTGAAGACCCTGCGCGATTACGTCGAACGCACGGGCGAGCCGATCGAGAAGTTCCGCTTTCAGGTGCAGGTGGGGAAGAAGCCCACCGAGCGCGGCAAGTCCCGCCGCTTCGACGAGGCCCACCACCTGGTCGAGCTGGAGAAGCGGCTCGCCCTCGAAGAGGACGCCTTCGGTGACCGCCGGCGCGGGGTGTCCGACGGCCTGCCGAAGCTCCCCGCCCAGCCGAACAAGGACGACTCCGAGGCCCTCGGTCTTTTCTGAGGTATTCCGCCACGACGCACGGGCGGGGGGGGGGGGGGGGGGGGGGGGGGGGGGGGGGGGGGGGGGGGGGGGGGGGGGGGTGGGGGGGGCCTTGTGGGGGGTTTGGTGTAAA